>CAYQYP010000481.1:0-2266 GCA_964421755.1 uncultured Acidobacteriota bacterium
GATTCCGGCCACCAGCCCACCCAGCCAAGGCCCCCGGCTTAGCAAGAGACGACGTTGGCTGGAAATGACCAGTCCTGCGACCAGAGCAAACCCCAGAAACAGCATGCTCACCTTGTTTTGAACGCCCAAGCCGCTGATCACTCCCAACCACACCCAGTTTCGGGCCGGTCCCCCGCTAAGAATAGAGACCATGACGTGGAAGGCGGCCACCCAGAAAACCAGGTCCAGGGCGTTCACTGAGAAGGAATGTCCGATCGCGAGATACAGGCCTGCGACGATCGCGCAAACCGACGCGAGCAGCTGACCGTACCTCCCCGCACCCATTCGACGAGCGAGAAGCCCCGTCAGCAAAACCGTGGCACAGCCGGCGAGCGCCGAAAGCAGGCGGATCGAGAAGCATGAGTCGCCGAGGATCACCCGGAAAACTCTGAGAATCCATACAGACAAGGGTGGATGGTCAACGTAGCCCCAGTCGAGATGATCGCTGCAGGCAAGGTAATAAAGCTCGTCCCCATGCAGCCCGTAACCCTTCGTGGTCGCGAGATGCAGCACCAGTTTGAAGAGGGCAGGGAAGAGGAGGACGGCCAGGTCCAGCCAGCGGCCGGCCGATGGGGCAAGGGGATCCGGAATTTGGCCGGTTTGCCCGGCGGCGCGTGAGCTGATCGCCGTCATTTCTGGTTCCGTCGTCTGAATGGTACCTGGTGCTGTCTTGTTCATCATTGTCTCGGATGACATCTCTCAGCAGACCTCCTGGCACAAAACACGCCAGTCGTTCTTCCAGCATCAGAAACGAAGATTGGCTCTTGTCTGTTCCGCATGCGCTTCCTTACCTGCGGCGATCAAGCGAATTCTCGCGCGGAGTGAATGGTACCAGAACGTTTCAAGACGGCAAGACGATGCGGCCAGGAGGGCGGCCAACGATCCTCCCGCTTCTCGTGGAAATCGGCTACAATCAACCCGTAGCCGGGAGTCGAAGATGACGCCAAATCGAGGTCCAATCGGGCTGCTCCTTTCCCTTTTTCTCTATTCCTGTTTTTGCCAGGCGGCAGAACAGGACTATGGCCATCCCGTCGATTTCCGGCTGGCCGAGAATGCCGGTCTGCTCAAGCTGCCACCGGAACGACTGTTGAAGGCCCGAATCGCTTTGCGTCGCGCCACCGAAGCGATGGACATAATCACGCCGAGAAGCGGCGCAAGTCTCGGCCCTCTCGTAAGCGGGTGGAAAAGACTGGATCCCGCCTGCCTTCCCGGCGCTTTGGCTTACCTTTATGAGAAATCCCGCCAGGAAGCGCTTCACGCCGATCGAGCCTTCGGATACGAGTGGTCGACGCTCGAGGCAGTCCTCCTGCTGACTGAAATGACGGCTATAGACGCGGACAGGGCAGCCCGGCTGGGGGAGCAGTGGCCGCAACCACCGGCGGCCTTCGGACCCAATGCCGAGGCGAGTTATCACCGTTTCTGGGACAGGATCGCCAGCGGGCGGGTCGGCCAGGTGGCCAGGACGAATCCGGATCACGCGGAGGCCATCGTCTCGCGGATCGACACCCCGCTCACTTACAGCGCGCGGGGAAAAATCATGGCGTCCCTTTTCCGGGAGGGCCGGATCGACCAAGCTGGTACTCTCGCGCGCGAGGTAATCTCGGACTACCGCAAAGGAAACCCGGACCAGCAACTGTTCCTCGACTTCGCCTCTTTCACCGCCTTGCTGATGCCGCTTTCAGACGATCTTTTTGTCGAGGCGTGGACGCTGGCGCTCGGGAAGAACCCGTCGTCGGAAGGCAGGCGTCTTGTTCCCGGAAAGGACGGAGGGAAGGTCGGCTTCACCGGGTCGGAATCGGTTCTGCTCGGTCAACTCCCCAACTATCGCCGGTGCGCCGAGGTGCTCGAGTCGCTGGCCTCGAGCTTCCCTGACCTTTACGCCCGGCTGGAGGCGATCGGCGGACTCGAAGCACTGATAAACCAAATGCGCCCGTCGTATCCGGAGATTTCCTGCGCTCCGCCTGCCAAGATCCTGGAGGGCGCCGAATTGCTCAACCCCGATATCTCCCTCGAAGAGCGCTCCCTGGGCGCTTTCTGCTTCCTCAGCAGGATGCGTAATCAAACCATCAGCACGGAACTGGTCCAAGCGCTGAGAGGCCTGATGGCCGAAATCAGGACGTCAAACGAACCGGAGACGCAGGGCGACATCCTGAGCACCGCTATGCCGGTTCGCCTCGAGCTTGAGTTGCTGGGTCTCGCCGCCGAACACGACTTCGAGGAGACCCTT
>CAYQYP010000482.1:0-38759 GCA_964421755.1 uncultured Acidobacteriota bacterium
TCTGCTTTCCGGCGATCTTGTGTGGTCCTTGAGGTCCTTGTGGTCCTTCGGGTCGGCAGGCTGTCACCGCTCAGGTGACTGAAGCTTCTTCTTGATGTTCGACCCCTTCTGCTCGAAGAAATGGGCCACCGACTTAACGGTTGACTGCCCTCGGCCATAGTAGGTGTCGATCTTTCCGGAAAGGTCTGCGCGGAGTTCTTCGAGATCCTGCCCTGATGCTTGCAGCCGGGTGGTTGCCACGTTTACCGCTTCGAAACTGTTCTGAACGTAACGTTCGACTCCCTCGTAGCCCGTCTGGGCAAGCTGCACGGCTCCGACCTGCTCGGCGAAACCGGCCAGGAGGCGCCGGCTCTCGGGAAGCGCCGCAAAGGGATTACCGAACAGCAGAAACATCAGCAAGGCGCCCAAATAAGCTGCCTCCACGCTGATCAGCGGCCGTTCAGGCAAAGCGGCAAACCAAGCCTGTAGTCTACCGATCCAGCCTGGCCTTGATTGCCTCGAAAACGGAAGCGATCCGAGCACTTGGTTTGCGAAACCGATCGGGGCACGCAGTTCCGCCAGGGTAGGCAGACTTCGCTTCATCTCGTCCAAAACCTCGGCCAGCCGCGTGCAGTCCGGGCAGTGGGCAAGGTGGAGCTCAACCAATTGAGCCTGATTCTCCGCCAGTGTTCCGTCGATCAGATCGCAGAGGAGCTCGGTTGCCTGTCGGCACGATCCTCCGGATGTCTGCTCGAGGATCGAGCTGGTCAATCGCGGATGCACGGCGTCCGAACGAGTGGACCAGAACGCATGCATCAGGTTCTGGCAGTCAGGGCAAGTTAGGAGGTGATCGCGTAGTTCGCGATGCTGGAAGGCTTTCGAGTCGCCCGGGTCCAGCTCCATGATCCTTTCCGCGAAGGATCGGCAGTCAATCCGTTTTTCGAGTCGCTCTCGCGAGGTCTCATTCGCCATTCGGAAGACCTCCCAGTTCGATGATCTTGCGGGCGAGCTCGAGCCTGGCTCGATTTGATCGCGACTTAACGGTACCCACCGGGACGCCGAGCAACGTGGCAATCTCTTCGATCGACAGTTCCTGGATCTCCTTCAGAATAATCACTTCGCGGTTGAGTCCCGTCAGTTTGCTCAGAGCACGGTAGAGCACGCTGCGCCGAAGGCCCGCGTCGCACAGCTCCTCTGGATTTGCCCCGTCATTGGCCAGGTCAGTCATCTCGCTGATATCCGTCTCGCCTGACTGAGGGCGAACCTTGCGTCGGCGCAGGAAATCGATGGACGCGTTGCGGGAGATGCGAATCAGCCAGGGAACAAAACGCTGGTGATCTATCGTTTTAACGGTCCCGTAGAGCCTGACGAATATCTCCTGCGCCAGGTCGCGGGCGTCTTCGGAGTTGCCGACGTAGTGATAAGCAATAGCGTAAACGCGCCCCTGGTACTGGCGTACAAGTGCCTCCCAAGCCAATTGGTCACCGCGTTTACAGTGCTCGAGCAATATGGCAAGATCCATAATCAGCCGGGTCCGATTGCACTATAGTAAACGTAAGGGACGTTCATTGGGTTCGGCCGAATCGTAAATTAACGTTTGAAAAGCTGTTCACTTGTTTGCTTTCCGGAGGGGATATGCGCATTGTTTCATCTCTGTTAGTGGTCCTGGCGTTTCTCGTGGTCACCGGTTTCGATTCCATCCAGGCACAAGGCAGTCAGGCTCAGTCCGGGCCGCTTCGTATTCTCGTCATAGGGGCACACCCGGACGACCCCGAAGAGGCGTGCGGTACAATGGCGAAGTACATCGCGCTCGGTCACAAGGTGAAGCTCGTTTCTCTCACCAACGGTGACGCGGGGCACTACAACCAGGGTGGTGGTGCCCTCGCGCAGCGGCGGACCAAGGAGGCAGCCGCCGCCGGAGCGGTGATTGGGGCTGAGTATGTGGTCCTGGACAACCACGATGGCGAGCTGATGCCCACCTTGGAGGTGCGAAAACAGGTGATCCAGCTGATCCGGGAATTCAAGCCGGACCTCGTTTTCACTCCCCGTCCGGACGACTATCACCCCGACCATCGCAACACTGGGTTGGTGATCCGGGACGCCGCTTATATGGTCACTGTACCCAACGTAGTCGCAAGTGTCCCGCATCTCTCGAAGAACCCAATCTTTGTCTACACTTACGACCACTTCACCAAGCCGACCCCGTTCGTGCCGGATGTGGTAGTCGGAATCGATGAAACGATCGAGAAGAAGGTGGACATGTACGATCGGCACGAGTCTCAGGTCTACGAGTGGCTCCCCTACAACCGGAACCAGCTCGACCAGGTCCCTAAAGAGGCTGCCAAGCGGCGGGAGTGGCTCGGGACCGTGATCAAGCCGTCCTATCAGGACATCGCACAGAAATACCGGAGCAAGCTGGTTGAGCTGTACGGCCAGGACAAAGGCTCGAAAGTCACTTTCGCCGAGGCTTTTGAAATTTCCGAGTACGGAAGTCGGATCCCGAAGGACAAGCTGAAGACCTATTTCCCGTTCTTCGAGTAGCACGCAGGATTCAAAAGACCCAAAGCTCAAATCAAGCGAGTTCCGAATGCAGGGAAACAGCAGGAGATTAATCGGCGTTGACTTGGGTGGGAGCAGTGCCAAGGCGGCTGTCGTCCTCGAGAATAAAGTGGCGAGGCGTGTCTCGACCCCCATCAATGCGCAGGGCAGCGAGGGCGAAGTCCTTGAGTCGATCTGTCATTTGATCGAGCGGCTAGGAACCGAGGACGTGGCGGGGATCGGTGTCGGTGTCCCTAGTGTAGTCGACATACAGGCGGGTATCATCTACGACACCGTTAATATCCCCGCCTGGAAGGAAGTCCCGCTCAAGCGGAACCTCGAGGAGCGGTTCCATATCCCCGCTCAGATTGACAACGATTCCAATTGCTTCGCGTTGGGGGAGAAGCGTTTTGGGAAGGCTCACCCGTACCGGAATGCCGCCTGCGTCACCTTAGGCACCGGCATGGGCACTGGCCTGATCATCGAGGACAGGCTTTATTCAGGAGCCAATTGCGGGGCCGGCGAGTTCGGGATGATGCCCTTTCGCGACCAGGTTGTGGAGTACTACGCGAGTGGGCAGTTCTTCAAGAACCTGTACGCTACGACCGGCGAAGCCGTCGCAAAGCGCGCGCAGGCCGGGGATGAGGACGCCTTTCGGATTTTCCAGGAGTTCGGTGCCAATCTCGGGACGGCTCTCACCTTCATTCTCTATGCAGTCGATCCGGAAATAATCGTCTTAGGGGGAGCAGTCAGCAGGTCTTTTCCCTACTTCCAGGCGGCGATGCGGAGGGCGATGAGCGCCTTTGTCTACAAGAAGACACTCGAGCGGATCAAGATCGAAGTGTCCGACAACCCGGATATCGCCATCCTTGGCGCCGCCGGGCTCTGCAGAGAAAGACCGTAGACCCGACTCCCCGGGCCGGCATAGTTTCCGGCTTGGGGAGAGCCTGCCGAGTGTCTCGTTGGTCCGACCTTCCAAGTCGGACACGGGCGGATTCGCTGTTCAGAATCCGCCGCTTTTCGAACCGGTTGGCTCTCTCATGCTCTGAACAGATCCTGCGTGACGACCTCGCCCGGACGGATGACCAGAAGATCCTCCCGGGCTGGATCCGGGCCCAGGCCTGCCGCAACCAGACGCCTGACAAAAGCGTCTGTCCCGATGATCTCGGCGTACTCCATGTCCCATCTACGGCAGAAGTCCGCGATTGCCCGAACCCGGGGGCGGCATTCTTCGACTTCCGCTTGGCTGTGACCAACGAATACCAGCCTGCGGTAGTTTGCGTATTGCTGGTCCATCAACCACCAAGCCGTCTCTTCGTCGTATTGCTTCTGATACTCCTCGAACTGCACCAGCGGATTGCTTGCGGACTCGAGCCATCCCTTGGTCAGATAGTAGGTTCCTGGGGAGGCCGAAAACTCGCTTGCATACTTCTCTCTGGAACCGAGGAGAACGGCGATGCAATCGTCCGTTCGTGGGAGGATCAGAGTGTGCCTGCCGCTCCTCAGTCCGGCCGTGCCGTTCCCACAAAGCCCGTAGCCGAGGATGACGATCGAAGGGCGGGGAAGCGCGTCGATTAGCTGCTGCAGCCTGTCCAGGAGCAGATTGGGCCGGACATGAAGCGCGTAGTCAAGGAAGACCGCGCGTTCAGCCAACTCGGCCGGAAGGAGTCGGCGCAACATCTGCTCGAAAACAAAGCAGGAGATCACGACTATCGGCTGAGGTTCGGTCGCCGCCGCATCAGCCAGGCGGTCTCGTTCGTTTCCGGTCAATTTTGTCCGGCTCCCGCCTGCGGCATGGCAAAGAAGGAATCGGGGATGTCCACGTCCCACTCCAGTTTTTCAACCTTCATTTCGATCGGCGAATCATTGCCGACTACCGTGACGATGGTGTGCGGGGTATTGATACCTCCGATTTGGCGATGGTCCGAGAACGAAATGTCGGCGGGACGATCGCCCTGCGGCGTTGGGATCATGGTCACCGTTTTGACAGCCACGTACTTCTCCGCGTCGATAAAGAGCGTCTCCCCGGTGCCATCGGGTGAGGTCACCGCGAGTTTGAACGCGTCTTTTCCGTTGACCGCCTCCTTGCCGACCAGCTGTATCTTGTAGCCGCGTGCTGCGTAGTCCACCAGCGGCGGATCGAATACAGCCTGCGCCTTGAAAGGGCCCGCTTGTTCCGGGGGCATCTCGCTCGGTTGCGGGGTCATCGGCAATAGCGTCCAGGCCTTCGTTCCGTCGAATGCCTGTGTGATCTTGACACCCTGTACCTCCACGTCGGTTCTAAGCTTGTTCGGCCTTTTCTTCGTGATCGTGCTGGACATCGACTGCCCCATCGTCTTTATGCTGCAGGTCATTCTCATGGTTGTCTTGGCGGTCAGGTTGGCGATTCCGCCGTTGGCGTCAAGGTACTTCTTGGCGATCTCATCCACTGTTTGAGCGACCACTGTGGAGGGGAAAAGGAAAAGAGCCAGACAGAACCAGAAGTGCCGAATCCGCATTGGTTAACTCCTTGGTGCTTTATTGTAACACTCGACTCGACGGGTGGTCAGGCGATCCTCGGGGCGCTACAATCGTCAAAATATGGGCACCGAGGAGCCGCGCGTCACACGAGTCGAATTTCCGGGGAGCCAGTCCGCGCGGTTGAGCGGGGTGTTGCACGAGCCGGCCGGCGCCGATGGCGCGGAAACGGTCGTTATCACCCATTGCTTCACCTGCTCAAAGGATTACAAGGTGATTGTGGCCATCGCGAAATTGCTCGCGTCGCGGGGTGCCCGGGTGCTCAGGTTTGATTTTGCAGGCACCGGCGCGAGCACCGGAGACTTCGCGAGCACAAGCCTGGCAAGCAATCTTTCGGACCTTGCGTCAGCCGGCCAATGGCTCGCGGAAAAGGGATACTCGGCTTCGCATCTGGTCGGACATTCCCTGGGAGGTATCGCTTGCATTCTCTCCGCCCGCCTGATGCCGGAGGTCCGGACGGTCGCCGTGGTTGCAGCTCCTTCCAGTGCGACTCATCTCCTGGAGACGATTCCGGAAATCGATCCTCAGCTCGCCGTCCGGGATTCGGTCCACGTCGAAATCGGGGGACGTCAGATTGCGATTACGCGGGATTTCGTCGAGGATTTGAAAAGTCATTCGGTCAAGGAGACACTGGCTGGCCTCGGTCGGCCGTTTCTCGTGGTCCATGGGACTGAGGATCGAACAGTGCCCGTCGCCGAAGGGGAGGAATTGTTCGCGTCGGCGCGACAACCGAAGGGGTTCTTACCGGTTATCGGCGCCGATCATCTTTTTTCGAACCCGGAACACGCGCAACAAGCAGCCGAAGCGATCGCCCTATGGGTGGGTGTTTGATGCTGGGTTAGATCCTGACCGCCGAGGAATGTGGAGTATCATCGGCAGGCCGATTGGCTTTGGTCCGGCTCCGGCGTCCTGGAGGCGCTGCGTGCGGCTCTGAAGTGGGTGCCTGCTGGCAGGAGGAGACAACAGATGATTCGTGGAGCAATCTTCGATATGGACGGAGTTCTGGTGGATAACAATCGCCATCACCTGGCCGCGTGGAAGGCACTCGGCCGGGAGATGGACCGCGACTTTAGCGATGCGGACATCCTCCGTCTGTTCGGACAACGAAACCGGGAGATTCTCCAGGCGCTGCTGGGTCGTGTGCCCTCCGAGAAGGAGTTGCTCCAGTATGCCCCGCGAAAGGAAGCATTGTACCGGGAGATCATGCGCCCGGAACTTGTTTCGGTGCCGGGTTTAGCTGATTTCCTGGCCAATCTTCGGGCGAACTCGGTTCGAACGGCCGTGGCAACGAGCGGCCCGCAGGAGAACCTCGAGTTCGTATTGGAAGGCCTGAAAGTGAGTGACCTCTTCGATGTCCTGGTCACTGGGCCGGAGGTTCCGCGCAGCAAGCCTCACCCGGACATCTTTGTTCGGGCCGCTGAACGTCTTGGCTTCCCTCCCGCCGAGTGCGTCGTTTTCGAGGACTCGGCCCCGGGCATCCAGGCCGCTCTGAAAGCCGGTTGTCCGTGCGTAGCTCTCGCGACCACTCACAGTCGTGAGGAGCTGAAGAAGTACGGACCCTCGCTCATTGTGGCCGATTTTCGAGGCCTTCGCATCGAGAGCATCAATCGACTTCCTCTTCCCCGGAGCTGACAGGAGTGGCGGGCTTGAACCGTCGCCACAGAAGGTAGGCCGGGATCCCGGTCAGGACAATCACCAGGCCGGGGATCGTGTTGCCCCTCGTCTTTCCGGCGAGCAGTAAATCAAGCGCAATCAGGAGAGCAAAGACCACATAGGCGGCGGGAACCAGCGGGTATCCAAACGCGCGGTAGGGCCGTTCCACGTTTGGCCGGCGGATCCTGAGCACGAAAAGACCGATCACTGTCAGCGCATAAAACAGCATGACCGCAAAGATCACGTAATCGAGCAGATCACTGTAGAGATTGCCAAACGTTTTCGTCGCCGGATC
Source organism: uncultured Acidobacteriota bacterium (assembly GCA_964421755.1). GTDB lineage: Bacteria > Acidobacteriota > UBA6911 > RPQK01 > RPQK01 > CAVUUN01. Next base: position 6,983 of record CAYQYP010000482.1, read on the forward strand.
GTAGGTTCGGGGAAGGATCAGGAGACTGGTCCAGATCGCTTGGAGAATCAACCCGTTTGACGGCACACCTCGCCGGTTGAGGCGTCCGGCGCCTTGAAAGAACACACCATCGCGCGCCATTGCATAGTAAACCCGTGCCCCGGCCAGAATCAGCCCATTGGCGCAGCCGAAAGTCGAGATCATGATCGCTGCCGCCATGACGATCGGAGCCATCCCCCCGAACACTGTCTCGATCGCGGCAGTCCCCACCCGGTCAGCCGGCGCAGTTTGAATCTGATCGAGCGACAGAGAGGCCAGATAAGCGATGTTTGCGAGCAGGTAAAGGCTGATCACCAGGCCAGTGCCGATCGCCAGTGACAAGGGTACATTCCGTTTGGGATTTCTGACTTCCCCCGCGGTAAACGTGATGTTGTTCCAGGCGTCCGAAGAAAAGAGCGACCCCACCATTGCGGTACCGATGACCATCAGGAGCGCCAGTCCACCAAGCAGTTCCCCCTCTGCGCTTCGCGGAGTCCAAAAATCCGACTGGTACAGGGCGCCTGTTCCGCCGCGTGCGAAGAGAAGAGGCAATGCAATCAGGCCAAGCAGCGCGGCGGTCTTTGCGAAGGTGAAAACGTTTTGAATGAGCTTACCCTGACGGAGTCCCTGCATGTTTGCGGTCGTCAGAAAAAGAACCACCGAAATGGCGACCACCTGGGCGGTTGACAGCGACAGGGACCAGCGGCCGAGGGTGCCCAGATTGAACAGGAAATGCTCTTCGCCGACGAGGCTTGGAAACAGCACGCCGGCGAATCGGGCGAATGCCACCGCCACCGCCGCGATTGTCCCGGTCTGGATCACCAGGAACAGCGCCCAGCCGTACAGGAATCCCCACATCGGCGAATACGCCTCCCGGAGATAGACGTACTGCCCTCCTGCCTTGGGCATCATGGACGCGAGTTCGCCGTAACTCAACGCGGCGGCCAAAGTGAGCAGGCCGGTAAAGACCCAAACGAGGAGCAGCCAGCCGGGCGACCCGAGCTGGCGAGCGATGTCAGCGGAAACAATGAAAATGCCGGAACCGATCATGGAGCCGGCCACGATCATCGTGGAATCGAGCAGCCCCAAGCCTCGGACGAAATGCCGTCCCTCAGTGGCCATAGAAGCATGTTACTAGAAACAACTGAGCCAATTGCAGATTGCGGATTTCGAATTGCGGATTTCGGATTGTGCGGATCGTCCGAAGTGCGCTGATGCTCTGGGGTGGGGTCGTAGTCCCGGCTTCTAGCCGGTCAGGCAAGTCTTCGTGACCCCGCCCCGATGTTAGTCGCCAACGGTTTCACCGGCTGAAGCCGGGACTACTAACCTTCCCGGCCCGCGACTCTTGCCGAGGCGTCGGCTCCGTTATTCTGAAATCCGAAATCCGCAATCCGCAATCATTCGACCGGGCTGCGTTCGCGTTCCTTCTTACGGTTTTGCGTGCCCACTTCGGACTCGAAGTCGCGCATTACCTCCGGTTTTTCTCCCTCCAAGTCCCGCTGGAGGCGTTTGAGCGCCACGCCCACGATATCCCGGTGATGGAGCTTCCCTCCGTACCGTTCCCTGCTGAGCTGCAGCCAGAGCCGATGCACACGGTCGATGTCCTCGGGCCAGAGGCGTGGTGGATGGGGACCGATATCGAAGTAGTAGGAGACGTCGTCCCGGCTGACCAGTTGGAGAGTCATGCCGCTTGATGGCGGATCCGCTCCTTCCCAAGCCTCTCCCATGCGCCGCGCCTGCTCATCGATGTTCATCCGGAAGGATGTTCCCGTGACGATCTTCGATGATTGCAGCCGCAGTGCGGTCTGCATCAGTACAGTGAACGGGTCGGTGCCCGGGACTACCAGAAGCTCAACCGTCTTGCCTGACTTCTCCGCCATCTCGACGACCTTGGTAAACAGCAGACGCTCGTAATCGGTAAAGAGCTGATCAGCCGAAAGCGGGTGCTGTGTCGAGTGACCGGACACGCGACGGACGGTCAAGGCGACAATATCCTGGTGCTTGACGTTGGTCTTTTCGAGGATCTTCTTTAAAGGGTGCAGGGACCGATAGTCGCGGACGGCGACCAGCACGTTCCCGGGCCGGACGGAGATTCCCGCGGCGGAAATCGAGCTCTTGTTTTCCAGTAAGAAGGTCTCCAGTTCCTTGTCTTTGCTCAGTCGCCTGCTGAGCGAGATCCGCTCGGAGAGCACGAATACGAGGTAAACCACGGAGGTGAAAATCACGCCTGAGATCGTGGCGACTTCCTTGGTGAAGAGGTTGGTCAGTGCGATCGAGAAAAGAACAAGCGTGACAAGCCCGAGGCCGACGGGCATTTCACGCCCGCGGATCTTGAAGTTGAGCGGAACTTTCCACTCCCGGTCCTCCGGCCGTTTGAACCGAAGAATAAGGGTGGAAAGCGCGTTCATCGAGAAACTCCAGATGACGCCGAAGGCATAGGCCTCGCCGAGGAGGAATACGTTGCCCCGGCTGATAATCACGACGATGATCTGGAGGAAGACGATCAGGTTCAGGAGACGATAGGTCGTCCCAAACTTCTTGTGCGGATGGCGGAACCAGTCGGGCAGGACGCCGTCCTCAGAGAGTCGGTTGAGCACGCCGTTCGAGCCGATGATGGCGGTGTTGCAGGCTCCGGAGAGCATCAAAATGCCGACAATAACGACAAACATCTGGAACAGCAGCCGCAGCTCATACGGTCCCAGCAGGTACATCGCGATACCGCTGATCAGGTTGTCGTAGTAGTGCGGGCGGTCTGCATCCGGAATCAGGGCCACCGCCAGGAAGGAGACGGCCGGGGTGAAAGTCGCGCTGAATACGAAGATGGCAATGGCGGCCTTCTTGAGATTCTGCAATTTCGGGTGCGCGATTTCCCGGTAGACCTGGGCAAGCGTCTCCTCGCCACTCAGCGCGAGGATCGAATGCCCGAATCCGATCATGATCATGATCAACGGGATCGTTGGGAGACTGGTTCCTTGAAGCCAACCGAGGGCTTTCTCGGAGAACTTGAAGTTTTCGGCGGCAGGGGGCGGGGGCAGTCCGAACCCGCCGCGGATCAACAGTGTGACGATTCCCCACCCGATCATCAGGACTACCATCACGGTGGCGATCTTCATGATCTGCATCGCCTTGCCGCTCGACTCCTCGATCCCGATCAGGTTTTTGCGCCAGAAGTAAAGGATGATCAGGATCGCGAAAGAGGCTGAGCCGTAGTCCCGCGGAATGTTAATCGGATACCCGAAAAGCCTGAAGATTTCATTGAGAAGCGCGACAAGATACTGTCCGGCCGAAACTCCGCTGATCGGAGCGGTGAGGATGAAATCGAAGATGAGCGCGCTGACAGAGACTTTGGCCAGCGTGGACCCCATCGCCTCCTTGACCACCCGGTAGACGCCGCCGCGAACGAACATCGAGGAGCTCTCGATGTAGACCATCCGCACGCAGAGCGAGAAAAGCATGACCGCGAGAATCAACCACGGGGCCGATTTCCCGATCGCCTCCTCGGCAATGCCGCCGGCATAGAAGGCGGAAGACCCCAGGTCTGCGAGCACCACCGCCGCGGCGCGCCAGAAGCTGATGAACGACAGCAGGGCAGTCGTAGCTATAACGACGCGCGGGACTGCCGAGGGTTTTTGTAGTCCGCTCATATCACGAGCTTTGCCAAAAACACTTAGTATAGGCCAACTGGCGGTCGCTGGAGTGCAATTTTGGCTAGGAGGCGGCGGCTTGCTTCTGGCGCTTGATCCGCTCTTGCACCCGTTCCACGTTAGCCTTTACCTGGCTGCTTTGCGATAGTGAGTCGGCTTTTCGATAGAATTCGAGGGCTTTGGGGTAATTCTTTGCTTTTTCGTAGATATAACCGAGGCGATCGTATGCCTGCCAGCTGTTTGGGGCGGTTCGAGTGGCTTGCAGAAAAGCCTGCTCCGCCCCTTTCGTGTCATTGGAGAACAATCGAGCCAAGCCCAGGTTGAACCAGGCATCCCCATCTTGCGGGTTGTCCTTCAAATGCCCGGTAAGCAGCGAGACGGCTTTCGGGAAGTTCTTGGCCTCAATCGCAGCCAGCGCTGCCCCGTAGTCGAGTTGATTGAGGTATTTCTTCGCTTCGGCTGAGTTGCCGTTCAACGCCAGAGCCTGGCGCAAGTGTTTCTCCGCTTCCGGCATGTTGCCCGTCTGGTAGTAGGCAATGCCGAGTTGGAGCACGTCTTGATAACTGGCTCGTTGGATGGAATTTGCTTTTGAGAGATCGGCAATCGCCTCGTCAAACTGCTTCAGGTTGAAATAGGCGGATCCCCGAGTTCGATAAAGGAGGTGTTGATCGCGTGGCGATCTGACCAGCTTTTCGGCCTTGACCAACGCGGCGATGGCGTCACGATCCCGGTTCGAATTGAAATACGCGAGTCCCAAGCCCAGGAACGAGGAGGCCTTGTTCGAGTCCAGTTGGATCGCTTTTTGAAAAGCGGTGGCCGCTTCGCTGTACCTTTTCATTTTCAGATAGCAGTCGCCCAGAATTCGGAACCCGTCTTCGTACTTCGGGTTCTCCTCGACGATCTTCTCAAACTCGGCCGCTGCCTTGGCGTACTGCCCCTGCTTGTAGAAAGAAACGCCTTTCTGGTAGTCGCCCTGTGCCCACACCGGCGCGCTCAGGATCACCAACACAAAAAGAACCGTCGCAACTCTCATCGCTCTATCCGCCTCGCTGTAAATCTTGCTGTTTCGGGGCATAAGACTTAATTGCCAAACCGTTACCGGCGCCAATCGATGGCACAGAAATTAAGTTTTGTGTCCCCGAGATGAAGAAGGTGCGCTATTCCAGGTAACCCCAGGTCCTCCATCGCTCGATCTCGGTTTGAGTCGGAATGGAGACATTCTTCACCTTCTGCTGCCGTAAAACGTCAAACACGTCGATCATCGCGAAATACGGGACGTCCGGCAGCGAGTGAATGATCACTGGTTTGTCCGGCGCCTGTTGCATCTTCTGCTGAATGTAAGCTTGAAGTTGCCCCAGCGTCATCGGAACCCGGTCCACAACGTAACTCGCTTCTCCAGTTACTTTGATGTGTACCGCTTCCTGTGGTTGCACATTCAACTGCGTGGGATCATCTTTCGGAAAGGCAAACTCCAACCCTCGGGTCGAGCTGTAGACGGCCGTCAGCATGAAGAAAATGATCAGCAGAAACGCGATATCGGCCATCGAGGCAGTCGGAACTTCCGCCGGCTGCCTGCGGATAATCAGTTTCATCTTGTCCTCTTGCTCATCACGAGCGCGGCGGCGCTTTTTGCTCGGTAAGTAACCCGATGTTCTTCGCCCCGTTTCGGCGTAGTTGGTCTAGAACCCGGTCAACCACGTGGTACTTGACCACGCGGTCGGCTTTGATCACGAACTGCTTGTTCGGGATACTCTTAACCAGCGCCTGGATGTACGGCGCCAGATCCTCCGGGCTCGCCATATTCTCGCCGGGACTCTCGCCGTCCGAAAACACGATCTCGCTTTGAGCCGTTATGGCTACGATGGCGGCGTTCTGTTCGACCTCCGCCCGCTCGACCGAAGCCGGAAGGTCAACCGAAGTTTTGACCGGCGAGAACGAGGTGGTCAACATAAAGAAGATGATCAGCAGGAACGCGATGTCCGCCATTGAGGCGGTCGGTACCGTCGCCTGCACTCTCTTCTCTCGGTGAAGTCTCATATGGCCCGAGCTCTCTGTCCGGCGGCCTCGTCTCCCTGTGCCTCCTTGAAAGTCTCGAGGAGCACCGCGGCGCTGGTTTCCATGTCCAGGGTGTAATGATTCACCCGGCTGGTGAAGTGGTTAAACGCATACTGCACCGGAAGAGCGATCATCAATCCCGCAGCGGTCGTGATCAGGGCCTCGGAGATACCTGACGCAACGGCCTTCGGGTTGCCCAGGCCAACTTCGGCCAGGGCTTCGAAGGAGTTGATCATTCCGGTGACCGTGCCGAGAAACCCGAACAGAGGAGCGATGGTTGCCACAGTCGCGAGGATCCAGAGATTCCGCTCCAGCCGGCTGAGCTCGTGAAGTGCGACTACCTGCATCGCACGCTCGATCTCTTCCGAAGAACGCCCGTAACGAAGCAGACCTGCTTTCAGCGTCGCGGCGACGGGGTTGGTGTAGGAATCGGTCACCTCGACGGCTTGTCGAAGGTCTCCGCCCAGGAGTGCCTCGCGCACGCGCGAAAAAATCTCAGCGGTGTCGCCTTTTACCCGGACGTAGGTGATGGTCCGCTCAATGATGAAAACCAGACCGAGTACCGAACAGATGAGCAGCGGCCACATGACGGGCCCGCCCTGCTGGAAATATCTCCACAAAGTTCCAAAGGCTAGCAGCACGAGTAATTTCCTCCAGAAGTAGCTATCTCAAGAAGAGACAAGTATTGCTCCAAAAAGGATCAGCCAAACTTTTATGATAGTTCCCGGGTCGAAATGATGTCAAACGAGGGGAGGGGAGGAACGGCGTGCCCTTGGTCCGCAAAGGACTGAATTTGCGTGGCTTACGTTATCTGTCTTTCAGGTCAGCTGGTCAGCCGGTTAGCTGGTCAGCCGTCTAGCCAGGGATCCGAATGTTCAGCCGCTTCAGCTTCTCGTTTAGCGTCGTGGCGTTCACGCGGAGAAGGTCGGCCGCTTTCTTCTGATTGTAATTGGTTTTTTCGAGAGCCGAAATAATCAGGCCCTTCTCGTAGTCTTGGACCAGGTCCTTGAGCGAGGCACCCGATTGCACAGAAGAGAGCCTTCCGAGGCCGACCGAGCTCGAGTTGATCAGGTCCTTGGGGAGAAGGTCTGCCTTGACCAGCCCGTCCGCCGGAGCAAGAACGACCGCCCGCTCGACGACGTTCTCCAATTCCCGCACGTTCCCCGGCCAGTCGTATTCGACCAGGACCCGCATGGCGTCCGAATCGAATCGGCACGCGACTCTTCCGTTTTCGGAGCTGAAGCGTCCGACAAAATGGTCCACCAGAAGCGGGATATCCTCCCGTCGCTCGCGTAAAGCAGGCAGGTTGAGCGTAATGACGTTCAGGCGATAGTACAGGTCGTCTCTGAAATTACGCTCATCGACCGCCTTCTTCAGGTCGATGTTGGTTGCAGCAATGATCCGGACATCAACCCGGATCCGGTCGAGGCCTCCGACCCGGCGAAACTCCCTCTCCTGGATGACCCTCAGCAGCTTTGCCTGGGTTTCGAGCGGAATCGTGCCGATTTCGTCCAGGAAAATCGTCCCCTGGTCCGCGATTTCAAAAAGGCCCTTTTTCGTGGCCGTCGCGCCGGTGAATGCCCCCTTTACGTGGCCGAACAGCTCGCTCTCGAGAAGATCCGAAGGTATTGACCCGCTGTTCACTGCCACGAACGGGCGACCGGCGCGCGGGCTGCAGTTGTGGAGCGCCTTTGCGACCAGTTCCTTTCCGGTGCCGCTTTCTCCGGTGATAAGGACGGTACTGCGGCTCGGCCCCACCTGGGTGATCAGATCGAACACTTTGCGGATCTGCTCGCTCTTGCCGACGATATTCTGGAACGCGAAACGGTCCTGAACCAGGCGCTTGAGCTGACGGTTCTCCTGCTCCAGTTGCCGCTTATTCAGGCCATTCTTGACCGAGAGCAGCAGTTCCTCATTCTTGAACGGTTTGGTCAGAAAATCGAAGGCGCCCGACTTGGTCGCCCGCACGGCGCTCTCAATCGACGCGTACGCCGTGATCATGATGACCACTGCATCGGGATCCGCCTGCCGGATCTCTTCCAGGACGACCAGTCCGCTGCGCCCCGGCAGCATGAGATCGAGCAGGACCAGGTCGATTACTTCCTGGCTCAGCAGCTCCATCCCCTGGTCAGGGGTCTCTGCGGCGAGCACGCGGTACCCCTCTTCAGAGAGCAACCGCGACATGACGTCGCGCATGACTTCTTCGTCATCTATGACCAGGATGGTTGGCTGTGAGGGCATACGAGGGAGTCAGTTCAATTCACTCGTCTCAGGGGTAGCTGCACGGTAAAGGTCGTCCCCCGGCCAGGCTGGCTCTCGACGGCGATCTGGCCCGAGTGCTCTTGAATTATGCCATAACTGATCGAGAGGCCTAAACCGGTCCCCTTGCCCACGTCCTTGGTGGTAAAGAAAGGATCGTAGATCTTCTTGATGACCTGGTCGGAAATACCGTTGCCCGTATCCTTGACCTGTACAACAACTGCCGAATCCTCGCGGTAGCTCTTGACGGTCAGGTGTCCGCCCTCGGGCATCGCGTCCTTGGCATTCAGGAAGAGATTCATGAACACTTGTTGAAGTTTGCTGCCGTTTGCCAAGGTTGCCGGCAGGGACGCATCCAGATCGAGGTCGATCTCGACGTGCGCTTTTTTCAGCTGATGATCCAGCAGCGACAGCGACTCCAGCATGAGCGAGTTAATATTGACTTCCTGAACTTCGCTGTTCCCGACCCGGGCGAACTTCAACAGGCTGTTCACGATGTTGGAGGCCCGGAAACTCTGCTTCTCAATCTTGATGAGGAGCTCCCGTTGCGGATGGCCCTCCGGGAGATCCTTCATCAGCATCTGGGCGTAGCTGGAAATGCCGGCCAGCGGGGTATTCACCTCGTGTGCGACCCCCGCGGCAAAGAGGCCGATTGAGCTGAGCTTCTCGGCCTGCATCAGCTGGTCCTCCAACCGGACTTTCTCGGTCACATCTTCGAGGACCAGGAGCGTCCCAGTCATCACGTCGTCATTCAGCAGGAAGGGCGTGACCGTGGTGTTGACTAGTGTGGTCTTTCCGTCGCGGTTTACGAGCGCCGTTTTCTGGAGCCGCACCGTGTCGTTAACGGTCCAGTCACGACCCGGCATCACGCCGTGCAATGCTGCGAGAAACGCCGGGGGAAGCAGAGAACCAAGCTCGCCCCCTATAGCGGCTTCGCGATCGATCCCGGAGATGCGCTCCATCGAAGCGTTCCACACCGTGACTGTCCCATCGACGGTCACGACTGCGACCCCGGCGATCAAGGTTTCGATGACCTGCTCGTTGTACTGCTTCAGGTTCGACAGCTGGTTAGCTTTCAACTCCAGCGATTGATACAGCATCGCATTGTCGATCGCGATGGCCGCGTAGACGGACAGACTGGCGAGCAGTTCGAGATCCTCAGACGGCAGCGGCTCTCCGCTGGCCCGCCTGCCGACAGCGATGAAACCGAGCAGACGTCCGTGCACCCGCAACGGTTGGATGTAATGAAGTTCCATGGCCTGCAGGCTGGCCTTCACGTCCTCGACGGCTTGGCTCTGCGGACAGAAAAAGACCGGGTTGAGCTCGCGGTCAAAATCCGAGAAAACGTTGTCCGGCACATTGATCCGAACAATCTGTTCGGAACCCGCATCGTACCGCCGATAGGTGGACGGCTCGGCGCCATCCCGTACGAACAGCGCCACTGACGAAAGATTCAGCGTCTTCTCGACCCGCACGCAGATCTTTTCGATCAGCCGGTCGATGTCGGTTTCCGAGGCGAGCGTTCGTCCGAAATCGGAGAGCGATCGTCGGTAGTCGTACTGATCACGGTAAAACAGCTTGTCCAGTTGGTCTTGGATCTTGTTCTTGACAGGGGCGAAGAACAAGGCGCCGGTCAACGCTGCTATGGCGAAAAGAATGAAGCCTGAATCCGGAGAGAATCGGGACGCCGCGTGACCGATCAGCAGGGCCAGAAGGAGATAAATACCCAAGATGGCCGAGCTCGCGATGACGTACGCCGCTCCCCGCTTTACGATGACGTCCACGTCCATGAGCCGGAATCGGGTGATTGCATAACCGAAGCTCACCGGAATAAGCGCCAGCCCGAGGATCGAGGCACTCATGAGCAGCGAAATCGAGGTGCCGACCAGATATGGAATGCCGTAAAACAGCGCGAAGGGGACGATGCCAGCAACGGCTCCATAGGTGAGCCATTTCATCTGCTGACGATGGGCCACCGACTCGGCTTTGCGCCTCATCCAAACCAGGATAAGGGCGCTGGCCAGGAAGTAGACCACAAAATGAAGCAGGTGCACCCGGTCAAGGAACAATTGAACCTTCAGGTTCCGAGGCAGTCCGAACCCGCTCAGTTGTTTGGCAAACCAAGCGGCATGCAGCGAAAGGAGCAGCGCAAAAGGAAAGTACAATGCCGGCTTCAGGTGCGGTTTACGCCGCATCAGCGGCAGCGGCTCCGGGAAGTAGCATGCGAAATGAAGGAACAGCGGAGGCAGCAACAGCAGCGCTACCGCCGATGCCCAGTAGACCAGGATGTCCAGAGTGTCGGCTTGCCCTGTGTGTCTGAAGACGAACAGTATGAAGCCGACCAGGCACATCAGGTAGAAATGAAAGGCCCCGGCCGCACTGCCGTTCCTGAGATAGATGAACAATCCCGTCAGCAGGAACACGAAAGCGGTGACGAGCAGGAAATAGTCCGCCGCCGACACCTGCGACTGGACAGTGATCCCTGCCGTATAGACGAACTCGGTAGCACCACGCTTGATCAGGTACTCGGTCCGGACCACCTGCGCCTTGTCCTGAGGAGCGAGGAGGTCGAGGATCTCGGTGTGGTCGTCCAGGGTTCGAATCGGGACGCGATTGATGCTGATCAGCTGGTCCCCGGGCTTCAGAGCCGCCTTGGCCTCAGGAGTTTCGGGCATTTCTACCCGCACTCCTTGCTCCTGCTGCCATTCGATCCCATCGACGGGCAGTCCCCAGCTCATTCGCTCGGACAGGTTTACCAGACCGCCGTAAACCGCCAAAGCGGATGAGATCAGAACCACCAGTGTCTTCATCCGGATCGAGAAAAGCATATTAGAGCCCGGGCGGCAATCGCCGACCCACTTCCCCATAACGGCAGAAGCAACTTCGGTGCCGATGCTCGCCCACCCGACTCCCAAGGCTGCTAAGGATCTGAAGCTTTACCATATACAAGGATGGAATCCAGGCCTCTAAGTTACGAGCCAATCCTACAGGATTCAATTCCTTGGATTCAACTTCATCAGATTGAATCATGGAGGCTAAATTGCCGAACTGCAGCGAATTGCGTGGGTGTGAATCGTACTTTGGAGAAGGGGCCGGCTGGACGAACCGGTTGATGAGGAAAGTTCCAAGCGCCGTCCGGTCGATTATCCGCCGCCGATCAGAATTTGAATGCGATGCCGCCGCGAACGCTTCGGGGCGCCCGCACCAGAACAACGTCGCCCTGCGTGGTCCTGATGACCCCGACGTTGTCATTCGTCAGATTGCGGACGTCGAGCAGCGCCTCAAACCGTGGTGCATTGAGGCCGAGGAAATTCAAGGCGTCGGGGACGGGGATGATCTGGCGGACGAAGAAATGCAGGCCCTGGTTGCCCGTTTCATAAACGTCCGAATAGCTGTCGAGTGTGTTGACCGCACTGCTGCCGGGCATCATTTTCATCAGGGCGGTGATGGTCGTATTCGACTCGCGAATAAATGCTTCCAGCTCGGCCGCGAACTGATGATGGTGGCGGTTCTTGACCAGCGCCATGACCGTCGGGCGATCGAACACGCCGGCGTCCACTGTCTGCGAGCTCAGACCGACCCCAGTCCCCCGGATGTACGAGAAAGAAGAGCGCAGGTCCCCGAATTGCTGGCGCCACGTCGTCCGATAACCTGAGGTCCGCGCGTGCGCATCGTCCAACTGCAAGACTTCCATGCCCGGTTGGAATCGGAACAAGGCCACGATCGGAAGCGTGCCGGCGAAGCGCTCGTTGTCGAATCTGGCTGCTTCCAGGGTGGAGTTCGCTCCGATCTGCCTCGAAATACTTGCCCCGTAATACCTCGAACCGCCCATGGTCATCTGGTCCCCGATTCGCGCGAAATGCAGCGGGTCACCCAGATTGACAGCTTCACCGCCAGGCAGAGTAACGGCGTTCGCGTGAGTGTCTCGGCGTGATGTAACCCACAAATCCACGACGGTGCGCGGCAGCGGCGAGTAGGAGACCTTCGCTGTGGGGCTGACGAAGGACTGAGTGACGTCGTTTCTCACGCGGTTCATTTCGAACCCCCACAGCACCGTGAGATTGTCTCCCAGCCGCAGCCGGTCCTCAAAACCGACATTCAGCATGTGCGAAGTGCCGGTCGCTCGAACGAAATCGATTTCGTCTCCGATGCGGATCGGGTTTCCCATGGCAGCCAGGCTGGGCTGATTAAAGCTCATGCGCCCGTACCCCAGGAACACCTCCATGGTGTTGTTCTCTCCCAGGTCGTAGCGATACAGGTTCTTCAATCGCCACAAAGAGTCTTCCCCGGAATTCAGCTGTCCGGCAAAGATATACCGCCCGTTACCGATGAAGGAGTCGACAAAGGCAAAATTGGTGGTTGTGCCCGTCGACGAATCCCCCGGGAGGATCAGGTAATCGTCGCCGAGTCCCGCGTTCGTGTAGACCTGGAACACCGCGTTGTCGAAGAACTGTCCGAGGGGTTCGCTGCCCGGCAGATCCATCGGTTGATCACGAAAGATCAGTCGTTTCTGGGTCGGAGTCCGGAGAACGGACTTGACACTCAGGTTCCCGTCTACATCGTTTCCGTCGAGGAGTTGTTGTAACACCAGCTTGATGACGGAGGTCTTGCCCGGAAGGATCTCAATCGGATTGACGTCCGCCACCCTGTACCCGGAAGTCTTGACCCGAACCTCGTAGTCACCGGCTTCCAGGTTCTCGAGAAAAACCCGCCCCGCAGATGTCGTACGGGTCAGAATCGGAATCGATTGCTCGGATGTTTTGTCAAGCAGGCTGACAAGGATATTGGCAAGGGGCGTTCCTGATTCGTCCTGAACTATCCCTTGGAGATTCCCAGATGATGCGGCGAATGCCGGACTGGAAATAAGCGCACTTAGTAGTGCCAGGCGCAAGGCCCAACGCTTGGTGACTTTCAGCATAGCGTTCCCCGAGTTTGGGAATCTGCCATTTTCACAAAGCTGGCGCACAAATACTTCCCGCCCTGTCACGACTTGGTTCATTCTAACCCCTCCGGATGACATCAGTCAATCGACAGAGGCCGATCCCAAGATGCTTGAGTATACAAGACTGGAACGGCAGACGAAAGGTTCATTTCAACTAACCAACAAACCAACTGACCAACTGACAGGCTGACCAGCTGACGGGCTGAGAACGGACGCAAGCGGGCCGCAAAGCGGCGGAGTCGCGGTTCAGAATCCGCCGTTTTGCGGCCCGCTTGGCGAAAATTCAGGGATGCCTTAGCCCGTGTAGAAGTACCAAATCCACCCTGCCATGAACGCGGCAAAGAAAGTGTTCCAGATGTTGAAGCTCGCCTCGAGGTAAGAGTCTTCCCCTTTGTCGCTTTTGAGCAGGGACTCGAAACAACTGGCGGCCAGGGCCGCCAGTGAGACGACCAGGACGCCGCGCAAGGGGTACCAGCCGACAGCCAGGGGAATCGCCGCGATGAGTGTCGCGAAGGCCCATCCGCCGAGCGTTCCAACAAGGGATATGCCCCCGGGCGTTCCGGGTGTGACTCTTGCTAGAGTCCTGAGGGCAAGAGTCCTGCGTCCGTAGCGCATCCCGAGCTCCGTGCCGGCCGTATCGCAGGTTGCCGCCGCGGCGGCGGCAGCGAAGGCGACCAGCATGAATTGGCTGGAACCAAAAACACAATAAACGGCGATCAAGGCAGCAACGACCCCTTTCGAAATCACGCTGAGAGAATCTCTCGGCGTGCCGCATCCTTTCCGGCTGACCAGGCTGGCAAGGGCCACGAAGGCGCCCATGCACATTATCCCGGCGACCCCCGTCCCCAGCGAGAAGGCTATTCCGAGTGCCGCCGCCAACAGCGCGGCGCCCGGCTTCAGCCAGCCGAGCACCCAGACGATCAGCACGCCTCCTGCGGTCAGGGCTATTGCCCACACCCAATTGGACGCTGGCCGAGGCGCAGAGGTATCGAGTCTGAACAGAAGAAAGAAGATCACCCCGGCCACCCATGTGATCAGGAGGTTGTCGTCAACGATCGGCGGCAGCGATTCGACAAGGGCGCAAACCAGGGACCCGATGACCGCAAAAAGCAGGAGCACGGTCGTCGAGTGAGGCGGATTGGGGGCTTCGTTCCAAATCATGAGGGCCCAAGCGGCGAGCGAGCCACCCATCCAGAAGGACAGGCTGCCGAACACCGTCTTGCCCGAATTGTACGGCATGCGCCTCCCGCCCATTTTGCGGCCCACCAGGTTGGACATCGCGTCCCCGACCGCCAGCACGGCGAACCCGGCGGCGCCGATATACGGCCGATCCATGAAGATGAGCAGCAAGCAGAGAGCGGAAAGGGCGTAGTACAGCTTTGCGCGGGGTATTCGGTCCTGCTCTTCGGGTCTGATTGTAGTCGGGGCGAGGAGTCGAGAAAGCCAGCAGGCATATGCGATCCCGACCGCTCCGATACCCAGCAGGATCGGACGATTAATATATGGTAGAAGGAAAGCGACGAACAGGGGGACCATGTGCTCGAGCTGGCGCCAATCCTCGACCCGCTCCCTGTCGACCCCGATCTTTGACGGCTCCCGCTTGGTCACGTTTTTTCCGGTGGGCCATTGTATACTGAGGCAATGCCGGTACGAGTAAGATTTGCGCCCAGTCCCACCGGGCATCTGCACGTGGGGAACGTTCGCACTGCCCTGTACAACTGGCTCTTTGCACGCCAGCGTGGGGGCACGTTTATCCTCAGGATTGAGGACACCGACGCAGAGCGGTCCGAAAGACGGTTCGAGGAGCAGTTGATGGATGACCTGCGCTGGCTCGGGCTGGACTGGGACGAGGGGGTGGAAGCAGGCGGGGAGTACGGCCCCTACCGGCAGACCGAGCGATTTGGTCTATATCAGCAGCATGCTGACCGGTTGCTCGAGGAGGGCAAGGCCTACTTCTGCTTTTGCAGTGTCGAAGAATTGGAGCGCGAGCGGGAACGTCAACTGAGCCTGCAGCAACAGCCCCACTACTCAGGCAAATGCCGTGCTGTCCCGCCTGCGGAGGCCCGACGCCGCGTCGAAGCCGGGGAGGAAGCCACGCTTCGCCTGCTGGTACGCGATGGGACGGTTGGTTTCGACGACCTGGTCTTCGGACGGGTTGAGGTCGATTGCTCGGTGATCGGTGACTTCATCCTGCTTCGATCGGACCGATCAGCGCAATACAACTTTGCCTGCGTAATCGACGACGCGGGGATGCAGATAACGCACGTCATCCGCGGAGAAGGGCACATTTCGAACACGCACCGCCAGGTGCTGCTCTATGAAGCTCTCGGTCTCCCCCTGCCGGTCTTTGCGCATCTTTCCACGATTCTTGGCAGCGACGGGTCAAAACTGAGCAAACGGCACGGCGCCACATCCATCGACGAGTTCCGACGCCAGGGCTACCTTCCGACTGCGTTGGTAAACTACCTGGCGCTGCTTGGCTGGGCTCCGCAGGAGGGAGCCGAGATTCTCCCGGTTCCGGATTTGGTGCGGTCCTTCGACCTCGAGCGGGTGAATCGAAGCCCGGCGACTTTTGACATCGAGAAGTTGAACTGGGTCAACCGGAGTCACCTGAAACAGGTCCCGCCGGATCGACTGGCGAACCTGGCTGTTCCGTTTCTTCGCGAATGCGGATTACTCCCGGATGATCCGAGCCCCGAGGTTATCGCCTGGACAGGAGATGTCGCCGGTTGCGTTCTCAATCACCTCGAGAAGCTGGATCAACTGCCACAAGAGGCCGCTATCGTGTTTTCTTTCTCCCCCGAGGAAGACCTGCAGCGACCCGAAGTCCAGGAAGCGCTTGGCGAACCCGGTGCGCGCCAGGTGATTGCGGCGTTTGCTCGCCTGGTTGCCGGCGCGAGTCCACTGGATTACGAGGCCTACAAGCAAATCGTGATGACCGTGAAGCAGGAAACCGGCCAAAAAGGGAAGAACCTGTTCCACCCGATCCGAGTTGCTATCACGGGACGGTCATCCGGACCCGAATTGGACAAGCTCATACCCGTTCTGGAGAGAGGCTGCAAACTCGCGTTGCCTGTCCGGGTGCTGGGCGTTAGGGAGCGGGTTCAAAGGGTTCAGGAGCTGTTGGGATGATTATTTTTGGCGTCAACGCCGTCACCGAGGCGGTCCAGTCGAACAAGCCGAACCTGCAGCGGATAACGATCACCCGTGGGAAGAGCAACCCGCGCCTGCAGCGGATCATAGACCTGGCAAGAGAACAGGGTATTCCGGTGTTATTCGAGCCGTTGGCTGCTCTTGACAGCAAAGCACAAAAGGGCCGCCATCAGGATGTGGTTGCCGAAACGGCCGAGATTCGTCTCTATTCGCTGGACGATATCATCGAGTCGAACCCGAACCTTGTGGTCGTCGTCGATGGCGTCGAGGACCCGCGAAACCTGGGTGCGGTTCTCCGTACCGCCGAGGCGGCCGGCGTGCAGGCGGTGCTTCTTCCGCAGCGGCACAGTTGCGGGATTACGCCGACGGTCGTGCAGGCGAGCGCCGGCGCTGCCTTACACCTGAAGGTTGCCCGGATCGGAAACGTCGTCCAGGCTCTGGAGAAACTGAAAGAAGCCGGCTTGTGGGTTGTCGGACTGGATATGGAAGGCCCGAATCGACTGGAAGAGATCCGTGCCGATACCCGGCTTGTCGTCGTGATCGGCGGGGAGCACCGTGGGGTAAGGCGGCTGGTCCGGGAACACTGCGACTTCCTGCTGGCTCTCCCGATGCGCGGCAAAGTGCCGTCGCTCAACTTGTCCGTAGCTGCGGGGATATTGCTCTACCAGCTGACCGGGCAGAGAAGCGGTGAGAGAAAATAGACGCACTGCCTTTTCAGAGCCGCGCACGCAGCGTTTTTGAGCGGAGTAAGCGGGTTCTTCGGGGCGAAATGGCGGTCGTGCCACCGAGGACCCGCTTACTCCGGTCAAAGACGCTGCGTGCGGCGGCTCTGAAAAGGCCAGTCTCGAAGAATTGTTGAAACGAGGGCCACATGCAAAGACGAAAATCGCTGACGAGGATTTACTGGATCGCGGGCGTCATTGCGCTTCTGGTGGTGATTTACCTCGGAACAGTTCTCCTGCTCAACCCTTCCTCCGTCGGTAACAGGATGTTCGTCTGGCAGCTGAACCTCTGGGCGATCGTCTGGGCCGTCAACTTCCTCGTTATCTCGGTCCTCCTGTTCATTCTCGCGCGGGATGTGATCAAGCTGTTTTTCGAATACCAGGGGAACCGGCCGGGCAGCCGGATCAAGAGCAAGCTGGTCTTGACGTTGATCATCTTCTCGTTCTTCCCGGCGTTGATCATGCTGTTTCTGAACCTCGGCCTCATGAACCGGAACCTGAAGCAGTGGTTCAGCTCTCCGGCCGAACAGTTGCTCGAATCTTCCCGGGAAATCTCCGAGCAGTTCTATGCCCAGCGACGCGGCTGGAGCCTTTCGACTGCCCGATCGCTTGCGGCCGGCGTTGCAGCCGGCGTAGCGCCGGATACGCTCTTTTCCAGGCCGGGATATCGCGATTTTGCGGGCCTGGCTCTGTACGATTCCAGTGGGAAGCGCCTTCAGACAGCGGGCGAGTGGGGCGATCGGGCGCCATCCGCCCAGGTGGTTCGGGAAGTGTTGGGCGGGTCGGAATTCTATCGCGTCTGGACCAATCAACAGCCCGATAGGATCGTTCCGGGCGCCACCCGCCTGGATCGGGGCCTGGTTGGGGTACCGATCCAGGACGGTGACCGCATTTCCGGCGCCGTTTTCGCTCGCTTCGAAGTACCGGAAAGCGTGCTGTTCCACACGATGCGTGTCGAGGACGCGGTCGCCAAGTACCGCGACACCAAATCGAGAGTCCAGGACTTCGAAACCAACTACTTTGCGACGCTCGCCTTCACCACGCTGGCAATCGTTTTTGGCTTCGTCTGGTTGGGTAATTACATCGCGAAGCGTATGACCGTCCCGCTGGAGGCGGTCGCGGAGGCGTCCCGGAGATTGGCGGAAGGGGACTTCGACCATCGAGTGGAAGTCAAGGCGGTTGACGAGCTGGGGATCCTGATCGACTCGTTCAACCGGATGGCGGAGCACATGAGGCACAGCCGGCAGGCTTTGGAAAAGGCCAATGACGAGCTGAGAACCGCAAATGTCCGCCTGGAAGAGCGGCGCGCTTACATAGAGACCGTCCTGCAGAATATTGCGACCGGCGTTGTCACCATCGATGAATCCGACGTCATCCGAACGGTCAACGAGGCGGCCGCAAAGATATTCCGGACCCGAAGGGAAGGACTTCTCAACAAGCCGCTGACGAACGTAGTTGATTCGGAGCTTTACAGCCGCCTTCAGAAAATGAAAGCGAGGGCCCGATTGTACGGCAGTTACCGGAGCGAGCTGACGTTCACCTTTGCGCAGGATGAGCGGCAGCTCCACGTCGCCGCCACGGTCACTCGTAACTCGCTTCCCGGTCCGGCAGGTGAAGAATACCTGGTCGTGCTTGATGACTTGACCGAGTTCATAGATGCGGAAAAGTTCGCTGCCTGGCAGGAAGTTGCGCGACGGCTGGCGCATGAAATCAAGAACCCTCTCACGCCCATTCAACTGTCGGCCGAGCGTTTAAAGAAGAGGTTTGAGAGGATTCCAGCCGAGTTGGCGAGGACAAGTGACCTTCGGGATTTCTCGACGGTGCTCGACGACGCCGTCAGCATGATCGTTGCGGAATCGGAGATGCTGAAATCGCTGGTGCAGGAGTTCTCGAAATTCGCCCGCCTGCCCATCTGCAAGCCGGCAGATGTCAACCTGCATGAACTGATCGATCGAACGCTTTCCCTGTATGATGGAGCGCTTGGCGCGGTGAAGGTCTGCCGGGAGTACGACCCGAAGATCTCCACGGTAAGGATCGACCCGGAACAGATGCAGAGAGTCTTCGTGAACCTCGCCGACAACGCGCTGGATGCGCTCGGGGAAAGCGAAGGTCCTCGGCTGCTGGTCATTTCCACCCGGTTGAATGAATCCCGCAACATGGTCCGAATCGAGGTGCAGGACAACGGGATCGGGATTGCGCCGGGGGACTACGAACAGTTATTCCTGCCTTACTTCTCGACCAAGAGGAAAGGGACAGGGCTTGGGTTGGCGATCGTCCGGCAGATTATTACCGAACACAATGGCGCTATTCGCGCCGAACCAAACAGTCCCCGGGGGACGAGGATCGTCATCGAACTACCCGTGGCTAATCACGTGGCAGAAAAAGAGACAGAGGGATATGCCCGGCCAGAGACTGCTGATCGTTGATGATGAAGAGAATGTGAGACGGTCGCTCCAGGGTGTCCTGCAGGACGAGGGCTATTGCGTGGATACCGTACCCTCGGGGCAAGAATGCCTCAAGGTGCTCGACCGGCGGGGCTATGACCTTATCTTTCTCGATGTGTGGTTGCCGGGCCGCGACGGACTCGACGTGCTCAAGGAGTTGCGGACAAGGCGACCGACGCAGTACGTCATCATGATCTCGGGACACGGAACCATCGAAACAGCCGTGCAGGCAACCAAGCTCGGTGCCTTCGATTTCATCGAAAAGCCACTTTCGCTCGAAAAAGTGCTGCTGGTCCTCAATCACGCGCTTCGCCAGAAGAAGCTGGAAGACGAAAACCGTGACCTGAAAGACATGGTCCGCCAGGAAACCGTGATGATTGGCGACTCGGTTCCTATGACTGCGCTACGGCAGCAGATCGAGTACGCCGCCCCGACCGAAGGACGCATACTGATCTTCGGCGAAAACGGCACCGGCAAGGAATTGGTTGCCCGTTTGATTCATATCAACAGCCGCCGGCGCGATCAGCAGTTCGTTGAAGTGAACTGTGCGGCTATCCCGGAAGACCTGATCGAGAGCGAGCTGTTCGGCAGCGTCAAGGGAGCGTACACCGGCGCCACCGAAACCCGAAAAGGCAAGTTCGAGCTGGCAGACGGGGGCACTCTGTTCCTGGATGAGGTCGCCGACATGAGCCTGAAGACCCAGGCCAAGGTGTTGCGCGTCCTCGAAGAGCAGCGATTTGAAAAGGTAGGCAGCGGGCATGCCGTTGATGTGGACGTGCGGGTCATCGCCGCAACCAACAAGAATCTCGATGAAGAGATCGAAAAGGGCACTTTTCGGCAGGATCTGTTCTTCCGGCTCAATGTCATTCCGTTCGAAGTTCCGCCTCTGCGCGACCGGAAGGAAGACATCCCGGCGCTGATCGAACACTTCGCCGAACACTATTGCCAGCGCTACGGCAAGCGGCGCAAGACAATCGCGGAAGAGGCCATGGAGCGGATGCTGGAGTATCGCTGGCCGGGCAACGTCCGCGAGCTGAAGAATACGGTAGAGAGACTGGTCATCATGGTGCCGGGGAATGTCGTGAAATTGAGTGACCTGCCGACCGGAATCCAGCGCTTCCAGTTGCGAGAGGTGCGATCGGTTCCGAAGAGTCTGCAGGAGGCCAGGCAGGAATTCGAAAGAAGGTTCATTCTCGATAAACTCCGCGAATTCGACGGCAATATTTCCAGGACGGCAGCGGCCATAGGGATGGAACGCACGCACCTGCATCGTAAGCTGAAGGCGTACAAGACGGAGGGGAAGTAGACTCCGGAACAAATATGCGGAAAGACATCAGCCGCTTTCTCGAGTACCTGCAGTTTCAGAAAAACTACTCGGCTCATACCCTGAAGAGTTACGGTCGGGATTTGGAGGAGTTCCTCTCGTATCTGACGGAGAACACAGGGCACAAGGATGTGAAGATCGAAGACATCGACCATATAACCATCCGCGATTTCCTCGGCTACCTGACGCGCAAGGCAAATGCGAAGAGCTCTGTCGGGCGAAAGTTGGCGTCGATCAGGTCGTTCTTCCGTTTCCTGTACCGTGAGGGACGCGTATCAGTGAATCCGGCCCGTCTGGTCAGTACGCCGAAGCAGGGCACGTACCTGCCTCCATCGCTGTCCATTGATCAGATAGACAAGCTGCTCGCTGTACCCGACGAAAGTTCCGAGCGTGGGGTGCGTGATCGCGCTATTTACGAACTTTTGTACGCCAGCGGCCTGAGGGTCAGCGAATTGGTCCAGCTGAATATCGAAGACATGTCGCTGTCCGAGAGGCTGGTGAAAGTCAGGGGAAAAGGCAAAAAGGAACGCCTGGTTCCATTTGGCGAACAGGCTCGTGCGGCTCTCGCGGCTTATATGGCGATGAGGGGCAAACTGCTCCGCCGCCAAAAAACGAGCGTCGATCCCGGAGCGGTGTTCCTCAATCTGAGGGGAGGCCGGCTGACGGCCCGATCGGTCGAACGGAACCTTCAACAGTACGTGCGCAGCAGCAACCTGTCACTCGAAGCGCACCCACACCTCTTGCGTCATTCCTTTGCAACGCACCTGTTGTCTGCGGGCGCGGACTTGCGGTCGATCCAGGAATTGCTTGGGCATGCGAACCTGTCGACGACCCAGAAGTACACGCACGTGTCGATCGAGGAGCTGATGAAGGTCTACAAGAAAGCCCATCCCCGGGCCAAGGGGGTTAAGGCGGATAAAGAGTGAGAGGGCAACTCGCCAACCGGGCCGAAAAGCGGCGGATTCTGAAACGCGAATCCGCCCTACGACCGCTCGGCTTTCGCATGGCGAATAGTTGTAGGGCGGATTCGCGTTTCAGAATCCGCCGCTTTTCGGCCCGGTTGGCGAGTTCTTCCGCTGCCGTAAGCTTAAACAGCTGCTTGCGTGGTATCGCTGTTTTCTGCTACAGTAACGTCTTTTGAGACTAGGATAACGGGACCAATATGGCGTTAACGAAAGAAGCAAAGAGCGAGATTGTCAGCAAGTACCAGGCGAACGAGGCAGACACGGGTTCTCCCGATGTACAGGTAGCTCTGCTCACTGACCGGATCACGTACTTGACCCAGCATTTCAAGAGCAACGCAAAAGACCATCATTCTCGCCGCGGACTGCTCAAACTGGTCGGCCAGCGTCGTCGGCTTTTGGACCACCTGAAGAAGTCAGATTTCAATCGCTACAAAGACCTAATCGATCGTTTGGGTATCCGCAAGTAAGAGGCGGACGCTGAGGCAAATCACCCAAATAACTTCCAGATTCTCGCCGCCATTGCCCCTTTCAGGGGCCACGTGGTCGTTCGTCCCGACTCACGCAATTATGCTACTATTCAGTATCTCCTTATCGAAAAAGGAGTTACTCGCTGCTTTTTGACCACGCTGCTATCGGAGGAAATAAGAAAAAATGATCGAGAAGGTAAGCATCTCTCTAGGAGGGCGCGAGTTCAGCCTTGAGACCGGGAAGATGGCCAAGCAGGCCGAAGGTGCGGTTGTTGTTCGTTACGGCGACTCAGTGGTTTTGGTCACGGCCTGTGCGGCCGCCAAGCCGCGAGAAGGGGCTGATTTCCTCCCCTTGACCTGCGACTATCGAGAATACACCTACGCCGCCGGGAAAATCCCGGGGGGGTTCTTCAAAAGAGAAGGAAGGCCGACAGAGAAAGAAATCCTCAGCAGCCGATTGATCGATCGGCCGCTCCGGCCGCTTTTCCCCGAGAACTACCACCACGAGACACAGGTCATGGCAATGGTGCTGTCGGCTGAGCCCGACATGGCCCAGGACGTGCTCGGTATCAGCGGTGCGGGAGCCGCGCTGTTCATCTCGCCGATCCCCTATAACCATCCACTGGCTGCCGTGAGAGTCGGGATGGTCGACGATCAATTCATCATCAATCCCAAGCGGAGCGAGCTGGAAATCAGCTCACTAAACCTGGTCGTGGCCGGAACAGAAGAGGCCATCACCATGGTGGAAGCTGGTGCGCGCGAGATCTCGGAGGAGAACGTTGTTGAAGCGCTGATGTTTGCGCACGAGGCAATCAAGCAGATCATCGGCGCCATCAAGGAACTGGCCTCCCGTTTGAACGTCCAAAAACGAACGGTTGAGCCGGCCGTAACCGACCCGGCAATCGATAAAACCGTTGAGGAAAAAGCGGTTGAGCCGATTCTTGCTGCTCTGAATACCACCGGAAAGCTGGCCAGCGAACACAAGATGTCCGAGGCCAAGGAGCAGATCCTCGCCCTCTTCCCCGAAGACGAAGAAGAGAAACGCAGGCTGGCGAGCCATGCGTTCGACCGCGTTAAGGAGACTGTTTTTCGACGCCAGGTTCTCAAGGACAAACGCCGGCCCGATGGTCGCGCCTTCAATGAGATCCGGTCGATCAGTTCGGAAATCGCCCTGCTGCCTCGAACTCATGGTTCTGCGCTGTTTACTCGTGGCGAGACGCAGGCGCTGGTCACCGTAACGCTGGGGACCTCGGAAGATGTCCAGCGGCTTGACGACCTGGCCGGCGAATCTTCAAAGAGGTTTATGCTTCACTACAACTTCCCGCCGTTCAGCGTCGGAGAAGTCGGATTCCTCAGGGGGCCTGGTCGCCGCGAAATCGGGCACGGCGCTTTGGCCGAGCGCGCGATTACGACTGTGCTCCCGGATGAGGCGAGTTTCCCGTACACCGTCCGGATTGTATCGGACATCCTCGAATCGAACGGGTCTTCATCCATGGCCACGGTCTGTGGCGGCATCCTCGCTTTGCAGGACGCCGGCGTGCCGATCAAGACTGCGATTGCCGGAATCGCGATGGGGCTGGTCAAGGACGGCGATGACTACGTCGTGCTGTCCGATATTGCGGGCTTCGAGGACCATTACGGCGACATGGACTTTAAGGTCGCCGGCAGCGACAAGGGAATCACCGCGCTTCAGATGGACATCAAAATCACCGGGCTGAGTCGGGAGATCTTCGCTCGTGCCCTGGATCAGGCGCGCGAGGGACGCCTTTTCATCCTTGGAAAGATGAACGAGACGATCTCCGAGCCGAGAGCGACCCTGTCCGCCTTCGCTCCCCGGATCATTACGATGAAGATTCCGACCGACAAGATCGGTGGAGTCATCGGCCCCGGCGGCAAGATGATACGAAGCATCATCGAGCAGACGGGCGTGAAGATCGATATCGAGGATGACGGCACGGTCAAGATTTTCTCAGTCGAGGAAGAGCCGGCTCGGAGAGCGACTCAGATTATTGGAGACCTCGTGGCCGTGGCTGAGGTGGGCAAGACCTATCTTGGCAAGGTCACCCGGGTCATGGATTTCGGTGCGTTTGTCGAAATCTTCTCGGGCACCGAGGGACTGCTCCACATCTCAGAGATCGCCGAGAGGCGGATCCGCGACATTCGCGAGGAAGTCCACAACGGTGACAAGATCCTGGTCAAGGTTCTTAACGTCGATGATCAGGGCAAGATCCGGTTAAGCAGAAAGGCCGTACTTCGCGACCAAAAGGAGAAGACGGCTACTCAATGACACCGGAGCGGTTGCGGGTAATTCTCGCCGAATTCAAGGAAGGGAAGATCGACGAAGGCCAGGTTCTCGGCCTGCTCAGGGATCTTCCCTACCAAAACCTCGATTACGCGAAAGTCGACCATCATCGAAGTCTCCGGCATGGTTTCCCAGAGGTAATATTCGGGAAAAATAAAACACTCGAGCAGACAGTGGGAATCGCGGAGGCTTTGCTGGCAAAGCACCCCAACCTGCTTATTACGAGAACAACCGAGCAGGTTTTCAGGAATTTGCACGCAAAGTACCCCGAAGCGCAGTTCTCGCAAAACTGCGGAGCAGTCTCGGTCATTCGAGACGGCGACGATCGGGGACGCGGCAGGATCGGCATCTTCTCGGCCGGCACCGCGGACATCCCGGTCGCCGAGGAAGCCGAAATAACCGCCCGGGCGATGGGGAACCGGACGTTCTGCTGCTACGACGTTGGCGTCGCGGGCCTGCATAGAATCCTCAGCCAACTCGACGAGCTGCGGTCATGTACCGTCGTGATTGTCGTGGCCGGGATGGAAGGGGCGCTGCCAAGCGTGGTCGGCGGCCTGGTTGATTTGCCCGTGATCGCCGTTCCCACAAGCGTCGGCTACGGCGCTTCGTTCAACGGCGTGGCAGCTCTGCTTGGCATGCTCAACAGCTGCTCGGCCAATGTATCGGTTGTAAACATCGACAACGGCTTCGGGGCCGGCTACAGCGCCAGTTTGATTAACCGAAAAACTTAGACAGGATTTACCGGATTACAGGGTTGGCTGGAATCCTGTAAATCCTGTTAATCCTGTCTAATTTTCATGGACACCGAAACTCTCTCACTGCTTGATTT
This sequence comes from uncultured Acidobacteriota bacterium, assembly GCA_964421755.1. Classification (GTDB taxonomy): domain Bacteria; phylum Acidobacteriota; class UBA6911; order RPQK01; family RPQK01; genus CAVUUN01. Next base: position 32,107 of record CAYQYP010000482.1, read on the forward strand.
TCCGCGATTGCTCGATCTCATCCAGGGGTTTGCCCATTGCCCGCTGGGTGTCGAGCAAATCCGCAAAATCGCTCCCGGCAAACCGGTCGAACAGATCACGGTACAGCTGGCTCAGATCGAGGAAGCGCTCCGTTACCGAGCGGCCGGAGGACGTTTCGATCTCAGGCACCTGGAGAATCCCGGGGCGCTCGTCCAGGCTGTCGGAGACGGAGAGGCGCTCGAGCCAAAGCAACTCCTCCAGATGTTGGAGGTACTGAAGCTCACGCGTTCGATGAAGCTGGCGTTCAAAGAATCGGAGTGGCCGGTTCTGGCCACGATTCTTGCGCCCATCCCCGCGCTTGACCCGCTCATCAGTGAAATCGAGCGGGTTATCGAGCCTTCCGGAGAGATCAAGGACAACGCGGATCCCGAGCTCTCCCAAGCCAGGCAGCGGCAGGTCCGTTACAAGAGCCAGATACAGGATCACCTGCACACCTTCTTCTCCGGACCGCGCGCGAAGTTCCTTATCCAGGAACCGTACGTGACCTCGCGCAACGGACGATACGTTATCCCGGTCAAGTTGGAACACCAGCGCGATGTTCCGGGTCTCGTTCATGGGACAAGCTCGTCCGGGGCGACGCTGTTCGTCGAGCCTTTCACTGCCGTCGACCTCAACAACCAGGTTCTCTATCACGAGGAGCGGGAGCGAGAGATCATCAGCCGGATCCTTCGACGCCTCAGCGACCGGCTCCGCGGCCAAATCGAAGTGCTTCGTCAAGTCGCTTCTATAACCGGTCGCATCGATATGCTTTTCGCCTGCGCCGAGTTCGGAGCCCGGAATCAGTGCACAATCCCGGAATTGGTGGAAGATCCCGACTTGGCTCTCGAGAACGCCCGGCATCCGCTTTTGATCGCATCCCTCGGGCTCGACCGGGTGGTCCCGATCTCGGTCCGGTTGAACCATGAACATTGCGTGCTCGTCGTCAGCGGTCCGAATACCGGCGGGAAGACCGTCGCGCTGAAGACGGTAGGCTTGCTCGCCGCGATGGCCGGAGCAGGCTTGCCCGTCCCAGCGACGCATGCCCGGTTGCCTGTGTTTCGCTCGCTTCTGGCCGACATCGGCGACCACCAGTCGCTTGCCGAGCAGTTAAGCACCTTTTCCGCCCACATTCTGCGGGTCAAGCGCATCATGGATCGGACGGCCATCCCGGCGCTGATCCTCCTGGACGAGGTTGGGGCGGGAACGGACCCGGTCCACGGCGCCGCCCTGGGCATTTCGCTGATCGACCATTTCCGCCGCCGGGGAGCATTGGTTGTCGCGACGACCCACCTGCAGGAGATCAAGCAGTTTGCCTTCTCAACGCCGGGCGTCCAGAACGCAAGCGTGGAGCTCGATCCCAAGACCCTGCGCCCCAGCTATGAACTGAGGATCGGTGTGGCGGGCGGAAGCAGCGGGCTCGAGATGGCCGCGCAATTGGGCCTGGCTCGCGAAATCGTCGACCACGCCCGTAATCTCCTGAGCGAGCAGGATCTACAGGCCGAGCGTTACCTGACGAGCCTGAGGGCGGAGATCAGGGCATCGCATGAACAACGCCAGATCCTGCGTGATGAGATGGAACGGCTCAAGCAGGAGCACCTGCGCCAGCGCGCGGAGATGGAGCGACGGGAGCAGGAGCGGGAAAAGGAATTCGGGCGGGCGATCGAAGCCTGGTCCGCGGAGTTCAATGCCGAGGCGGAACGTTGGCTGAAGACCGTGAAGGACCGCTTCGAGGCAGCCAGACTTCGAAACCAGCGCAAACAAAAAGAATCGATCCTGAAAGAAGAATTCAGGCGTAAAATGACAGCCGGCGCTGGAGGCGCTTCGGACGGGAAGCAGCAGCAAGAGCGGCCGGAGAGCGCGTTTCAGGTCGGCGATCTGGTATTCCACACCTTCTTCAAAAAGCGCGGGCGACTCATTGCGCTGACTCGGGATGACGCAACTGTAGAGATAGAGGGAAAACGCGTCTCCGCCCGGCCCGACCAGCTTGAGAAAGCCGAAGGTGCCGAAGAATCCAAGACTCCCGCCAGGGTGCTTCCGCAGAATGTGACCCTGGAGATCGTTGAAGAGGCCGAGCAGGAGCTCAATCTGGTCGGCTGCACCGTCGAGGAAGCACTGAGCCGGACGGATAAGTTCCTGGACCGGGCTTTCGTCGGTAGCCTGGGGCAGGTTCGCATCATACATGGTTTTGGAAAGGGAAGACTCAAGCAGGCGTTGGCCGCCTTTCTCGGGGAGCACCCGCATGTTCTCAAACACCAGGTCGAAGGCGGGGCAACGGTCGTGTCGATTCGTCCGTGAGGAAGGCACTGCGGACCTCAACGTGCCAGCCGAGGGCAACAACAATGGTCCTAAGGCCTGAAAGGCCGGTAGATATTAGCCCAGGGCGGAGCGTTTTCTGCGCAGCCCTGGGTAGCAGACAGATCAGGAGACAAGCCCTGAAAGGGCGCAAGAACAGCACGACTTTCAGCGTCTTTCGCCCTTTCAGGGCTTACCCATCTAACACGCCTCTGGACCCAGGGCTACGCGAAAAAACGCTGCGCCCTGGGCTAATATCTACCGGCCTTTCAGGCCTAAAGAACGAACTTTTTCGACACCCCCGAAATGTCCGGGCGGCGAGACCCGTGTCAATGCTATGAAATTCGACGACCAGTTTTTGGAACTCGTGAGGAACAGCACGAGCATCATCGAGATGATCGGGAGCTACGTGCGCCTGAAAAAGAGTGGCAAGGACCACTCCGCACTTTGCCCCTTCCACAACGAAAAGACGCCTTCCTTCTGGGTCAGCGAGAACAAGCAGATCTTCAAGTGCTTCGGTTGCGGTGCCGGAGGGGACGTCTTCAAGTTCGTCATGCTCATGGAGAATCTGAACTTTCCGGATGCGGTCGTTCATGTGGCCAACCGCCAGGGAATCCCGCTGCCGAAAACGACGGAGGTTCGCGACCAGGCGAACGAGGCGAGGGCGCATCTGCTCGAGTTGATGGCGATCGGCAGGCAGTATTTCCTCGATTGTCTGACCGATGACCGCCTGGGGGCTGAGGCCCGGGAATACCTGGATAAACGGGGGCTGGACGGGGGGACGCGCGACCGCTTCGCGATCGGGTATGCGCCCGCCGGCAATCAGCTGCTCTCCTGGCTGAAGAAGAAGAAAGTGCCCCTGGTCGACGCCGTCGCTTGCGGACTGTTGAGCGAGCCGGAGCCCGGTCAATACAGGGACCGATTCCGACAGCGGGTGATGTTCCCCATCCAGGATCTGTCGGGTCACACCATAGCATTTGGCGGTCGAATTCTCGGGGAAGGTCAGCCCAAGTACCTGAATTCCCCGGAGACCGCCCTGTACAAGAAGAGCCTGAACCTGTTTGCGCTGGACAAGGCGAGGGATACGATCCGAAAGACCGACGTGGCAATCATCGTGGAAGGTTACTTCGACTGCGTGGTGCCCCACCAATACGGCTTTACGAACACCGTTGCCTCGTTGGGCACCAGCCTGACGCCCAACCAGGTCAAACTGCTCGGTCGCTACACCCGAAACGTCGTCGTCAGCTTCGATCCGGACTCGGCCGGACTTTCTGCGGCTTTGCGCTCGATTGATCTCTTTCTCGAAGAAGGCTTTCGAGTGAACGTCGTCGGCCTGGATGAAGGCTATGATCCGGACAGTTTCATTCGGGAATTCGGGAGGGATGCTTTTCGGGATCGCCTGAAAAACTCTACTCCGTTTCTCGAATTTGCTTTGACGCGCTTCCAGAAAGCGCAGAAGGACCCGCTCAGTCCACGAGGAAAAAAGGAAACCGTTTCCCAGATTTTACCGTATTTGTTGAAGATACCGGATCGAATTGAGCGCTCGGAGTACGTGTCTCGTGTAGCCGCAAAACTGGAGATCGACGAGCAGCTGATCCGTGAGCAGATGCGCAAGACAGCCGCTAAACCTGGCCCCGAGCGGGCCTTGACGGCTAACTGGCCCGAAGAGACCAGTTTAGCCGAGAAACACCTCGTGGCGGCATTGGCGGACCCGGAATGGACCGAGTTTGTCGTTGCGAGAATTAAACCAGAGCTGTTGGAAGGTTTGTCCACGGCTCCGATTTTTGAGAAAGTTTTCGAATTACTAAAACAAAATCAGAAAATTAGCATCATTAGTCTGCGGAAGCTGTTAGAAGAGGGTCAATCTCTGGACCTGCTCGATACAATCGCCATGCGAGCCCCCCAACCGCCGATTTCCGAGGACTTGATTCTCGGTAGCATTCGTGCTCTGGAGGCCCGGCGAATAGAACGACAAAACTACCTCAAGCAGGAAGCCATCAGAAAAGAACAGGAAGTGGACCCCGACTCCGTCAGACTGAAGCAGTGGGTGAAGGAGAAGGAGGAGCTCCGACGCAGGCAAAATCTGGCTTGATTTGGGGGAACTAACAAATTTACACTGTGGGTTTCAACCCGAGAGGGAAGGAGAGGAAGGTTTTGTCAATAGAGGACAAATATGATGGTGTTAAGGAACTAATTAACCTCGGAAAGGAGAAGGGATACCTGCTCTATGACGAGGTTAGTGACGTGCTTCCGGACGACATCCATTCCTCGGAGGATTTAGACAGCATATTCTACCTGTTCGGGGACGCGGGAATCGAGGTCATCGATTCCGAGCAGCAGTTTGAAGCGGTTCAGAAGAAGATCGGATCCAAAGCGGACATCGACGACGAGGAAGGCGATGTCGACGCTGTCAGCGAGAGCCTCGAGAAGACGAACGACCCCGTTCGAATGTACCTGAGGGAGATGGGGACGGTTCCCCTCCTGACTCGGGAAGGCGAGGTCGAGATCGCCAAGCGAATCGAGAAGGGTCAGAAGACTGTTCTGAAGGCCCTTTCACGCTCGCCGATCGTGGTTGCCGAAATCCTGCGACTGGGTGACGATCTGCGCGAAGGCCGGATCGGCATCAAAAACCTGGTCAACTTCAGCGAAGAAGAGATCACGGACGAAATCCTGGACGCACGGGCCGTCGACGTGCATTCGCGGATTGCCGAAATCTCGGACCTCGAGACCGAGGCGACCAAAGTGCGCAAGCGTCTCAGAAAGGCGCGTAAAGAATCGTCCGAGTATAAGCGGATGCTCTCGCAGCTGGCCCGCTATCGAATCCCGATCGCGCGACATATCCGAGACCTTGATCTGACCAATGCAACTCATGATGAGCTGGTCAACGCTATTAAGCGGACGGTCGATCGGATCGTGTCACTCGAGCGAGAGAACAAGCGGCTCAAGAAGCTTCAGGAATCACCGCTCAAACTGGAAGAATCGAAGAAGGTCAAGCTACGTCTGAGAGAGGCCGAAAAAGAGCTGAAGGACATCGAGGAGGAAACTCTGACGAGTCCGCTCGAGCTCAAGCGCACCCTGGCGACCATCAAGCAGGGCGAGCTCGAAGCCGATATCGCGAAGAAGGAACTGGTCGAGGCCAACCTCCGTCTGGTCGTTTCCATTGCCAAGAAGTACACAAACCGTGGGCTCCAATTCCTGGATCTGATCCAGGAAGGCAATATCGGCCTGATGAAGGCTGTTGACAAGTTCGAGTACCGCCGCGGCTACAAGTTCTCCACGTATGCCACGTGGTGGATCCGCCAGGCGATCACACGGGCCATTGCGGACCAGGCGCGCACGATTCGAATCCCGGTCCACATGATCGAGACGATCAACAAGCTGATCAGGACATCGAGGGCACTCGTTCAGGAATACGGCCGCGAGCCGACTTCCGAAGAGATCGCCAAAAAGATGGATATCCCGGTCAGCAAGGTTCGCAAGATCATGAAGATCGCCCAGGAACCGATTTCCCTCGAGACGCCGATCGGCGAAGAAGAGGACAGTCACCTTGGCGATTTCATTGAAGACCGTGGAGTGATCTCGCCTGCTGAGGCGGTGATCAACATCAACCTGAAGGAGCAAACGGCTGCAGTCCTGCAGACCCTGACACCCAGGGAGGAGCAGGTCATCCGGATGCGGTTTGGGATCGGCGATGGCAGCGAGCACACCTTGGAAGAGGTCGGACAGCGCTTCTCGGTCACCCGGGAACGAATCCGGCAGATCGAGGCCAAGGCGCTGCGGAAGCTGCGTCACCCGTCTCGAAGTCGGAAGTTGAAAGCCTTCCTCGAGAACACGGGAAAGGAAGGACTTTAGAACCATAGGGGCGCTAAATGCGCCCCTTTTTTTTGCCCGGCGAGTGGTTTAGCCGGCGTGGATTCGGGGACACGATACCTGGCTGGAAGCCAACGGCTCATCAGCGGTCGGGGCGGGAAATCGGTTCAGGTGGTCGAGCCCCTGATTGGCCTGCGAGTGGCGCGTCGTCGGGCGACGGAGTAAGATTCTTACTTCGAATCAAGTGGGCCCATAGCTCAGTTGGTTAGAGCAGCGGTCTCATAAACCGCTGGTCCCCCGTTCAAGTCGGGGTGGACCCACTCACAAGTCGCTGATTTCACTAAATAATCAAGACATGTAGTGGACAATTTAATAGCTCACAACTATAGCTAATGGCTAGAGTGACTAGAGCCGATCAAAAGCCATGCTAACCACCTCAATGGAGTAGCTATGGCTTTTTTTCAGTTCAAGGGTAGGCGTGTCTTTGTCTATACCTACGATCACGCGGCCCATCGCCAGAAGGTCCTGCCAA
>CAYQYP010000483.1:0-7664 GCA_964421755.1 uncultured Acidobacteriota bacterium
GTCACCTGATCTTCCGGCGGAAGAAGCGAAGGGATCCGCCGGGTCTTGATTTCAACCATCGCCAGGAAAGGGCCATCGTAAGCAACCAGGTCGAGCTCCCCGCGCGTGCCTTTCCAGTTGCGCGCGAGGATGTCCCAGCCGACACTTCTTAGGTAACGCAGGGCTACCCACTCCCCCCAGGCGCCAAGATTCTTGGGCCGCGATCCAAGAAGCAGCGGCCGGCGCAGACGGCCTCTTTGCTGGATCACTTCTGTCTCGAGCAGGTGCGGTTCGAGCTCCGGCAGCGGCCGATAATCCTGGTACATACCTGCTACTAACGTTCGAGTTGTCAAAAGTACGAACCAAAATGGCCGGGAGGTTGACAAAAAAACTCCCTATGCCTTTTAATAGAACTTCGCACGCCTGATGGGCGGGAATAACTCAGTGGTAGAGTGCAACCTTGCCAAGGTTGAAGTCGCGGGTTCGAATCCCGTTTCCCGCTCCAATCTCCCTCCGGTCCCAAGCTCAATTCTGGGGAAACTTCTCGGTCGCCCGCTCGTAAGCCTTGATCAAGCGATTCATCAGGCTGTTGACTGACGCGTCCGGGACCTGCTTTTCCGGCCGCTCATCATACCAGGCGATAGACTTCCGGATTCCCTCGGCGAAGCTGATGCGGGCCTCGTAGTCCGGGACAAGGCGCTTGATCTTGCTGTTGTCAAAGGCCGTGCTGTATGTCTTGTCGCCCAGCAGGGTCCCCTTCCATCGATCATTGAACCGGGCAATCAGGTCAGACGGGATGTGCACCAGTTTCGCTTCGACCCCTGCTTCGTGGGCAATCGTGGTGTGAATCTGGTCCCAGGTCAGTACTTCGTCCGAGGTGATGTGCACCGTCTGGCCGAGAGCCACGTCGTTGCCGAACAGGCCCACGAACCCTCGGGCAAAGTCGTCCGCGGAGGTCACTACCCATAGCGACTGCCCGTCGCCGTGCGAGATGATCGGCAGGCGATGGCGAATCCTGAAGAGGTTCGTATACTCGTGGGCGAGCGGACCCGGGATCCATGACGGGCCATAGGTGTAGCTCGGCCGGACGATTGTCATCGGGAAGTTGTCTCGGTTGAAGGCCGCCCGCAGGACGTCCTCGCAGGATATTTTTTGCCGCGCGTACTCCCAGACGTCGTTCCCCAGCAGGCAATCCTCGGTCAGAAATAGCTTCCGCCCGGGTTTCCTGTAAACGCTAGCCGAACTGATGAAGACGTATTGTGCGGTTTTCCCCCTGAACGCCTCGACAGTGGCCTGCACCTGCTCCGGAGCAAAGGCGACAAAATCAGCAACCACATCAAAATGCTCTTTGGCCGCCCGCTCGAGATCGGGCGGGCTGTTTCGGTCACCGAGGATCGAGCCGCAACGGTTGAGCAGCCCTGGCGAGCACTTGTCCGTGGTCTGGCCTCGGTTGAGAAGCGTCACCCGGTGCCCGCCGTCCAGCGCGAGCGCAACTGATGCTGAGCTGATATTGCCGGTACCGCCGATAAAGAGAATCTTCATGCGAATGCCTTTCTTCGGACTTCTGCGGAAGCAACTTCCGAGACTACTTAGGTAACGCCTTGCATGCGGTGACAATCCGCGTACTCCGCGAAAGACGCTGCGTTTGCGGTTCTGTCCAACTCGTCAACCCTTCGCTAACCAGCCGTGCGCCGTGGTAAGAACGCGGCTTGCCCGAGCAGCACAGAACCGCAAACGCAGCGCTTTCCAGCGGAGTGCGCGGATTCTCGCGTGCGCAACACCACGACCATCGTGCGGTCCACAGTCTATCTTGCCACCGCCACTCCAGCCACGTATCCGCTGGCCCAGGCCCACTGGAAATTGAAACCACCGATCGGCCCGTCCACATCGCAGATCTCCCCGCAAAGAAAGAGCCCCGGGCAGCGGCGGGATTCCATCGTCTGCAGATCCAACTCGCTCAACGGAACGCCCCCGGCAGTAACTTCAGCGTAATTGAAACCCCGGTCACCTGTGATCGGCAAAGGCATCGCGCAAAGGTTGGTGACGAGCGCTCTCCTCTCGGCGCGGCTCAACCGCGCGAACTCGATATCCTCGTTTAGACCCGACGCAGCGAGGAGAGCGCCGGCGAGCCGGTCCGGCAGGGCACGGGCCAGGTGATTCCGGATCTTCCCCTTGCGTCCCTGCTGCAGTTCCGCATCTACCTCGTGCTCCGTGCGCTCGCCGGTCCAGTTGATGACCAGATGCGCGTCCGGTTCGGCTCGGCGCGCCGCGATGAAATATCGACTGATGTCGAGGACTGCCGGTCCCGACAGCCCGAAATGCGTGCAGAGTGTCGACCCAGAGATCGATTTGATTCGCTTTCCGGTGCCGCTTCGCAGTTCCAGTGTTGCCACCAGCGTCAGTCCACTGAGCGAACGCACGAAATGCCCTTCCGCCAATATAAGCGGGACCAGTGCCGGGTGGATAGCATCGGTCAGTGTGTGGCCGAGGGACTTGGCGATTTCGTAGCCGTAACCGTCCGACCCGCTCTTGGGAAGGCTGCAGCCACCTGTCGCGAGGATCACGCGACGGGAGAGAATCTCTTCAGAGTCGGCCTCGACACGAAAGTGGTCACTCTCCCTGGACACCTTGGTTACGCGGCTTGGGTGTTGAAGACCCACCGCGGACGTGCGAACCGCCTCCAGAAGCGCGTTAAGCACCGTGCGGGCGCTGTCACCGACCGGGAACAGCTTTCCGGTTTGCTCCTGTTTAAGCCGCACGCCCCGCTCGTCGAAGAACCGGATGACCTCCGATACCTCAAACCGCCGCAGCACTTTGCGAATCGCGGCCGGCGACGCACCGGCAAAGCGATCTGCGTCAACCCGGTGGTGCGTCACGTTACAGCGCCCCCCTCCGGACACCAGAATCTTCGCCCCGATCTTCCGTGCCCCGTCCAGAATCAGGACTCGCTGTTCCGGTCGGGTTCGTCCGGCCCAAATTCCGGCCATAAGGCCGGCCGCTCCCGCTCCGACAATGACCACGTCCGCGTGCTCGACCATCCTGTTCCTGTCCCCACAATTTGCCAACGGGCCGAAAAGCTTGAAACCGAACCTTGGCGGCCAGCCTGGTGGTCCGCTTACTCTCGCTCGCTCCGCTCGCTTCGTGCGCGGCTCCATTCGATTGCGCCTGACGGCGGGAGCTCAGTCCGGTGCGTCCGGAACGCGGCTGGACCGCCCTGCCTGCTTCCTTCCTACTTTCCAGCCCGAGAGTGCTATGCTGAAAGAACTCCTTCCTTTCGTCAAATCAGAGGCCCTTAGCATGAAACAAACCCAGTGGTGCGTAATCGCGAACCCGAATGCCGGATCGCTCGACGAGATGACCGCCCTTCGAGACGCGTTGCGGCGGCTTGGGTCCCATCAGACTGTCGAGACATCAGCGCCCGGGGATGCCGAACGGGCGGCGGAAGAAGCGGCCAAGGCAGGGATCCGCAAGATCGTGGCGGCCGGCGGTGACGGGACTCTCAATGAAGTGGTCAACGGCCTCAAGGACCGTCGCGAAGACGTCGTCGTTGGAATCATTCCCGTCGGGACCGGAAATGATTTCGCCCGGGAGCTCGGAATCGAGCCGGGATACGAGCAGGCGATCGACTTCCTGTTGCAGGGTGCGACTCGTTCGGTGGATTTGCTCAGGCTTCGAAATCGGGATCTCTCAAGGTTGTTCGTCAATACCTCGGCGGGGGGGTTCACCACGATCGTTGATGACAAACTGACCGCCGAGAGCAAAGACTGGCTCGGGGCGCTGGCCTTCTACGTCGCCGGGGCGCGCGCCTTACCCGAGCTGACCGAGTACCGGATGACGCTCAAGTTCGACCAGAACGAGCCGTTTGAGGTAAACGCTTACAACATCGTCGTCTCGAACGGCAGTACCATAGCCGGCGGAATCCCGGTCGCGCCTGAAGCGAGCCTTGACGACGGCCTGATGGATATTCTGGTTATTCCCTCGATCCCCCTCGCGAAACTTGCCTTGACCCTGCCACTGGTTCTGACCGGTCGCCATGTGGGCAACACCGACCTCATCATTCAGAAGGCACGAAACTTCCGGGTGTCGTCGACGCCGAATTTCGCCTTGAACACCGATGGGGAGGTGATCGGAGAGGCGCCAGCACTCTACGATGTCCTGCCAAAGGGCCTTAAGGTAATCGCCAACCCGGCCGTCCTCGGAACCGGCCAGGACAAATTCGTATAAAATGGCAGCATGGGCGTTACTCTCGCTGACGTCTTGCCCTATCTAATTGCTCTGCTAGTGGTTGGGGCGATCGTCACGATTGTCCTGCGGCGTCGAAGACGCAACACTTGGAAGACTTTTGCCCGTAAGTACGGCTTTAGTTTCAAGCCGGGTCCCCCAGCGTGCGTCGAGGGTCAGGTGCAGGGCCGTGACTTCCGCCTGTACACCGGCGGAACCAGCTCCGACACCGGCTTTCTAGGGGTCGAGGTCGTCGGAATGTCGCTCGCGCCGCTATCCGGGGTCCCGGAGGACTTGGAGGTGCTAAACGCCGCAGCCGGCCGAGCGGCCGAACGGCCCGGGTATCAGGCGGTGAAAACCGGAGACGCGGCATTCGACGACGAAGCGGCGGCGCTGGCCCTCGATCTGGGTCGGGCGAACCACTTCTTGAGTGCCCGACGCAGGGCGGCGTTGTTGGAGCTTGTCAGTTTCCCGGGTGCCCTGTTGGCCGGGCTACGCGACCGGCAACTCCTGCTCACCGAACGCCGGATAGTCAGCGACCTGGACAGCCTGGAAAAGAGATTTCACCTGCTACTGCGGGTCATGCGGGAGCTGGGAGAGTAAGGAAATGTGGAATGCCGAATGCGGAATAGCGGATCGCCGAGTTCTACTGGTCTTTAACTCCGCAATCCGCGTTCCGCATTCCGCAATTCAGCTACCGCCCGTCCTCGCGGCTCTTCTCAAGCAACTGAAGAATCTCCGTGTAGTCTTCCGACGTAAGCCGATCTCGGCTGACATCAATCAGCGCGGACATGACTTCGGTCGGAGACCCCTGGAAAAAAGTCTCCATTACGTGAGCAAGGGCAGTGGTCCTCGCTTCTCCTTTCGGAGTGACGGGGAAATAGGTGTAGTGGTGGCCGTTCCGCTCGTGGCGTACATGACCCTTCCTTTCCAGGACGGTCAAAAGCGTACGCACTGCGGAATAGCCGGGGGAATCAGGAATGTCCTGCATCACTTCCAGGGCAGTCGCTTTCCCTGTCCGATACAGAACATCCATGATTTGGCGTTCGCGCCGGGACAAATGTCGAAACTCGTTAGACATGACAAGCCTCATCGAGACCGTGATAAATACGGTCTGCGAAAACTGTAGACGGCAAGCGAAACATAAACTAGCATTCGCACCGAATTCCGTCAAGAACTTCTGCGTAGATTTTAGCAATTTTTCTTGACACTTGCACGCCGGGGTTGCTAATTTGTTCGCACCAGCGAAAGATGCGCCCCATGGTGGTGCGGGTTTTCGCGGGGAGGATGAATGACGGGCCGTTGCAGACAGATTCTGATCCTGGTTTCCTGGATGTTCCTGCTGATTTCGCAGGCCCAGGCTGCCGAACAGCCGGTCCTGGTCTTCCCTCAGATCGCAGCGGGAACAGCTATTCGCCTGGAGATCAACCTCGCCAACCTCGGCAATCAAGTGGCAACCGGATACATTTGGTTTCGAGAAGATGACGGCGACTCCATGGGTTTGCTGGTCGAAGGGGACCAAACAGCAAAGGTCTCTTTTTCGTTGCCTCCGGGTGGTGCAAGGAAGTTTTCCGCATCGAGCGACTCGACGAAGGTCGGTTACGCGGTTGTCATGAGCAGTTCGAAATCCGTCGTAGGGAGTCTCATCTACACGATCAACGGTCAGTATGACGTATCGGTTCCCCACTCGCCCGCAACCACGCAGGCTCACGTGGTGGTCGACGAAAGTAAGCAGTTTGATTCGGCCGTAGCTTTCCTGAACACCGGCAGTGAGCAGACCACACTGAGATTGAGCCTAAGGTGTGAACAGGGGACCGAAATAGCGAAAGGTACACTCGAGCTTCCCGGCGGGCAGAAGGTGGCTCGTTTTGTTCAGGACCCGGACCTTCTGCGCGGGGTTCCGGGACAACTGACTGGCGTACTCAACATCACGGCTGATAAGCCGTTCCATCTTCTCGGCTTGCGGCAGCGTCAAAACGGTGCTTTGGCCAGTCTGGCGGCTGGAACAGGGACCTTTTTGACCGGCGGATCACAGATCATATATTTAATCGATTCCGGGGTTGACTTGACGTCCCGTGGCTTCTCTCAGGAGCAGCTGGCGGGCAAGACGGTCTATGAGCTGACCGGGATTTCTAAATCGGTCCGGTCTCAGAAGGTTGTCTTGCGTAATACCAACCTAGAGAGGGCGCTTACTCTGAAGTGCTATTTCCTGAACGATAAAGGCCGGGAATTCCTCAGCTTCCTGATCGTTCTGAAATGCGGGCAGACACTGATCTTCGATCCGTTTGATTTTGAAATACCGGGTACGGGAGGCCTGCGGACTTCGCAATTCGTTTTCGGAACCTTGGAGGACATCCACCAGGGCGGTGCCGAACGCTGGACGGCCGCTGGATTTGGCTCGGGACGGTTTCTGTTCTCTGCCGCGGCGGTTGGGGCACCTCTCAGCGGAGGCGACACAGCGTACTTCCTTTATCCGAATGAAATTGCCCCAATCGGGGAATGCGGCGTGACTCCGGCACTCCCCACTGGTGCGGCACCTGGAATTTCCTCTCAGAACCTGCATATCTGTAACGCGCTTCCAATGGCTTTTGATTACCTGACGGCCGACCGCCCCGAGTCGGAGGAGGAGAGAAACGAAGCAGTCCAGGCCGACGCGCAGTGGATGGCTCTAACCGCATTCACGCGGACAATGTCAACGGTCGCCGGTATTGCGCTGACGTGCCAGGCGCCTGCGGTTCCGGACGATCCAGCCAAGGTGTTCGAGGCGTTCGAAGCTTTGAATGAACAATCGGACGAAGCGGAGGACGGCTGGCCGACGGCCCTGGTGATTTATAACGGTGCAGAAACCTACAAATTGAGCAAATAAAAATGAGCGTGTAAGAAACCGGATCAAACTGGCCACCAGCCCCCGCTTTCAGCAGGTGCCTTAAATCCCCCCCAAGGTGAGCTGGATGCGGCCTCCATCTCGTGGCCAGTTTGACCTGGTCTCTTACACGCTCATTTCTTGTGCGCCAAGACTTTATCCATCCCTCCCCGCTTCTGCAACATTTTTCTGCAACAGTCAGCCAGGAGCCAGCGATGCGACCGGGCGCGCGCAGTTCGGTTGAGCTGCTCCGCTCGCGATTGACCTTCAGAGCCGCGCCCAGCGCTTTCCAGCGGGGTAAGCGGGTTCGCCATGGCAATTGCGATGTGCTGCTCGCCGCAGAACCCGCCTTGCTGGAAAACGCTTCGAGGGTGTTGAAAATGTTGGCCTTCGTGTAAATAGGCCTGAAAGGCCGACACATATTAGCCCAGGGCGGAGCGCTTTGTGCGTAGCCCTGGGTCCGGTTCGAAGCTGATATCCAGCCCTGAAAGGGCGGCACAACTCTCTATCGTGCAGCTTGTTACGCCCTTTCAGGGCTGGCGCCCTCTCTGGATTCACGTAACCCAGGGCTACGCACAAAACGCTCCGCCCTGGGCTAATA
>CAYQYP010000484.1:0-16297 GCA_964421755.1 uncultured Acidobacteriota bacterium
AAAGAGTACTTTGCTTCTACATAACAGTAAGCGGCCTCAATCGGAATTCGCTCTTTCAGCGAGAAATCTGCCTTGGCGAGTGAGCGCAGCGTCGGGAACCGATCTTCCGCAAAGATGATGAGATCGTCACCCGCACTCTCGCCACCTTTGGCCACCACATGGCCTCTACATATTCCGTACTTGGCTGGCAGCACCCGACGCAGGATGTCGCAGAGAGCTACTTCAAACTCGGGGCCGAGGTCGAAGTTGTACTCGGCTTCAATTTCCTGAAAGCGTCTCTCGAACCGGGAAGCCAGATGCCGAACGTAGTCGTTGTAGAGATACTGTCGGTCCATGGGCTAATGGTATCGAGAGCCCATGACACCCCCGTTTTAAGCCGAACTTTAAAGAATTCTTAAAAAATGCGGTTTTTGAGGGGTTACGCGAACTCAGCTAAATCGCTGAGGCTTCTGAAGTACGCCCGGCTGGGCTCGAACCAGCGACCTTCGGCTTCGGAGGCCGACGCTCTATCCAACTGAGCTACGGGCGCACACTTGAGAGAAACTCATATTACCAGAAACAGGCAGAGACGGTCGATTTCAAATCCGCGGCCCGAATCCCTTCTGTCGGATGCAACTTCGGGCCACGAAAAAGGCTAGTCAACAGAGCTTTTCGCTTGTCCCATCGCCTGCGCGGACTTAGAATCCCCGGGGTTACGCGGCCCGGCGGGGTTTGGGCGGAGTTTTGGGATCGGCCGGGGCAGGATCGAAGGAGTTTCGGGGACACAAAACTTAATTCCTTTGCTCACGGGGAGGTTGGCCGCCAACGGGTTGGGAATTAAGTATTATGTCCCCGAAACTCTCCCGAAACTCGGGATTGCGCAGATGGGTTGCGAATCGGGTATTATGTCCCCGAAACTCGTTTAGTATAATCTGACTCTTCTGGAGGATTAATCGTGGGACAGATGGAAGCAGATGTCCGGTCAGCGGGTGATGTGATCATCCTCGATCTGAGAGGTCGCCTGGTCTCGGGCTCGGGCGATCAACTCCTGCGCGATTCAATGAATGAACTGGTCGCAGAAGGATGGAAGAAGATCCTGCTGAACCTGAGCGAGGTCTCCTCCATCGACAGCGCCGGAATCGGCGAGCTGGTCGCCAGCACCAAGATGGCCGGCCGCTTCGGCACGAACGTCAAAATCCTCCGGTTCGGCGACCGCGTGCGCCATGTGCTAGCGATCAGCCGCCTGCTACCCCTCTTCGAAGTCTATGAAGATGAGCGCGAGGCCCTGGACAAGTTCGCACAGTTGGCCGCGCAGCCGACACCACCGCAAGGAAACAAGTCGCCCAAGTAGGCGTAGCGACAAACCGCAGTGCGGACGAGACGTCCGCGATCCATCGCCGGTGGCGACGAGTTTCGGGGACACAAAACTTAATTCCCCTGCTTACGGCGATATCGCGCGAACGGATTGGGAATTAAGTATTATGTCCCCGAAACTCTCGCTGCTACAGCAGCATTTCCTGGTTCCAGCCGACGGCGTCGACCTTGATCTGCGCCAGGTCACTGACTCCCAGCTTGTAGGTCACGTCGGCCGCCTTGACGCATAGCGGCGGCGGCGACAGCGGCCAGGGCTCACCACGGAGCGCCCGGCGCTTCTCTGTGATGATCTTCAGGCAAATGGACTCGACGGCCACCGGATCGACACCGGCAATCAACCCTTTGTATGGCCACATGTAGCGCGGGTCCGGCTGGGGTCCCTTGTCGCACAAAGGACGAAGCGCATCCACCAGCACAAGCTTCGTTTTCCCCTTGACGTCGGGTCGGCTCCAGATTTCCCCGAGCTTGACGCTGTCCGCCTCGTGGTACGCCGACGGATTGCCCGAGAACATAATGTAGTTCTTCAGAACCGTGCCGATCCCCGTCAGCCAGTGGGCTTTCAGCCCGGGCAGGGAGATCAGGGCCGTACACTCGCGAATGGCCGAAGCAGACCGTCCCTGGGCCATCACGATGTTGCCCTCCGGGATCCCTGCAGCGACGAGCGAGGCTTTGACGGCCTCGACCAGCTCATCATGCGTTGGATTCAGATGTGGTGTCGGAACCAGACCGATTCGATCCTTCGGACCGACCAGCGACAGCCATGCGCTCTTCACGTCTTTGGCCCCGGTCACGCGCTTGACCGTTTCTTCGAGCATTGCATTCAGAGCCGCAGCATTGACGGACAGGGCCTCGGTCATTGCCTTCTGGTCCCTGACGACCACTACCGTGGCAGACCTTGCCGGTGCCGCACTCGCCCGGACGAGAGTCCCACCTACAGCGATTGCCGATGCCGTTCCCCGCACGAAATCACGCCTGGTCAGTATTGATGCCTGGTTCTTCATTTGCCCTCCAGCTTTGCGTTCTCCACTTTGGTGATGAGCGACCCGGATTGGTTCAGAAATTTACGCGCCGTTTCGTCGTCGGGGCAATCGAAAGCGACGGCCAGAAAAGCCCCCGACCGGGCGATTCCAACCCATCCCTCTTCGATTTCGACGGTCCTGCCCTGGCCCTCAAACCACTCGAACCCTTCAGACGCCCGCTTGGGTTTTGACAGGTAAACCTGCTCGAAGCTCGTCCCTCCCTTGAGCGCCGCTTCGCCCGTCGGGTACTTGACGACCAGGAGCCTCGGCTTTCGTTGCTCTCCGCCGCCTGGCCGTCGGTACTCCGAGGAGGCCGCCTCGCACGCCGGCCCCAGATCGAGGATATTGCGCGTGGCCAGGAAATACACCGAGTTCAGGACCAGGTGGGAGCGGAAAAACGCCTTGCCGGAAGAAGCGGGAGCGTAATCGCCCACTGCGTCCGGCAGCGCGGCCATAATCGCCGGCGGAGGAGCCGACAGCTTCCCGCCGCCGCTGGCGACTATCTTCGCAAGCTCGGTGATCGCCTGCTTCGTCGCAGCGGTATCCTGCTCGGCCAGCATGCGAACGTAGATGGGTCCGGTACGCATCCGAAGCAGGCCGGAACCGAAGAGCGCGGAAGGCAGTCGTCCTACAGTAGGTCCCGTTTCCAATTGGGACGCGGGCTCTTGTCCGACTCTTTCGGAAGTCCTGGAGTCGGAAGTAGTGGCCACGCGTTGTCCGACTTGGAAGGCGGACCAACTCATGCCTATCGCCTCGTCCAGCAATTCCCCGCCCCAGTCAAGCGACAGGAGACCGAAAGCGTCATCCGGGGATTCCATGAAATACAGCTCGACAAGAATCGGGCCGTTTTTTTCGGACTCGTATTCGCGGACCTCAAGCTCCCGGAACCGGTACCCGATGTACAGCTCTCCGGCCCCGTCCATGTAATCGAAAATCGTTTCCCGGCTGATCCGCTGTACGGTTCCGGACTGCTTCCACCCGAGAACCTCGAGCGGCAGGCGAATCGGTGACATTTGCAGCTTCCCGTCCTGACTGGCCATAATGGTTGCTGATGTGTCCGTCAGCGGTTCGACGCCATCCAGAGCGGTCACTGGCTGGACTGCGGACCAGCTGAAGACGAACATCAGTAAAATCGACCTGACCAGCGAGCGAACATGAACGGACACGACTCAGTCTCCGATTGATTTTTACCATAGAAACTGATTAAAAAGGGGCGCAATCTCGGCTCTCTGGATCCCGAGAGGACAACTGTCATGATCTCAAACGAATCTCTCGAGCAGGGGCAGGCAGCAGGACCTTCATCGGGACACGGCACCTGGGACCTATACAGGAACCTGCTGGACAACCTCCACGATGGAGTCTATTTCGCCGACCGCAACAGGGTGATCAGGTACTGGAACAAGGCGGCCGAACGCATAACCGGGTACCAGGCCGGCGAAGTTATCGGATCCCGCTGTGAAGACGATATCCTGTCTCATGTGGACGCCGGGGGATGCAGCCTGTGCACGGCTGACTGCCCTCTGTCGGCTGCTATCGCAGAGATTGCCCCGAAAGAGAGGGACGTGTTCCTTCACCACAAGGAAGGCCACCGTGTCCCCGTCTGGATACGGACCAGCCCGGTGCTCGACGCAGAAGGCCAGGTGATCGGGGCGGTCGAGCTCATGAGTGACAACTCAGCCAAGCTCAACGCCCTTCAGCGGGTCGAGGAACTGCAGGAGCTGGCATACATCGATCCCGTCACCATCACTGGAAACCGGCGATACGCCGAGGTGACGCTTCAGAATCGAATCGACGAGCTTCAACGCTACGGCTGGTCCTTCGGCGTGCTTTTCGTGGACTTGGACAATTTCAAAGATATCAATGACCGGTATGGCCACCAGACCGGCGACGACGTCCTGCTCTTCGTCGCAAAAACACTTTCCTCCAACCTCCGCACCTCGGACTTCGTGGCGCGCTGGGGAGGCGATGAATTCATCGTGATCGTAACGAACGTGAGCGGCAGGGTCCTCGCCTCGATGACGGACAAATTGCGTCTGCTCATCTCCCAGTCTTTTCTGCACTCCGAGAAAGGGAGGATCCGGGTAACGGTATCGATCGGCGGCGGAATGGCGCGGGCCGATGACACACCGCAAAGCCTGCTCAGCCGGGCGGATAAGTTGCTCTACGCAAGCAAATCCAACGGCAAGAATCGGGTCCGGCTGGAGCAATGACGTCCTCTCGCAAATTTTCACTCGCCTTCCTGCTGGCTCTGCTGCTCAGTGGAAGCTTTTCGCTGGCCGCGGTCGATCCTCGCCTCGAGTACGTCGTCCAGGTTGCGGATATGGCGGAGGCGGAGATCCACGTGAGCTTGACCATCGACGGGAGATCCGGCACGACGAGTCTTCGAGCCGTTCCTTCCTACATGGACAACCCGGTAGCCAAGGCGCCGGACGACCCGGTCCGAAATCTGACGGTTCGCGATTGGCAGACGGGGCGCAGCCTGGAGATCCGGTCGCGCAAAGTGCAGGGCGGCGAGCGCGTCTTCACCTTTCACTCGCCATCAGCCAAGGTGAAAGTCGACTACGATCTTAAGATCGCATTCAAGGAAAGCCTGCAGACCGAACGGTATCCGATCAGGATTCCGTACATGAATCCCGAGAAGGCCTGGCTCTACGGGAACTACATCTTCTGCTACCCGGAATGGGACACGCCCAAGCAGAAAGTGGTCGGGGAGACGCTCTCGATCGACGTTTCCTTCGAGATCCCCGAGGGAATCAATCTGGTCGGGGTCCCGTCGCGCTGCTCTCTCTCGACGGTTTACCAGCTGATGTCGCTACAATTCGGCCTCGGGCGCTTCCACACCATCCCCTTCCAAGCTGCCGGCGCCGATCTGTTCCTCGCGTTCGAAGAGGCGGATCAGTTCACTGAAAAGGAGAAGCAGTCACTGCAGCAATTGCTTGAGACCTGCTTTTCTGAGGTAACCCAATTCTTCGGCGGCTCTCCAGTGTCCAGCTTCACCCTGTTCGTGTTCCGCGATCAGGGGATCGGGGGCATGGAGGGGACATTCTCATGCCAGGTATACGCGCCAAAAGATCTCGACCTGGCCGATGATACTGAAGCCCGAGTCCGGCTGTTTCGTGCGGTTGTGATGCACGAGGTGTTTCACACTTGGAATCCGATCTTCTTATTCGCCGTCGACGACCCGTGGATCAAGGAAGGGATCACCGGCTACTACGGCGAGGTTTTGAGCGTCAGGTCGGGTCTTATGCGACCGGCGGATCTAAACGGAACGTATTCCTACTACTTCCGGCAACTCGACGAAAACCCGCTCTTCAGGACAATCGCCCTCGCGGATCCGCGGATCTGGCTCAACGAGTACCAGGATGAGCGCTGGCGAACCCTGTCCTATGACAAAGGAAAAGTCGTCGCTGCCCTGCTGGACCTCGCGATCCGGGAAAAGACCGCGAATCGCCGCAGCCTGGACGACGTCATGAGGCATCTTTACAGCGCCTATCAGGGGCGGGCGTACACGCATTCGGCGCTGGTCGAAGCAGCTGAACGGGCAGCCGGGGGCGATCTTACTCATTTCTTCAGGACGAACATCCGGGGGACGCGGATTCCCAGCCGGCGAGAGGTAGAGCGAGCCCAGAAAAGGGGTGAGGAACTCGAAATCTGGAAGACCGAGCAGCCCGAGCTGGTCCCCTAGCGATTGCGGATTTCGGATTTCGGATTTCGGATTAAAAAGGACAGGCGAATCGGCACAACAGAAGTCAATACCCCCAGCCGCAATCCGCAATCCAAAATCCGCAATCCGCAATCGGATCATTCCGCATTCGGAGGGCGGCGGATCGGGATGCGGGCGAGGACCTTGGTCCCTTTTGGCCTTCCCCGTTGAATGGTCAGCTCCCCGCCAAGGTGGCCGGCCCTCTCTCTCATGCCCACCAAACCCAGGGAATCGGGCGCGAGGATCTTTTCGGGCTCGATGCCTTTGCCGTTATCGCCGATGTCGACACACAGGTCTTCGTTCTCGACCCGTATGCTCACTTCTACACGGGACGCGCCCGAATGGTGCGCCACGTTGTTGAGTGCCTCCTGAACCAGCCGGTAGACTGCAATCGAGCCCGCCTGATCAATCGTGATTCGTTCAGGCGTGGAGTGGAACTTGTGTTTTACTCCGGTGGCTACGCTCCAGTCCTGAAGTAAAGACTCGATCGCCGCCGAAAGACCAAGGTGATCGAGAACAAACGGGCGCAGGCCCAGCGAAATGCGCCGTGTGGAGTCGATGGTCTTATCGACGAGGTCCAGCATGCCAGCCGTGGCGGATTGCACGTCGCTCTCCCGGCCTCGCAGATGGGCCAGGGAAGTCAGGCCCATTTTAAGCGCGATCAGCGACTGCCCGAGCTGAACATGCAGGTCACGGGCGATCTGTTTGCGTTCATCTTCCACCCTCTGTTCGAGGCGGGCGGTTGCCCGGCGCAACTCCTCTCGAGAGCTTTCGAGCAGCTGGTTGCTGTAATGCAGGGCCTTCTCGAACCGGATCCGCTCGCTGATGTCCGAAACAGCCACGATAGCCCCAAGAACGCGGCCGCTCGCGTCACGCAGCGGTATGGCCGAATTGGTGATCGTCTTCCGCTTGCCGTCGAGGCTTTCTATTTCGACGATTTGGTCGAGGACCGTCTCTCCGTGCTGAATGGCGCGTGCGGCTGACCAGTCCTGGGGCTGAAGCGGCTGACCCGATTCCGGCCACCAGCCTTTGTAGACCGCAAAGCCCTCCAGGCCAACATACCGGATGCCTCCCCACACCGTAATACCGGCCTGATTGGCGGTCAGGATCTTGCCGCTCGCATCGATGATCCAAAGACCGACGGGGATGACATGCATCAAGGCGGAAAGCAGTTCCTGGCTGGCCAGCTCATCGGTGACCAACCCCTTCCCTGCGGGGAGTTCCTCGGCGTCCCGCGCACTCTGGACCGTCGGGGCGTTCGGTTTCTTGGATTGGCGACTGGGTGCTTTCATCTACTGTCTGGTCCTTTGGCAAACCTAAGACGCCCATTAGAACACCTCTGCCCGCCGGGTTCAACGAGGGGCCAGAGTGCGTGAACGAGACCACGCCCCGGGTAGGTTCGTAGTCCCGGCTTCAGCCGGCGTAGAGAGATGGCGACGACCAGGGTCCGGGCTGCGGTCCGCCTTCGAAGTCCTCGACATACGGCGCTTGGTGCCTGCGAACGGTTCCGCCGGCTAGCCGGGACTACGAACCTACCCTGGGCATGATCTTCGCTCGGACCATACCGAGGCGGTAGCGAGGCCCTCTCCCAGGCACCGTGCGCAGATCAATCCCCTCTCGCCGCCATTCAGGCTCGCCGGATGGCTGCATTCGCTGTACTTTCCGACAGTCTCTGTCGTATAAAGAACGATTTGGCAGGTGACAGCGATCACATAAAGGCGCTCGCTTCTCAAACACAATGGCTTGCGGTTTTTTCTGTCCGTTGTTCGCGGGAAACAACATGAGTGAAGGCTTGGTTCTTGCCGCAGCTCTGACCCAATTGGCGTTCGGCGTCTTCTTCATCCTGCTGTCCAGGCAACGACAAAACGGCTTTCTGGTTTATTTCTCCCTGGCGTGGCTCCTCGAAGGCCTGCGCCTGGTCTTCGCTCTCTCCTTTTTTCAGGATCTCGGGTATCCGGTCCTCGTACATTCGGCGCAGAACGTCCTGGTCCTGGGCTCCGCCTGGCTGTTACTTGCGGCGGCATACTGTCTTGAACAGACGATTATCAGTACCCGCGCCTGGATCGTGGCGGGCATCGTGGTCTTGGCTGTCGCCGTCGCGGCCCCTTTTGGCTCGGGATCGGTCCCGGTTCCCTTCCTCGACTGGAACTGGGAACCGAGGGACCTGCTCGCCACACCGAACATTGGGGCGGCGCTCGCGGTGGCCCTGCTGCGGTTCTGGGCCTCGCTCACGCTCATCAAATCCGGTGTATCCGGTACCGGCTACGTCGCCTTTCCTTACATCCTGCATACAGCCGCCTCTCCGCTTCATTTCACCCCGGCTAACAGCGCCGACTGGTACTACCTGCTCTGGTTCGCGGAGATCGTCTGCGCGTCGATCGCCCTGACTGCCTGCATATTCAAAGACAGCGAATCCGCCTCCGTGGCTGATGCCGAGCGGTACCGCGCGGTCTTCGAGCACTCTCCGCTGGGAATCTACCGGACCACTCCGGACGGCAGGGTCATCGTTGCAAACCCGGCTCTCATCCAGATGCTCGGCTACGCGAACTTCGAGGAGGTAGCTGCTCGGGACCTCGAGAAAGAGGGATTCGGCCCCAGCTACCCGCGTTCGTTCTTCAAGGAGATGGTCGAGCGCAAAGAGGGGATCAAGGGACTCGAGTCGGCGTGGTCCCGCAAGGACGGCACGCGCCTGTTCGTCCGCGAAAATGCCCGGGCGATCGTCGATCGCAACGGGCGCCCGCTGTACTACGAGGGGACAGTTGAGGACGTGACGGATCGTATCCGTGCTGAAGAATCCCTCCGGGAAACCGAACAACAGCTGGCGCAGGCCAAGAAGATGGAGGCGGTTGGACGGCTGGCAGGCGGGATCGCGCACGATTTCAGCAACTTGATCACAACCATCCTGGGCTACTGTTCGCTGATTACGGATGATCTGGAGGAATCCAGTCCGATACGCACTCCCCTGGAAGAGATCCAACGCGCCGGCAGCCGCGCCGCCGAATTGACCCGCCAGCTGCTCGCTTTTGGACGCAAGCAGGAGTTGGCTCCGGTCGTCCTCGACATCAACAAAGAGATCTACGACAGCATCAACATGCTGCAACGCGTGATCGGAGAGGATGTCGAAATCGTCACATCGCTGAAACCACACCTGAACAAGACCAAGGCAGACAAGTGCCAGGTCAACCAGGTACTGATCAATCTGGCCGCCAATGCGCGTGATTCGATGACCGAAGGAGGCAAGTTCGTCATCGAGACGGGCAACGTCGTCCTCGACGGGGCTTACTGCAGCAAGCAACGCGATGTCCGACCCGGAAACTACGTGATGCTCCACCTGATGGACACCGGCTGCGGCATGGACCAGGAAACCGCGCGTCACATCTTCGAGCCGTTCTTTACGACCAAGACACAAGGAACCGGTCTGGGACTTTCCACCGTGTTCGGAATCGTCAAGCAGAGCGGAGGCCACATTTCCGTCCATTCCCAGCAGGGACTCGGAACCAGTTTTCGGATCTACCTGCCTGCCGTCGAGGAAGCAGAAGGAGAGCAGGGCGAGGTCGTGGTTGACGCTCCTGAGCAGGAGCTACACGGGAAAGAGACAATTCTGCTGGTCGAGGACTCCGAGCAGGTTCGCAGGTTCGCGAGCCTGATCCTCACAAACAACGGGTACCGGGTCATGGAAGCCGCCAACGGCAACGAAGCGTTCAGCCTGTGCGCCCGTCTGAAGGCCCCCGCCGATCTGTTGGTAACCGATATCGTGATGCCCCTGATGGGCGGTCGGGAGCTCGCCAATCGGCTCAACAGCCTGTTTCCTGGGATCAAAACTGTTTACATGTCCGGCTACCCGGGGTCGATGGAACTGGCGGGCATCGAGACCGGCAGCTTCTTCCTGCAGAAGCCGTTCACGCCAAGCGCTTTGTGCCAGGCGGTCCGCAACGCGCTCGATTCCCGCCGCCGCATCAACTGATACACGGACGCTCCTTTTGTGGACTCAGAAGCCCGGGGTGAGGCTCCACTCCCAGATCCAGTCGCGTGACGGTCGATCATTCGGCCGCACCAGGCTGATCTGAGCGACCGCGAAACCCAGCAGGTTGATCCGCAGCGAGGCACCGTGGCTGGTCACGGGGTGCCGGGAGCCACCCAGGAAACTGGCTTCCTCAATACTGTTCCACGCGACGGCGGCGTCAAAGAACGGCGCAATTTCGACCGGCGGAATGCCGCCGGTTCGCGGGATCAGTCCGAGCGGCCCGAGCACGGGCACTCGGAGCTCGAGGTTCAATACTCCCAGCCGACTACCGAATAACTGGTCGAACACAGGACAGGTACCATCCTGGGCGGTGCCGCATTCGCTGACGCTAAATGAGCCGTAGCTGTATCCCCGGATCAAGGACGGATAGCCGAGGAACAGGTCCTGCAGGCGATCGTCTTCCGAATCGCCACCGTAACGCCCGTAGTGAAGAAACCGGCCCGCCAGCGTCAGGGGCCGCAGGAACATGTAGTACTTGCGGTAGTCCGCAAGGGCGCTCGCGTATTTGAGGTTGCCCGCCACCTGCTCGAGCTGGAACCGGTATCGCTGACCGATCACTGGGCTGGTCCCGCCGAATATCGCCTGGTCGTAAACCAGGGCCGTGCTCGCCACCCCGAGGCTGATCCCATCCGGGTGCTGAAGATACTCGCGTTCCTGGCCTAGGAACTCGCCGGTAACGGGCGAGAAGAAAACCGTTTGGGATTCGGCATCGAACGAGATATTTCGGAACCCGCCGGCAAACTCCAGCCGCAGGGCCCGGTTGAAGGGATAGGCGACAACGCCTTGGGCCTCCCGGTTGATCTGCCAGAAGCGAACCTCCTGTTCGGCGACGACGGTCTGTCCCTCAACATCGGTGAGGCCGCTCCGGTAGTCTCCGGTGACATACGGAACCTGGCCACCGATCATGCCCCAATTCCAACGGCCCTTCTTGTTTTCGTATGCCATCAAGGCGGTCACGCCGTTTGCAACGTTCCCGCCCATGTCCTGGGCCTCGAAAATCGTAGTGACGTTATGCTGACCGAGCATATCGCTCCAGTGCAGCACCATCCCTCCACCGACGAAGGACCCGTAGTTACTGACCCCGACTCCAACCGTGGGCTGCGAGACATAGTCGAGCGACAGATCCGGATCGTATTTGGTGCTGCCGTAGTCCGTGTCGGTTGGCAATCCTGCCTGCGGCCGTTCCAAGAGCGATGCAACCACTTGCCCGCTCCGCTCGGCTGGGGGGAGAAGAGCCGGGTTTCCGGGAAGCTCCTTGATGGCGACGCGGGAGGCAAGCTCTTCGGTACTCGCCAGCCGGTAGAGGTTATAGTCCCCGGCTTCGTAAGCGCTGAAAAGCACCTGGCCGCCGTTCTGAGCGACGCTCAGGGCCGGGCTGAACTTCGAGATTCCCGCGATGCCTGTCTGAAGGTTCGACAACTGAACCAGGCGCCCACCGCCATTGAGGTCGATGCGATACAGATTCGTGATTCCGTTGGAATCGGAAAGGAAGTAGATGTTGGATGCGTCGAACCACTGGGGGTTCATGTGTTTGCCGCGCGGCAATGCGGGCAGCCGGTCAACTCGTCCGGTCGTAACATCGAGAATTGCAATTCGCGGCTGACCGAACTCGAGGTCTGACATGTCGCTGGTGAAGCGCTCGGTGGCAAACGCGATCAAGCGTCCGTCCGATGACCAGTCCGGATGCATGTCTGCATAGGGATCGTTGGTCAGCTGTTTCAGTTCCTGGGTGGTAAGATCGACCATGTACAAATCCATGAAACCGCCCGAAATGGCCGAAAAAGCGATGTAACGGCCGTCGGGGGACCAGGAGGGATTGAAGATTTCGCCAAGGTTCTTGAATTTGATCTCCCGGACAATATCGGCCGATTCGACGTCGATGATTGTCACGACCGGGCGGCCGGTGCTGATCGCGCCGACAGCCACTCGTTTGCTGTCCGGGCTCCATGTTCCGGCTGAGTTGATGAACTGCAGGCTCTCGAAATGAGGATCCACCGCAGTCTCGGTGATCTTTCTTCGGATCTTCCCGGTTTGAGCGTCGGCCAGGAAGATGTCGATCGAGAACAAGTCCTTTTCGGAGAAAAAGATGACGTGTTTGCCATCGGGGCTGACGGAGGGGCTGACGTTCAGACTTCCGCCGTGAGTCTTGTTGGAGACGAGAAGCTCTCCGTGGTCGCTGGCCGGGGCGGTCGCGTCAATTACAGGTTCATATGCGGCGCGTAAAGCCGCATGCCATTTCTTTGTCAGCTCATCGATGGAATCACCGGTGGCGCGTTCTACAGCAGTCCTTGCCTCGCCGGTCCTGCCCGCAGATTTCAGAATCCTCCCGATGACCCGGTCGCCGTGGGTCCCGGCGATGAAAGACCAAAGCGCCTGACCGTAACGGTAGGGAAAGAAACGAGGGTCTTCGAGGTCCTCGATCGTGGGAATCTTCTCCTGGCGGACGGAGTCCCGCAACCACATCGCCGTCAGCGGATCGACCGGTCCCACCGAAAGATACTCGGCCATCCCCTCGATGAACCAGAGAGGGAGGCGGGCGGCACCGGGCACGTCAAATCCAGCCCCCGGCCCCTCGCCGGTCATGTCGTACTGAAAGGCGTGCACAATCTCGTGGCCCAGTACGTGATCCGTTTCCTGGAGCGGACCCGCGAACGGGAGAACGACGCGGCGCTTCAGGGCTTCCGTTACGCCACCGGTGCCTTCGCCCAACTGGCCGGGAATGGCATTGGTCTGCTCGAATGCCGGGTGGCTGGCATACAGGATCAGGGGCTGCCGGCTCGTCAGATTGTGCTGCAAGGCGTTAGACAACCGGGTGTACCACCGCTCCGCCATGCGTGCCGCCTCTTTCACTGCGGCGGCTTCTTCATCATAGTAATAGATGTCGAAGTGTTGCGTTTTCATGACCTTGAATTCCAAGGTCTCGTAACGCACCTTGTTCCGCCCAAAATAGTCCTGCGACCAGACATGGGGAGTGGACAATCCGGCCACAAGCGTTACCAGCAATGACACGCCAGTGAGAAACTTACGTCTATACGCCATATGTTTGTGAACCTGCGAAATCCGAGCCCCTGGGTTCCACCGGGCAAGCGGGGGCAGGCCGGCGATCGAACGGGGAATCGGGGGCAAATTGAACCTTCGAGACGAGCGGACACGGAAAGGACGAGTGATTATTTTTGTGAAGGTCTTTAAACTAGTATAATTCTTGGACTTTCGGAAGTGCAACGGGTTGGGCTTTGACTGACCGCGGAATGGCATCCAGTCCGACAGAAGCTGACCTGCTGAACGACTGACAACTGACGACTGACAACTGACCACGGCGACAATTAACCCCATGTTTAGCTCCAAGACTCTTCTCCTGAGATGCTGCTTTGTTATCGGTCCGATCATCGCCCTTGCGAGCCTCGGGCACGCGCAGCAACAGCCCGCTCCGACGCAGGGTCAACCGATTGCCGAGATCCGGGTCGAGGGAAACCACAGAATCCCGGATAGCACTGTGCTCTATTACATCGAGGCACGTGTTGGCCAGCCTTATGACGAGCAACGGCTACGGGATGACTACCGTCGGTTGATCGAGACGGGCCTGTTCCAGGAAATCAGCCTGAAAAGCGAGAAGAACACCGCCGGCATGATCATTATCTTTGAAGTGGTCGAACCGCCGGTCATTCAAGAAGTTGTCTTCGAGGGACTGAAACCGGGCGAACAGGATGAAGTCCTGGAGCACTGGCGTGATCAGAGGCGCGAGCTGATCGCCGGATCACCGCTGAACGAGAACAAAGTCACCCAAGCTATTCAAGCCGTCGAGCAGGTGCTTCGGTCGCGGGGCCGCCCACTCAACCAGGTGAAAGTCCGGCGAGAGCCGGTCGGCTCAGCAGCGGTGCGTCTCGTTTTCGAAGTGAATACAGGGCCCGAGGTTCGAATCGGCACGATCGAGTTTGAGGGGAACACCGTTTTCACGGATCAGGAGCTCAGATCCGCACTTGCCCTCAGCCGGCAGAGTGGCATGTTCAGCCGCTGGCGTCGCACCGACAAGTACATCAAAGAGCGGCTCGATTACGACCTGAGGGCCAACCTGCTTCCGAAATACCATGAACGAGGGTACGTCATGGCCCGGGCGGGGGACCCGCAGGTCGAGGTCGTCGAGCGGTCGGGGAAGATGCGCTACCGGATCCGAATTCCGATCACGGAAGGGCCGGTGTACCGACTGGGAAAAGTGGAGGTGAAAGGCGCCACAACTCTAGGCAGCGAAGCACGCGGCTTGTACGCCGATTTCAAGAGCGGACAAATTGCGAACCTGCCAGCCATTCGCAAGGCCAACGAGGAACTTCGACGAATGTACGCCCGGCGGGGCTTCCTCGACATGGAGCTGTCGCCCGAAATGCGGCCGGATGACCAGCACCAGGCTATCGACATCTCGATCCAGATAACCGAAGGTGAACGCTACCTGTTGGGTCGATTGGATTTCCAGGGAAACGATAAGACCCGCGACAAGGTATTGCGACGGGAGTTCCTGATCGAGGAGAACGACCTCTTCAACGCCAACCTGCTGGACCAGTCAATTCTGCGGTTGAACCAACTGGGATTGTTCGAACCGCTTGACGAGAAGTCGTACGAGGTTCGCAAGCGACCGGCGGATGGTGAAGCGGATGTTGCGGTAACGGTCGAAGAACTGGATACGCACTCGATCAACATGACCGGCGGCCTGGGGGGCATTAGTGGTCCCTACATAGGAGTCCATTACCAGTCGAGAAATTTCAGGGGGCTAGGTCAGCACGTCGACGTTCAAGTTTTAGGCGGCAGCCGCACTTCGGATTACTCCCTCTCCTGGACCGACCCCTACTGGCTCGATACGCGCCTTACCATGGGGTTCACCGCCTTCCATCGCCGGCTTCGCTATGACACTTTCGGTCCCGTATCGGTGCCCGGTATCGACGAAGACCAGTTCTCACTGTTCACTCAGAAGAGCACGGGCTTCCAGACGATCACGAGCTACCCCGTCTCCGACTGGATCCGGGTGGGCGCCTCGTATTCTCTTGACAGCAACCGCGTGTACGACATCAAAGAGGAGTATCGATCATTCGCGCTCAATCAGTTGATCCTGCTTTCGACGGGCGGCACTCCCGAGGAAGCCCTGGAGGGGATTACTCGCAGCCAGCTCGCCCCCTTTGTCCTTCGCAACACCAGGAACCGCGCTTTCGGCGCGACCGAAGGCAGCTACTTCATGGCTCAGACGCCGGTGGCAGGCGGACCGCTGGGCGGCAGAATCAACCTCGTCCACCCCACCCTGGAGTACCAACTGTTCGTCCCCGACCCGGTGACCGGCCGGCGCAATACCTGGGCGTTTCGCTTTCGGGGGGAGCACGTGCTTCCATACGGCGAGCTCAGCGATGGGACGCAGCGAACCGTGCCCTTTTTCGAGCGAGTCTACCTGGGCGGCGAGTTCAACCTGCGGGGTTTCGACCTTCGCTCGGTCGCTCCTGCGGGCATTCATCGACAGCCGCAGCTGACTCCTGGGGGAAGTCCGGTGATTGATCCTGTGACCGGGGAGCCGGTCTTCACGGAGACGGCCCTCACAGTCGGGGGAGACACCGGGGCGGTCCTCACGCTCGAATACCGGGTTCCGGTCTACGGCCCACTCCAGCTCACGGGCTTCGTTGATACGGGCACCGCCGCGGTCTTCCGCAAGAGTGACCTTTCACGTCCCGCTCCCGATGGCAGCACGACCACCCTCATAGCTGGGACGAACAACGTGTGGAGAATTTCCACCGGGGTCGAGATTCAATTCATGGTGCCGATGATCAACCAGCCATTTCGCCTGATCCTCGCCTACAATCCGCGGAGACTCGACACCCAGATCATGCTCAATAATCAGCTGCTTCGCTTCGAAGAACCTGAAAGAAACCTGAAATTTTCCATCGGATATTCGTTCTAGTCTGTAACGGCTTGGCATATACAACAGGGCGGGTAGGTTCGTAGTCCCGGCTTTAGCCGGCCGAACAGGCTTGCAGGCTCATTGAGTTCCCGCGGAGGGCCGAGATCGAATGGAGCCGCGCACTGCCGAGGCTGTCGAGAAAGTTCTTAAGGCCTGAAAGGCCGGCACATATTAGCCCAGGGCGAAGCGCTTTGTGCGCAGCCCTGGGTCTAAGGTAGAGGCGGAGACAAGCCCTGAAAGGGCGCAAGAACGGCAACATTATCAGGATC
>CAYQYP010000485.1:0-3039 GCA_964421755.1 uncultured Acidobacteriota bacterium
CATGACGGCAGAACGGATAGATCTTCCACAGGGAACGCTGGACCTGCTGATTCTCAAGACTCTTGCCCTCGAACCCCAGCACGGCTGGGCGGTATCGGAGAGGATTCAGCAGATTTCGAGCGATGTCCTGAAAATTCAGCAAGGATCCCTTTACCCGGCTCTGCACCGACTGGAGCGGCGCGGGTGGATCAAGGCTCGCTGGGCACCCAGTGAGAACAACCGGCGCGCCAAATACTACGAACTGACGAAGAGCGGTCAGGCTCAGCTGGAAGCCGAGGAGAAGGCCTGGCGCAAGCTAACGGCCGCTGTGAGCCAGGTGCTCGAAACCGCGTAGGAGGGCGCCATGCTCAACGACTTCTGGTATCGTCTGCGGGCTTTGTTCAGGCGGGACACAATGGAAACGGAACTGGACGAGGAGCTCCGCGCGCACCTCGAGCACCAGGTGGACAAATACGTCCGCTCCGGCTTGTCCCGTGAAGAGGCGTTGCGAAGAGCCCGCCTGGAACTAGGCGGCCTGGACCAGGTCAAGGAGGAGTGCCGGGACGCTCGCGGAGTCACTACCATCGAAAACACGATCAAGGACCTGCGATACGGCCTCCGGATGCTCGGGAAGAATCCGCTCTTCACAGCCGTTGCAGTCTTAACACTGGCGCTCGGCATCGGCGCCAACACGGCGATCTTCAGCCTTCTGGATGCCGTCATGCTGCGGTTCCTGCCGGTCGAGAAGCCCGAAGAACTGGTGCAGATCATGAGGCACTCACCGAAAGGGGGCGGACGGGGGTCGTTCATATTCACCAACCCGATCTGGGAGCAGATCCGCGACCAGCAGGATATCTTCCCCGGCGCCTTGGCATGGGGAAACGCGCGGTTCGACCTCGCACGTGATGGCGAAGCTCATTACGTGGCGGGACTTTTTGTTAGCGGGGATTTCTTTCGGACTCTTGGCGTCCGGCCCGCCATCGGCCGTCTGATCGACAGATCGGACGATACGCGGGGAGGCCCAGGCGTAGCGGTTCTCAGTTACAGTTTCTGGCAGGATCATTACGGGGGCGCGGAAAGTGTGGTGGGCAACCCGATCTGGCTGGGTAACAACTCTTACCCGATCATCGGGGTGGCTGCGCCGGGGTTCAATGGACTGGATGTCGGCATGAAGTTCGATGTCGCGCTTCCTCTCTCGGCGACGGAAATCGTATTTGGAAACGCCGACCAGCTGGAGCAGCGATCCTACTGGTGGCTGAAGATCATGGCTCGTCTGGAGCCAGGGATTACGCCGGAAAATACGAAAGCACGCCTGGAGCTTTTGTCGCCCCGCGTATTTTCTGCGACGGTCCCCGGGAATTGGGATCCCGAAGGGCAGAAGAACTACCTGAAGTACACACTTTCAACGACTCCGGCGTCGACGGGGTCCTCCGGGCTGAAGCAGTTGATGGAGGAGCCGCTGCAAATCCTGATGGCGGTGGTCGGGCTGGTCCTGTTGGTCGCCTGCGCCAACCTGGCAGGCCTCATGTTGGCTCGATCGGCTGCCCGTAACCAGGAGCTCGCGCTCCGGCGCGCCCTCGGCGCGTCGCGTGGCCGGCTGATACGTCAGCTGCTGACCGAGTGCCTCATGCTATCGATGGCAGGCGCGCTGCTCGGAGTCCTCTTCGCAAGGTGGGGCGCCATGCTGCTCCTGCGCTTTGTTTCGACGACGGGCAACCAGGTCTTCCTGGACCTTTCGTCCAATTGGCGGACGTTGGCCTTCACGGCGTCGGTCGCGATAGGAACCGGCCTCCTGTTTGGCGTCCTTCCGGCGTTCCGGGCGACTCGCGCCTCTTTGGTTGCCGGCATGAAAGGCAGTGCAGCGATCGACACCCAGCGACACGTCGGGCTGCGTCCCGGCCGGTGGGTGGTTGCGTCGCAAGTGGCGTTGTCCCTGGTCGTCCTGGTCGTTGCCGGGCTGTTTCTCCGAAGCTTCGTGAAGCTCGTCACCCTGGACGTCGGATTCGACCGGAGCAACGTGTTAGTGATGCGCGCCGAGGCTCGGACGCGGGGGACCCCACCGGAAAAACAGGTCGTGATCTGGGACGAGATCGAGCGCCGCGTCGCGTCGGTGCCTGGGGTTCAATCGGTCAGTCGGGTCGAGATAACCCCGATCAGCGGGTCGCAGTGGAACCAGGGCGCTCGTTCCGACGCGGCTAACGCGCCCGCCGGCGACGCGGCGATCATGTGGATGAACGCGGTTTCGCCGGGATATTTCAAAACGATGCGCATCGCCCTTCTGGCCGGACGCGATTTCGGCGCCCAGGACACGGCGACGGCGCCCCCGGTCGCGATCATCAATCGTGCGGCAGCCCGCAAGTTTTACCCCAACCTGAACCCGGTGGGAAGGTCCTTCAGACTTATTGAAGACCAGGGAAAACCGGGATCTCCCATCCAGATCATAGGTCTGGCGAGCGACTCCAAGTACTCATCTTTGAGGGAAGATACCTTCCCGTGCGCCTACTTGCCACTTGCTCAGAACCCCGGCATTGGAGGGTCGAACTTCATGATCCGGACCGCTGCCGACCCGGCGGCGGTGCTTTCGCTCCTTCGCCGATCGGTCGCGGAGGTGGACAATTCCATTGCGCTCGAGTTCAAAACGCTCGAGGGCCAGGTGAATGATTCGCTGGTCCAGGAGCGCGTGTTAATGGCGCTTTCCGGCTTTTTCGGGGCGCTCGTGCTGCTGCTTGCCGCAATCGGGCTCTACGGAGTGATCAGTCACTCCGTCACCCAACGGAGGACGGAATTCGGCGTTCGCCTGGCCCTCGGAGCAGCACGGGGGGCAATCTTTCGCTTGGTGCTGCGCGACGTAGCCGCCATCCTCGTCGTAGGTGTCACGGCAGGAGTCGTCGTCTCATTCCTGGTCGTGCAGCTTCTCGAGAAGTTCCTGTTCGGTCTCCCAGCCCGCGATGTGTTAACTCTGGCCATCGGGGTGGCCACCCTCTCGCTCGTTGCCGGAATTGCTGGCTCCCTGCCTGCGCGGCGAGCCACGAAGGTGGATCCGAATGTTGCCCTGAGGTA
>CAYQYP010000486.1:0-6519 GCA_964421755.1 uncultured Acidobacteriota bacterium
GAGGACCACCTGGCTCACGGCCGACTGCGAAACCCGATTCATTTGCGCAGCTTCAGAGAAGCTCCGGCAACGAGCGACATCGCAGAACATCTTCAGGTAATCAAGCCGCATGAGAGGGAGTATAACATCGAATTTACTAATAGCAAAGTAGGCACAGTATAAATGTAATTAATAGTTAACCGCGGCCGGAAACCCGCGTTGGATCAGAGGGATCCGGCTCATCTGACGGATCCGTCGGATGAACAGGACCACTTTCGGGGACAGCAATCACGTATGCAGCACCCGATTTTACGGCAGGATGAGAGTGTCATCGAAGGTAATTTTAATTTCGGCAACCCGGCCTGTCGTGATCTCGACCGGATCGGCTTGGGCCGGATTCGCGCCGTGGAGTGCAGCAGGGACACCGGACGGCAGCTCTTTGAGGTCGGCGGTGCAGGTTCCCGCCTTGTCGTAGTATGCAATGAGGTAGACCGGGGTCTTGCCGAGGGAAAAGCTCAGGACAGCGCCGTTCTTTTCGGCAGCGGCGGTGGCCAGCGGTGCCGGGGTGGCCTCGTGACCGATGTTGTCGGTGTCGAAAACGAAAACCACCAGCCGATGATCCCGATCCACGATGCCGGAGCCTTCGTACTCCACCGTGACCTTCAGGGTGACCGGTGAGGCGGCTTGTCCAAGGGCGACGTCATGCTGTGACGACAACGTGAGCACCAGAATCCCGAGCCACGGCAGGCGATAGAACATTTGACCTCCTGATCGCGTACAATTCAACCACAGATCGCAACTTTTCGTCGACTTTGCCCGTCATAGGTTTGGTGATTCAGGCACACCGCGTGCGCGGTTCCCGACGGGGTGACACGGGGCGAGGATGGGACACCGGAAGCGGTACAGGGGATGCTGATGAACAACAAGAATTCCGCTACAGGCGTGACGGATCTCCAGTCACGTATCTCAGAATTGGAGCGACGCGAAGAGGATTGCAAAAAGGCCGAGCGGGAGCTGTTGCGCGTGCGTCAGTTCTTCTCAGGGATCGTGCAGATTGCGGAAGACGCAATCATATCGCTCGACCACGAACAGAGGATCCGGGTCTTTAACCGGGGAGCGGAGAAAATCTTCGGCTACCACGCTCACGAGGTGCTCGGCCAGCCGCTGGATCTTCTTCTGCCCAGCCATCTCCGGCAGGTCCACCGCACTCATGTCTCAAATTTCGCCAAATCGGAAAGCCAGGCGCGCTGGATGGGAGAGCGCCAGGAAATCGTTGGTCTGCGAAAAGACGGAGCCGTTTTCCCGGCAGAGGCGTCGATTTCCAAGCTGGCGTTTGACGACGGCTCCATTGCCTTCACCGTGATTCTCCGGGACATTTCAGAGCGCCGGAAACAGGAGGATGAGCTGCGCCGATCACGCGAAGAGCTGCGCCGGCTGGCTGCCCGTCTCGACTCCATCCGCGAGGAGGAAAGTAAACGGATCGCCAGGGAAATCCATGATGAGCTCGGTCAGTCCCTTACGGTCATTAAGCTCGGCCTTTCGGGACTCGCTGTGCAGTTGGAAAACCCCGAGCAAAAGCGGAAGACCGAAGAACTCGCGGAGTCCGTGGGAACAACCATGCAGACGGTGCGCCGGATTGCGAGGGATCTGCGTCCGAGCATGCTCGACGGCTTCGGCCTCCAGGCCGCCATGGAATCGCACCTTGAGGACTTTCAGAAGCACACCGGCATCGAGTGCGAGCTCCAGATCAAGGAGCTCGAGCACCCGCCCGAGCAGGAGCGAGCCGTTGCGCTTTTCCGCATCTTTCAGGAAGCCCTCACGAATATCGCCCGGCACGCAAACGCCTCAAAAGCAACGATCACGCTCGACGAGCCGGAGTCGAATCCCGGCGTGGTTCGACTCCAGGTTACGGATAACGGCCGCGGGTTCGATATTCTGGCACGAGGGAAGCAGTCGCTGGGCCTGGTGGGAATGCGGGAACGCGCACTCAACATCGGCGGCGACTTGAGTATCGAAAGCCAACCGGGACAAGGCACGGCGATACGGGTTTGCATTCCGCATTAGTTAAAGGCTGTCTGCAGGCTCGAAATCTTCTCTGCCCTCACCGAGGTGACCCCATCCTGGTTTTGAAGCAATCCTTCGATGACCAGGAATGACTGCGTTGTCAGGAGGCTCCTTTCCTTCTCATACAGTTGCGGGCGGACGATGATATTGGCGAGCCCGGTTTCGTCCTCCATCGTAATAAAGAAAAATCCTTTGGCAGTTCCCGGCCTTTGCCGCACGATCACTCCACCGGCAACGCGCACCCGGGTTCCATCCTGTAACTGTGGCAGCTCGGCGGCCGCGCACACTGATTTCTGCTCCAGCTTGTGCCGCTCCAATGCCATGGGATGCGGGCCAATCGTCAGTCCGGTTCCGCCGAAATCCGCCATGGCGCGCTCCACCACATTCATTTGCTCCAGTGGAGATCCCTGCTCCTGACTCGCTTTTTCGCTCGCGGAAAAGAGCGGACCGCTGGGCCGACAAGCTTTTTCAATCTGCCAGAGAGCTTCCCGCCGCTTCATGCCAAAGGCGTTCAGCGCCCCGATTTCGGCCAGCGTGGTCAGCTCGGCCTTGTTCACCCCGGTTCTCTCGATCAAATCGTCGATCGAGCCAAATGCCGTGCGCTTCCTCTGCTTTTCCACGGTTAGTCCGATGCTTTGTCGCAGTCCGCGCACATAGGTCAAACCAAGTCTGATCGAATTGCCAGCTTCGAGCAGGCACAACCAGTCGGACTTAGTCACGTCGATGGGCCTCACGCGGACGCCGCGCCGCTGGGCGTCCTTAACCAGCGTGGCGGGATGGTAGAAACCCATCGGCTGGTTATTGAGCAGGCAGGTATAAAAAGCACCTGGGAAATGGACTTTGAGGTAAGCGCTCGCGTAGGCGAGCAAGGCAAAACTGGCCGCGTGGGACTCCGGAAAGCCATAAAGGGCGAATGAAGTGATCGAACGGATGATCAGTTCGGCCGCCTCCGGCTCGATCCCTCGGTTTGCCATCCCTGCCCGCAGGCGAACCTCGATCTTGCGCATCCGTTCCTCGGAGCGTTTGAACCCCATCGCCCGCCGCAATTCCTCGGCTTCGCCACCGGTGAATCCCGCGGCCGTCATTGCGATCCGCAACAGCTGTTCCTGAAAAAGCGGAACACCGAGAGTCCGCTTCAGAATCGGCTCCAGACACGGGTGTGGATATTGGACCTCTTCGTGGCCATTTCGCCGGCGCAGGTACGGGTGGACCATCTGGCCGACGATCGGGCCGGGGCGAATGATCGCCACCTGCACCACCAGGTCGTAGAAGTGGTCCGGATGAAGCCTCGGCAGCGTTGCCATTTGAGCCCGGCTCTCCACCTGGAATACGCCCACCGTATCTGCTTTCTGCAGCATCTCGTAAACTTGCGGATCGTCAGGGGGCAGATGAGCCAGATCGATCTCCTCCCCCCGACTTTGAAGCAGCTGAATCGATTCCTGGAGAACAGACATCATCCCGAGGCCCAGAAGGTCCACCTTGATGATCCCCATGTCCGCGCAGTCCTCCTTGTCCCACTGGACAACCGTACGCCCCGGCATCGAAGCGTTCTCCAGGGGGACGACTGCGTCCAGGCGGCCCTGAGCGATCACCATACCGCCCGAGTGCTGCCCAAGATGCCGCGGCAGATCCTGGATCTGTTTCCAAAGCTGAAAAAACGTGATGACTCGTGGATCACGCGAGTTCAGCCCGGCCTGTTCCAGCGGAAGGTTTTCCACTTCTTCCCGGGAGACAAACTCCCAGGGGCGGACAAACCGGGCCAACCGGTCGAGCACCGGGATGGAAAACCCCAGCGCCTTACCGATCTCGCGGGAAGCACTGCGCTCCCGGTACGTAATGACGTTGGCGGTCATGGCCGCGCCGAGCTTCCCGTACCGCTCGTAAACGTATTGAATAACTCGCTCGCGCCTGTCTCCGCTCGGAAGGTCCAGGTCTATATCCGGCCACTCGCCGCGTTCCTCCGAAAGGAATCGCTCGAAAAGCAGCTCCATTCCGACCGGGTCGACCGCCGTGATCTCCAGGCTGTAACAGACCGCGCTGTTCGCCGCCGACCCGCGCCCCTGCGCCAAAATGTCATGCTGCTTGCAGAACTGGATGATGTCCCAGACGATAAGGAAATACCCGGCCAGGTCCAGCTTTTCGATCAAAGCGAGTTCGTGCTCGATTTGCCGCCGGGCCTTGTCGTGGTAAGGCCGATACCGTCGCCGCGCACCCTCGTCGGTAAGCTTCCTCAGGTAACTGCTCATGCTCTCACCCGGCGGAACCGGATAAGCCGGGAAGCGATACCCCAGATCCTGGATGGTAAACTCGAGCCGTTCGGCCAGTGCGGCGGTGTTTTCCACGGCTTCCGGGTGATCCTGGAAAAGCTCGGCCATCTCTCCGGGTGGCTTCAGATAGCATTCGTCATTGATCGCGAGCAGGCGGCCGGCCCGGTCGAGGGTCGTCCTGTTCTTGATGCAAGTCAGGACATCGAGGAGGGGACGGCTTGCCGGGCTCGCGTAGCGGACAGCGTTCGTCGCAAGGAGCGGAGCACCGGCCCGGCGCGCTACGTCGACCAAGCGGAGATTCAACTGCTCTTGCCCGCGATTGCAATGGCGCACGAGCTCCGCGTATGTATTCCGGACACCGAAAATTTCCTGCAGGCCAGGCAGGGACTCGGGATCACGGACAAGCGCAACCAGACCCGAAGAGAACTGACGAAGCTCTTCGAGACCGATCTGCCCGGTTCCCTTTTCGGATCGGAGCTTCATCACGGTAATCATCTGGCACAGGTTGGAGTACCCCGCCCGGCTTTCGGCCAGGAGAGGAAGCGTCCGGTCCCCCTCAATCGTCACCTCGGCTCCGACCAGCGCACGGATGCCCGCTTCCTTGCATGCCTTGTAGAACCGAGGGGCGCCGTAAACGCCGTCTCGATCTACCAGCGCGATGGCCGGATAGCCCAGGTGAGCCGCCTGTTGCGCGAGGTCCTCCGGCTGGGACGCCCCGGCTAAGAAGCTG
Organism: uncultured Acidobacteriota bacterium; assembly: GCA_964421755.1. Classification (GTDB taxonomy): domain Bacteria; phylum Acidobacteriota; class UBA6911; order RPQK01; family RPQK01; genus CAVUUN01. The sequence goes on from CAYQYP010000486.1 coordinate 5,041, forward strand.
AATCCGCTGCAAGCGTGAAGCTCGATGTAGCTCATAAAACACTAACAACTGACCGACTGCCCGGTTGCTTCCTTTCAATCCGCAATCCGGAATCCGCAATCCGCGATTGGCTCAGTCGTACACTCCGTCCAAAAACCATTTCTTCCGGTGCAAATCGAAAAAGGCTTTGTAAATCGTTCCGTCGGTAAATTCGATGTCCCACTCTTCCCGGGCCCAGGCGCCAGAGGTCCACCAGTCCCCCGACGCGATCCAGGGGCCGGCCCAGACGACGATTCGATCCGGTCGCAGCTGCGTAGGCACCGGGGGCCGAAACCGGCGAAAAGCAATCGAGAGGACAGGATTAACAGGATTCACAGGATTGAAAGCAAATCCTGTGAATCCTGTTAATCCTGTCCTCTCGATTGCTTTTCGCATCGGGACCGAAAACGGCACCAACTGGAAAGCATCCGAGCGGTAAGTATCGAGCAGCACGGGGCTCCCTACGTTCTTTTCACCAACCAGTGCAGCAAGCCTCGCCAGCGTGCGTGCCAGTTTCTCGGGCGCGGGCGCAAGGGGCTCGAACAACGAGTGCTGCAGAACGCGAGGCGGGGCGGGTACGAGCCGGACCGATATCCCGACAATACGTCCCGACGGTGGATGCGTCTGTAGATCCAGTCGGACCAGCGAGAGCAGGACTTTCGGATTTGCCAGTGGAACCGCGAGCTTCACTTCCCGCGGATAGGCGCGGCGGGACTCGAGTTTAAGCTCTACAACGACTGCTTCGGCCGCAAGCCCGCGGGCCTGCAGGTCGCCGCACAGTTTTTCGAGCAGGCTACCCAGGGTAAAACTGAGCGGCTCGAGCGCATTGAGCGCGTAGTCAAAATCCACTGTCTCTTCAAACTGCGTCTCCGGCTCATCGGATTGAAAGGGAATGAGATCTGTTCCGGCAGCAATTTGTTGGATCCGGCTCCCAGAGCGGCCGAGCCTGCTTTTTAGCTCGTCCCGGGGCAGGGAAACCAGTTGTCCGAACGTGCGGATCCCCCACCGGCCCAGCGTCTCCAAAAGTTCCGGCGCACAAACTTCGGGCCCGAGCAGGGACAGCGCGCTCAGAGGGAAGGAGGAGAGAAAGACCGCTTCTTCGCCAGGCTCGACATTGCTCCCGGGCCGGTAACGTGCCGCAAACAGCGCGCAATTGCGGGTTGAGGCAGAGGCAACAGCCAGACTGGCCCTGTAACGTGCCAGGCGCTCGCGGGTCGTCGTTTCGCTTCTGGGCGAGACCTCGAGGATCAGGCCGTCCGGAGGATACATTTCAACGCGGGGCGTGAGATCCTGCACGAAGCGGACAAGCGCGGCCAGATCAGTCGTGAAAACTGCAACGAAACGTGGCGCTCCCATGACTCTTGCCCTTAAAGACACTCGCTTCGCAAACCATGCCCTGAAAAAGAGCGGCGCGGGCTCTGGCGGGTGTGTGCGGCTTACGCGCTAGCTGACCGGCTGACC
>CAYQYP010000487.1:0-5532 GCA_964421755.1 uncultured Acidobacteriota bacterium
CTAATGTTCTCCTCGCCGAACTTATCGGGCTCGAACTGCGTTAGTAGAGCAGGAGGAAGACGATTATGATTATTCGCCGCCCGGTTTGTTTTTCGGTTCTCGTTCTTGCGTTGTTCCTGGGGAGCGCGGTGGTGAGCGCTCAGGCTCAAAAGTTCCCGGCCGGCTCCTACCAGTCCGGACCATTCATGTTTGTTATCGAGGAAGGCGGCTCCTATCGCGTCGCGCATACCGATGGCCGAGGGGTCACGGGCACATACAAGGTCTCGGGTGATCGGATCGACCTGACCGACCAGGGAGGAGAGCTTGCCTGCGACGGCCTCGGCAAATACAGCTGGAAAACGGACGGTGAGGCGCTCGTATTCTCCCTCGTGGAAGACCCGTGCGACGGCAGGACCCAGGCACTTACGTCGGGCCCCCTTGTGAAGGACCGGCTGGCCGGACAGTGGAAAGGGACATGGGAACAGACTGGCGGGCAAAGCGGAACCTTCCAGATGACATTTGAAAAGAAGAGCGACGGGAGCGCCGGAACCATCCGCGTCGAGATGGATGGCGCTGAGCTCTACAGTGCCGCCATCAAGGAGGCTTCTCTCAACGGGAACAAAATGGCGGCGAAATACGAGGCTCCGAACGATCCCGTCGAGATCCTGCTGGAGGCAGAGCTGACCGGCACTTCGCTTGCCGGCACCTGGGCATTCCGTCCAATCGGTGAGTCGGCTTCTACACCAGTCGGCAGCTGGAAGGCGACCAGACAGTAGGGCAGATCGGGCGAAACAGTCGGTTCGGCACCTGTCACTTCGCAATCTTCTTTGACAGCTTCACAGAGGAGAAGCAGAATGACGCGATGAAAAAGCTGATCTGCCTTGGAACTATGCTGTTCGCCGCATGTCTCGGCGCAAGCGCGCAGGTGCCTGAGGGACAGCCGGCCACGTCCAACGTGCGTGGTGCCGAGTACCCGAGAATCCACCCCGATCTGCGCGTCACCTTTCAGATCAAGGCACCCTCGGCGCAAAAAGTCGAAGTCACGCCGGGCGGCGGGGCTAACGGTCTCGGGAAGGGCCCTTTCGAGATGCAGCGCTCCCCTGACGGTACTTGGAGCGCGACGGTCGGGCCTGTCCAGCCGGGGTTCCACTATTACTGGCTGCTGGTGGACGGTTTCCCTGCCAACGATCCGTCGAGCGAGACGTACTTCGGATGGGGTCGCCAATCGAGCGGTGTCGAAGTTCCCGATGCGGCCCTGGACTTCTACGATGCCAGGGAGGTGCCTCACGGTGACGTGCGCATCCACTGGTATCGGTCAGGGACGACGGGGCAAACTCGGCGCGTATACGTCTACACGCCACCGGGCTATGACGCTGATACCGGACGCCGATACCCGGTGTTGTACCTGCAACACGGGGCAGGGGAGAGCGAGCGGGGCTGGACAGCGCAGGGACGCGCGAACTTCATCCTGGACAATCTGATCGCTGCCGGCAAAGCCGAGCCCATGATCGTGGTGATGGAAAACGGCTACGCCGTGAAGACAGGCGCCGTCTCGGGCGCCGGCGGACGCGGCAATGAGGCGTTCGGAGAGGTGGTCATCAAGGACCTTATCCCGGAGATCGACAAGTCCTACCGCACGCGGTCCGACCGAGAGCACAGGGCTATCGCCGGGCTGTCAATGGGCGGCGGCCAGGCTTTGATGGTTGGGTTGGGTAACCTCGACAAGTTCGCCTCGATCGGGGTCTTCAGTGGAGCGGGCGGACGCAATCTCGATGTCAAAACTGCGTTCAACGGAGTTTTCGCAGACGCGGGAGCCTTCAACAAGCGGGTGCCTCTTCTCTGGATCGGCTGCGGAACCGAAGACAACCTGATCTACGCTGGTTCACGTGTTTTGCATGAAGCGCTGGAGAAGGCCGGTATCCGCCACGTTTGGTCGGAAGGCCCCGGGTTGCATGACTGGCAGGTCTGGCGCAAGCACCTGCACGAGTTTGCGCAATGCGTCTTCAAGAGCAACGCAAAACGCTGACCCAAGGACCTCAAAGAGCGCAACGCCTTCAAGGACCACAAGGAAACAGCTCGAAACGATCCGGATCCTGCTGAACTTTAGTCCTTGAGGTCCTTGTGGTCGTTCTCTGGGGTTTCGGGGACACAAAACTTAATTCCTTTGCCTGCGCGTGATCGCACCGGCTGGGTGGGAATTAAGTATTATGTCCCCGAAACTTCCCCCGAAAATCCAGCCGCCCGCCTGCTTTGTAAACTACCTGTAAAATCCGCAAACCGGTTTGAGAACCGTTGCCCGGCCCCGCGTCTAATCAGGGTGCGCGATGTACAATACCGCCGTGTACAGGGTCCGTTGGCCATCCCTCACAACCATTATCCTCGCCGTGCTCCTGGTGTCTCTCATCGGGAGCTGCATCCTGGTCGTCCGCTTGATCGACCGGGTGAGTGCCACAGAGCTGCAGGAGCGGCGTGAAGCGCTGCAGGCAGGCATGTTCGGATTTCGGGCCGCGCTGGCAGGCAGCCTCTTCCGGGCGATCTCGGAATCTCATCCCGGGCCTTCCGCGCTCTTCCTCAACACGAGCCTTCGGGAAGACCTGGCCGAGGAGTTCATGCGCAACGCCAAACGGGCCGGCGATTCTCACCTGGTGTCCGGACTGGCTCTGGGGACGAAAGCCGAGGGCGGGGAGATTCGATTCGAGCAGTTTGACACGGTCAAGCGTGCGTTTCGTGACGTGCCGTGGCCGGATGACATCTCGACACTTAAGGCGGCACTCGGGCCGGCCGACGAGGGACCAAACGGCGACCGCCGGCCGACGTTCGCATTTCTGCTCGCTGGCGAGCGTCCGATGATAGCCCTCCCCCTGATTCAAAGGGAGCCAAGCTTTCGTCAGTCAGACAGAAGGATGCGGCTCGGTCCGTGGGCCGGTCAATTCCAGCGACGACTGCCCGAGACCGGGGGGCGAGAGGCCGAACCCCAAGCGGGAGCCGAGAGGCCCCGAGTCTGGGGGTGGGGACAACCGGAGCCGGGTGAAAGGGTGTTTCGAGAATTCAGGACAGGCCCGCCCTTCCCGCCTCCGGGAGATCTTCCACAGAACGCGCCTGGATTCCCCGGAGGCTTGGGACCTGGGCGCGCAAGTCCCCGGCTGGTCGGCTGGTGTTTCCTGTTTCTCGACTACGAAAAGTTGAAGAACGAGGTGCTTCCCCAACTGATCGACCGCCACTTTCGGGGCCGGGAACGCGAATTTGGCCTGGCTGTCATCAGCCCGCCCGGAATGAAACTCGTTGTGCAGGGTGGGGCGCCGGTGAATTTCGACGGTGAATCGAATGTCGACGGTGCGTTGAGTCTGATTGAACGAAGGCCGCCTCTCCCTGATCCTCGAGTTTCCAGCGCACCCGGCGCTCCGCAGATGGAGGTCGTAGAATCCGGCCCGCTCGGGCGACTCCTCCACTCGCAACCGAATGGCTGGATGCTGGTTGCCAGGCATCGCGACGGTTCCCTGGAATCAGTGGTCGCATCCAAACGTCACCGCTGGATTGCCGGCGCCCTGGCGATGTTCACCCTTCTGGCGGGTTTTGCAACCGTTCTCGTTTGGACTTCCCGACAATCGAAGCTCCTGGCCCGACGCCAAATGCAGTTCATCGCCGGGGTCTCGCATGAGCTTCTGACCCCTCTCTCCGTGATTCGCACTGCCGCAGCAAACATATCGCGCGGCCTGGTGAACGACAGCGAGAAGGCTCTGGAATACGGGAAAACCCTTGATCGGGAAAGCAGACGGCTCTACAAGATGGTTGAGCAGGTCCTCGGTTTTGCGGCGATCCAATCGGGCGTCAGGCGGAGGGAGCTCGAGCCTGTAGATGTCGGTCATCTGACTCACGAAATCCTCTCTGAGTACCGCAATTCCCTCGAGCAACAGGGATGGGAAATCTCCGAAGACATCGAACCGGTAGGCAGGGCGCGCATTGACCGGCGAGGTTTGGAAACCTGCCTGTCTAACCTGATCGATAACGCCGCCAAGTATGCGGACACGGGCCGGTGGCTGCGTGTGACCGCCTGTCGCAAAAGTGACACATCGAAACCCGTGGTCCGTATTACGGTGGAAGATCACGGGCCGGGAATTGCACCGGAGGACCTGCGTCATGTCTTCAAGGCGTTCTACAGGGGACGCGGCTTGGCCGCGTCCAACGTGCCGGGCGCCGGTCTGGGTCTCAGTATCGTTAGACAGCAACTGCGCAACCTCGGAGGGGATGTCTCGGTTGTCTCTACCGCACAAGGCTGCGCATTCTCGGTGGTGATTCCCGCCGCGGATTGAGAGAAGAACCTCATGGTAACAGGCCGGGTTTTGATGGTGGAGGACGAGGAGGGATTGGTCCTGACTCTGGGTGACTTGCTCCGCAGCGAAGGATACGAGGTGGAAACCACCGGAAGCGGCGAACAGGGCTTCCGAATGGCGACCGAACGGCCGTTTGATCTGCTCCTGCTTGACGTCATGCTTCCCGACCGAAACGGATTCGACGTGTGCCGCTCCTTGCGTGAATCCGGATGCGATACGCCAATACTCATGCTCACCGCCCGGACCCAGGTCATCGATCGGGTACTCGGCCTGCGGTTGGGCGCGGACGATTACCTGACGAAACCCTTTGATCCGATGGAACTGCTCGCCCGGATGGAAGCGCTGCAGCGTCGCTTGCCCAATCGCGCGACCGGCCATCAGCTGTTGCGTTTCGGCCGGGTAGAGGTCGATTTTCGAAGCACCGAGGTGAGGAAGGACGGGCAAGTAGTCGAAATGTCGGCCCGTGAATACGAGCTGCTCCGCTACCTCCTCCAGAACCGTGGCGCGACGATTTCTCGCCGGCAACTCCTTCGAGACGTGTGGGGATATGATTCTCGTGTATTCACACGCACGGTCGACGTGCACGTCAGCTCGTTGCGTCAGAAACTTGAAGACGATGCCAGGAACCCGCAGTACCTGGTGACGGTCCGCGGCCTCGGTTACAAATTCTTGACGGCCTGACGGCTGCCCGGCTGACCGACTGCGCACTACCGACTGCGCACTGCCCCGAGGGAATCGTTCGCCAACCGGGCCATAAAGCGGCGGATTCTGAACCGCGAATCCGCCCTACGACCGCTCGCCGGGCGGAAGCACTCAGTCGTAGGGCGGATTCGCGGTTCAGAATCCGCCGCTTTATGGCCCGGTTGGCGGTGCCACGCCGGGCGAAGGAACTGAGCCTCCATCCTCCGCCCTCGGGGCTTAAGCGCCGAAGGCCCGTCACACCCACCCCGCGTAAAATCCCTGTAAACCCGATTTTGCAGACGCTTTACCGCACCCCTCGCTTCTTCTCTGTCTATATAGCTGGACAAACAAATGCGCCATGAAACGGCGCGAACAAAGACAGGAGATGAACCATGTCACCAAGGAAGTTCGTTTCGTCCGCGGTTGTAGCCGCTTTGGTCTTAAGCATTTCACTCGCTGCGCCCCAGCGTCCGCGAGGACAGGCCGGGCGGCTGCCGGGTGGACCGGGTAAGGGTGACGCCGTGACTATACTCAAACAGGA
>CAYQYP010000488.1:0-4656 GCA_964421755.1 uncultured Acidobacteriota bacterium
GGGCGGGCGCCTCGGGTCCCCTTGTGCTCGATCTTGAGAGTATCGAAATCTTCTTTGATCTGCGGGCTGTCGAAGTTGATCTTATTGATCTGTTCGGCGAGCATCTCGAACTCCATGCAGTCCATCGGAAGAAGTTCGAAGCGAGAGTCACCCAGATCAATCTGCACCTTGGTCGGTTCGCCGTATTCATCGAATTTGCCCAGGAGATCCACGCCGATGAAGCCGTTACCGAGGACCTTGAGGCTCGTGACGTTGTAAGGTTCGTCCTCGATGCCGGTATCAATCGAGAACTTTTCGATGCGGGCGGGGCGATTCTTCGCGTTCAAGACTTGAATCTGGACGGGTTTCAGCTCCCATTCTCCGGGTTTGAAAGTGATGACGTTCAGGATGGGAACGCGCTTTCCCTCATGGTTTTCCACCATCTCAAAAGTCCAGATATTCTCGTAATCGATAAAACAATGGCAGCGCGACCGCTCGATCTTCTTGTTTTCGGGTTCCGGCTGGGCGTAGATGGTCAAGCTCGCGAGCACGAATACGACCGCAAAAGTCAGCTTCTTCATAACCGCTCCAATCTAGCACGCTGGATTTCTTCAACGAAGTGCAGGGCCGCCTTGTCCGGTTCGTCGGCCTGGGTGATCGGCCTTCCAACAACCAGGTAATCGGCCCCTTCCCGGATCGCCTCAGCGGCCGTCATGGACCGCGCCTGGTCATCTGCGGGCGCCTGGTCCGCCCGGATCCCCGGTGTAACAAACGTCATCCCTGCGATGCCCGATTCGCGCAGCAGCCGGAGCTCCTGCGGTGAGCAGACGATTCCGTTGAATCCCGAAGCTCGGGCAACTCGGGCAAGGTGGACCACCATGGAAGGCAGTGGACGATCAATACCAACCGAGCCAAGTGCCTGCTGGTCCATGCTGGTCAGCACGGTGACACCGAGCAGCTTGGGAATGGGCCAGCCCTCGGTCTGGGACATGTCCTCGAGCGTTTCACGCGCCGACGCGAGCATCGCCTGTCCGCCCAGAGCATGGAAGGTCAGCATGTGAACGCCGAGGCGGGCCGCCTCAAGCGCCGCTCTTGACACCGTGTTCGGGATGTCGAGGAATTTCAGGTCAAGGAAGACCTTTCCGCCCTCCGCTTTGATCTTCCGGACAATTTCGGGACCCACCGAGGTGAATAGCTGCAGCCCTACTTTGAAGAAATTAGCAGTGCCCTTTAAATTCCGCACCAGGTTCAGAGCACGGTGTTCGCTTGGGAAATCAAGCGCCACTATCAGTCTGTCCATCGCTCGTTCGCCGTGTTCCACTTGTCCCCATCTCTGGCCGAATGCCGAATGCGGAATGCGGAATGAAAGACCAAAGGCTTTCAATCCCGAAAATCCCCAATCCTCAGTTTTCAGAACATTTATGGCTCCAGAAGATAATAGCAACTGAGGCGCTTCAACAGGAACTCCTCGCCTGCCGGGCGGCCCCGACGATCTCCATGATGTCCTTTATCCCTTGATCCCTGCAGAAATCGTCGATTCCCTGGAGAACTTTGATGGCAGCGTGCGGGTCCGTGAAATTGGCGGTGCCGACCTGAACGGCAACCGCGCCCGCCATCAGGAATTCGACCGCATCGCGCCCGCACATGATTCCGCCGATCCCGATGACCGGGATGCGAACAGCTTCCGTCACCTGATACACCATCCTTACGGCGAGTGGACGGATCGCCGGTCCGGACAATCCCCCGGTTTTGTTGGAAAGCACTGGCCTTCGGCGATAGATATCGATGCTCATCCCGACGAAAGTGTTCACGAGGGTCAAGGCATCCGCGCCGGCCTGCTCACAGGCAAGGGCCATCACCCTGATATCCGTCACATTGGGGGACAGCTTTACCCACACCGGCTTGGTGGTGTTTTCCTTGACGGCGCGAACCACCCGTTGCGCCATTTCAGGGTCGTGGCCGAAGTGGATTCCTCCCTCTTTGATGTTCGGGCAGGAAATGTTCAACTCCAGGCAACTGACTTTTGGAAACGGGTCGAGCCGGCGGGCAAGCTGTGCAAATTCGTCGATCGTTTTGCCGAGAATATTGGCGACTACATGGGTATCGTACGGTTCCAGTTGAGGCAGTTTCTCGGTGACGAAGCGGTCAACTCCGACGTTCTCCAGGCCGATCGCATTCAGCATGCCTGCGGGCGTCTCGGCGATTCGCCCCGGAGCGTTCCCTTCCATTGGAAGGAGTGAGAGGCCCTTGGTGCAGAAGCCCCCAAGGCGCGAGATGTCGAAAAAGCGGGCGAATTCGACGCCATACCCGAACGTCCCCGAAGCAGTCAGCACGGGGTTCTTGAATCGCAGGCCGCTGATATCGACGGCCAGACTGGCCGAGGGATGTACGATTGCTTGATCCATTGACTTGTTTGTCGCCATTCTAACGGGTTGCCGAGATCAACAGAACCGCAAGCGAAGCGTGTTTTGCGAAGCGCGCGGATTGTCACCGTATCCGATCGACTTACGCCAAAAGTGCTTGAACCTGCCCGCTGTAACAATCCGCGCGCTGCGCTGGAAAACGCTTCGCTTGCGGTTCTGTTGATCTGGCTAGATTTGCTCCTCCCAGACAAAATCCGCAGCTTTGAAAACAGGGCCGTCCGTGCAGGCCAGGCGATGTCCGCCGGTGGTCTTCACCGTGCAACCCAGGCAGACACCGAAGCCGCAAGCCATTCGCGCCTCCACGGAAATCTGACACGGGATCCGGCAATTCACCGCCACCCCAGAAACCGCCTGGAGCATGGGTTCCGGCCCGCAGGCGTAGAAGTAGAGTGCCCGGGGATCGTAGTCCTTCATGTACTCTTCCAGGCCCTTGCTGACCCGCCCGGGATAGCCCACGCTTCCGTCATCGGTTGTCAGAAAAAGCTCCACGCCCAGGTCAAGAAAGTCTTCGAGGAGGATCAGGTCATCGCCCGTCCGTCCACCGTACAGCAAGTGAACCTCGTTCCCCTGCTTCCGCAGGTCCTTGGCCAGCATATAGCAGGAGGCGATCCCGACGCCGCCGGCTATCAAAAAAGCGGTCTTACCCTCCGCCGCTTCGACCTCGAAACCGTTGCCCAGTGGTCCTATCACGTTCGCCGTCTGGCCGGCTTTGAGGGCCGCAAGCCGGGCGGTTCCCTCGCCGACCGTCTTGATCAGCAAGGTGAACAGTGACAAGGTGCCCCGCTCGCTCGACACCGAATAGACCGCCAGCGGTCTCTTGAGCAACGGGCTGGGGACGATTTGGGACGAGGTCGGGGACACCATCAAGAACTGGCCAGCCCGACTCTGCGAAGCGATATCGAATGAACGGAACGTCAACAGATAATTAGGTCCGCTTAGTCGTTCGTTCTTAACTACCTCAGCCTCGACGCAGTGAAGCATGAAGAAAGAGAATACACGAACTCCCTGCTTTGTGTCTTTGGCTTCTTTGGCGCTACACTCAGGCCCGAACATGGCCAGATGGTTAACGCCCGTGATCGCTCTTCTTATTCCCCTCGCCGTCTGGCCCGGTCTGGAGCAGCCCTTTTCGACCCCGAAGCTCGTTCTGATTGGCTGCTGGATTGTCCTATCGGCCGGCTGGATACTCGCCACCCGAGCTCCTGGCGTCGAGTTGGCGAGCGGTCGAACCGTCGCCTACCTGGCATGGTTGGGTGCGTTAGGCCTGTCGGCTTCGACCGGGGAATTGGTGTCCCTCCGAGCAACGCTTTTGCTGCTCCTGCCGGCACTCTGCTTTCCGCTCCTTCGCTGGGTTCGGGTGGAACCGGATCGGCTGTGCACGGCGTTCGGCCTGTCCTCCGTAATCGTCGCGGCGACGGCGGTTGCGCAGTACTTCGGGATGGATCCTTTCTGGCTGCTGGGATGGACCCCGCAGCCTGGCGGAAGTGAACGGTTGCTGGTCTACGGCACGCTCGGGAATCCGAATTTCGTCGCCGCCTTTCTTTCCGGTTGCCTGCCGCTTCTGCTCGCCCTGCTCTTCGGCAATGAAGCTGGCGAAGAACCACGCAGACGATGGCCGTGGCTGTTGGCACTGATTACCAACGTGGCAGCTATTCTGGCGACCGGATCCAGGGCTCCTGCGCTGGCTTGTTTCGCGGCGTTTCCGGTGATACTCCTCGTGGGACCACGTAACGCGAAACTTCGAAGCCAACCGGGCTTTACGGCCCGGTTGGCGAGCATTGGCTCCTCCCTCGCCGTCGTGGGATCACTTGTCCTGGCGCTCGCGATCGGAATCGTTTTCCTTTCGCCCGCACGGCCGCTAGCAACAACGTTGAGCGGAAGGACCTACATCGTTAACGTGGTGATCCGGAAGGTGCCCGAGATTCCCCTGTTCGGATTCGGTCCGGGAGCCTTCTCCGTGAAGTACGTTCAATGGCAAATGGACCGCCTGCGCGAGGACCCTGAAATGGCTGAAAGTCCATTTCGCGGGCCGCAGGATCACGCCCACAACGACTACGTGGAGCTGCTGACCGACACCGGACCCGCGGGCCTGGCCAGCTTCGTCGCTCTGCTGGTACTACTTGCCGTGCCGGCCATCGAGCGGAAACCGGACCGGTTTAGAATTGCCGCCCTGGCTGGGGCGGTTGCCCTTTTGACGATCTCGCTGGTGGATTTTCCTCTTCACAGGCCCGCCGAGTCGTTTCTCTTGTGGGGCCTG
>CAYQYP010000489.1:0-24844 GCA_964421755.1 uncultured Acidobacteriota bacterium
GGAGCGAGTCAGGTGGTCCGCTTACTCTCGCTCGCTTCGCTCGCTGTCGAGGCTGTCGAAAAAGTCCTTAAGGCCTGAAAGGCCGGCACATATTAGCCCAGGGCGAAGCGCTTTGTGCGCAGCCCTGGGTCTAAGGTAGAGTCGGAGACAAGCCCTGAAAGGGCGCAAAAACGGCTATATTATCAGGATCTTACGCCCTTACAGGGCTTCGCGGTCGAGACCGTGTTGACCCAGGGCTACGCGAAAAGCACGCTTCGCCCAGGGCTATTATGTGCCGGCCTTTCAGGCCTTAAGAACTTATTCGACGCCCTCGAAAGCGAGCGAAGCGAGCGAGAGTAGCGGACCAGCTGTCTTGCCCCCTGAGTGATGTTTTTCCGAAAGGTCTAGCGGGCTTGGTTGGTGGTCCGCTTACTCTGGCTCGCTTCTCTCGCTCGTTGCGCGGCTCCGAAAGAGGTTGCCTGGGGTCGTTCGTGAGGAATACTCCGTCCTTACATCTTTCGATGACTTTTCGCCGCCGCAATGACAGCCCGCGCCTTGTCCGGCTGATTCGGGATCAGATCCGCGGGGACCTGGCCTTTACCCAAAGTCGAGAACACCATGTAGCGGGCGCAGTCGGAGTTGTCGCCCAGGCAGTAGCGACGTTTCATCATCTCCTTGATCGCGTCGAGACCGATCATGTGATCATTGAAAAAAAGGCAGGTAGGAAGGCATTCGCATTCAGCCATATGTGACACTCCTCTCGTTGCGTCACTTCGGGAGGCCACGCCGAAGCGGCGCTTTTACCACTGAAACAGGATCATAACATTCCGCTCGCGTACTTCCAAGATCTTCAGAGCCGAGAATAGCTTGCGCGGACGGCCAGCGCCTCTTCGCCTTCCGGAGTGATGTTGTACTTGCCACTTTACATGAACAGCCTGGGAAGATACTCCGGCGCTTCCGAATACTTCTGCGCCGTCCCAGAGGCAACCTGGTACAAGCGCTCATGGCTCGCCCGGCCAGCCTTCGCCATTTCGTCATACGGCCGATTGCAGACATCCAGAAAGCCGATGTTGTAGTTTTCTCCATCAAAGCGCCCGAGCGCTGACTGATCGTACAAAGTGAACCAGTGGACTCCCACGCAGTATGGGTTAGCGGCGGCGTCTTCCAAGTAAATGCGGTACGCCTGCCCGCGTGCCGATTGATTCCTTACATGCCCAATGCCGGACGCCGGTAGTCCGACGTCGAGCGCTCCGAAATGCCACTCCCCGATCAGCACCGGCATCGCGAGCATCTTGCTGATCGTCTCGGTGTCCTGGAAAGGCACCTTTTCCCGGTAACAGTTCATGCTGAAAACATCGAAGCTCTTCATGCCTTCGACAACCCATTTCGGAGGCACGGTATGGTAGCGGATCCCCAGGTTGAGATGTTTCGGGTCTACCTCCCGGCAGGCCTGGCTCAATGTCTTGAAGAACTTCTCCGTCATCGTCCCGCTGAATTCTTCAAGATCCGTGAGGGCCTTTGTTTTGACCGGATGGCGCCAGACTCCCCGGGCGATTTCGTCGAACGATGTCTCGATCTCCCACGCCTTGGAAAGAGCTTGCTTGTCACTGTATTTTTTGGCGAGCACTCGGGCCAACTCCTGACGTGTGGCGCACTCCGGTGTGTTGAACAGCATTCCGACTGCGGGCAATTCGCTCGAAAATCCCCAGGTCGGTTCGTTCATCAGGAAATACCCCTGGAACGCCGGGTCGTCGCGAGTTTCAGCAAGTTGTTGAGCGAACTGCTTCGCGTCTCCGTCGAACTGAGGAGAGAATACGTCGGGAAAGTCACGATAGACGGAGGGAGTATTTTGAAGCCTGGCCGAAAGGGGACGAACGTAAGGGAAACCTGCCTCCCGGGCGATCTGCCAGTCGGACCAGTTGGCGACAGTATTGAATCCGAGTCGGCGCAGCTCTCCGAGAGCTATCTTCTTCCACGCGTCGTACCAGCCATCGCCGAAAGCCTCAATGAGATTGGCGGCCAGGAAGTTGATGCTCTTCGCTCTCCGCGTCTCGCGGGCAGAGTACACTCCCCTGTAGCGCTCCGATGGTTCAGGCAGCCAGGCCAGGGCTTTCTCCAGGCCGTCGTAGTTGGCCTCGGTGTCGACCCGGACACAGTCCATGCCTGCCGACCAGCACGCGAAGCCTTCAGGGTCGACAAGCCACCAGCGTTTGCCGTCGTGCTGCTTCCTGAAGAATCCGGTCGCCTCGAAACGCTTTTCCTTCCAGCCGCCAAATTTCGAGAACGAGTCAGGAAACCTATGGGTCGAAGCGGCCGACAGTTGTCCTTTCAGCCGCTCTGTCACGTCGGTGCGACCCCTGCTTTTCCCCGGCCAGTCGTGCAACCTGCTCTGCCCTAGCTCATCCAGCAGTGCTCCCTTGGGAAGCACAGGCTCAGCCAGCTTCTGGACGTCTGTCGCAGTCGCGGTGAAATTGGTCAGGCACCAGCGTGAAGGCCGCCCGCCGCTGCGCAGAACCCGGAGCGTCATCCGGTCGACCTTCTCGAGACTGACCCTCGCTCCTCCGGCCAGCGGTTTCAGCCATGCCCCTTCTCTTTGGAACATCCAGCGATTCTGGTCGACGGCGCTCAGGGCCATCCGGATTCTCGCGGAACACTGATTCAGCAGGGCGAATCCGAGGCGAAAAGCCGGTCCCGCCTCGCCTTCCTGGAGTACCAACTGAAACACGGTTTGAAACGATCCGTCCAGCAGGGCGTCGGCCGTCAGGAACCTGGCCGACGCGAGCCTTCCTGGCTCGAATCGGTAAAGCAACCCATCTCCCTCGCCTGCCGAGGCGTACCACTTTGCGCCCGCGATCGGCGTATCGGCGCCGTCCTCCTTCAGCCCCCCGAGAAGGCTGTGGGGTTTGAGCACCAGATCGCCGACCGGATCCGCCGCCGAGGCAGTGGCCGTGCCGTGGATCAGGAGACCCGAACCGGTTAGTGTAACCAATTGGACGAAACCGCGACGGTCAAGGGCGTCTAGGCGACTGGTCGGTTGATGATTTTGCATGTTCGACATCCTCAATCAATCTTGCTTGTTGGATTGTTTTCCTGCACGGCACGATAAATTTCCTGCTCTTGCCTCAATTGTTCGGCGAGCATCGCCTCCGTCGGAGCAGTGCGGCTTCGCTCCAGCCAGTACAAATCCAGCCCCGCGCGGATCCGGTCCTGGCCTTCCTTTAGATCCTGAACACCCAGTTTGTACTGCAGGTAGGCGACGATAGCCTCGGCTTCTTCCCGCGTGAAAATGGATAGTTTGTAGCAGGCGTAGTCATACCAGGTGGCGGCGCCATATCTGCGCGGATTCACGAATGTCGACCTGCCGCTGGACACGCGCACAACGCGGTCCTGGCCTGGATAGTCCACGCTGAAATCGTAAAAACCATGGGTCAGGTGAAAAACCGGGTCAGCCGTATAGAGCTCGCCGCGAAGGTCAGCGATCAGGTACGCCGGCAGGTAATATCGAAAAGCAGCTTCCGAAAAGAAACTGAGGGCGCAGTAATGGGCATCCAGAAAACTCGCTTCCAACTCCCGCCAGTTCTTTCCTGCAAAAGCGCTCGTCTCCTCGTACGGCTCGCATCCCTCTCTGCTCCCCTGAAGGAAGCGATCGCCCGGGTACTTGTTTCCCGCAAAAGCGGATTGGATCCTCTCAATGGCTGCCTGGACATCGCTCATAAGCTGGCCCGTTCCCCCTGGTCGTCTCGGTGCGATCTTAACCCAATTGCAACGCGTTTTCTGTCAGCCCTCTAACGTGTGCCAGCCAGACCTCGAAGCAAAGGCAGCGCCACACTACAGGAGAGAGTGTTCCAGTTCGGGTGTGGCTCCCTTGAAAGCGTGCCAGCATCTTGTCCATTCCGGTCCGGTCAAAAATGCCCAGGTCGACCGCGTTTCCCTTAGTGAGCCGATCGCGTATCCGTCGGAAGTTGGCCGGAAAGACCAAGTATTCATGAACCGGAGCCGGAATACCCTTTTTATCGCGTCTCTGCCGGATCGGTTCGGGCAGCACGTCGCGCATGGCCTCCCGGAGCAGATTCTTGGTCCACCCGTTGGCGATCTTCTCGTCGGCGCCCAGCGTGAAACAAAACTCGACGAGCCGATGATCCAGAAAAGGCGATCGGGACTCCACCGAGACAGCCATGCCCAACGCGTCCTCCGATCTGACCAGTTCCGGAATGCTGGAGAAGCGAAATTCCTGCCAGAGGGTATTGTTCAAATGGCTGCGAAAAGGCCTGGGCATCCCCCGATGACGGAGAAAGGTGTACTGAAACATTCTAGGGTCGAGATCCCGTGCATACGCCAGAAAGTCGCGCGTCATGAAACTGTGCTCGGTGAACGCCAGCAGGCTTGAGCGCTTGACTATCGGCCGGGCGACTTCGAGCAACCACAGACGCCATCCCGGTGTCCCAAAAAACGCCAGCAACTGGCGGAGGTCCCTCCAGCCCGGACGCCGGGCCCTGCCCGATATTAAATCGAGCGCATAGGGGAACAGATACCGCGGATAGCCAGCCAGAAGCTCGTCGCCACCCTCCCCGTTCAACACCACCCTGACCGATTCTCTTGCCTCGCGAAAAATGGCCCAGAGCCCCAAGCGACCGCGCACCGGCGGCAATGAATCATGCGCGCTCACGATATCCTCCACCGCGGGAAGCAACTCTTGCGGCTCGAGCGTGACCCAGTGGAGCGTGAGTCGGTCCGATCCATCGGTAACCAGGGCCGCGTACCGGCTCTCGTCGACCCGCGGGTGATTCTGGTAGCGCAGCGAGAAGCAATGAAGCGGACGGCTGTCAAGCTGCGCGGCCAGCCGTGCGACCGAGCTAGAATCCAAACCTCCGCTCACGGCGACTCCGACCGGGCAGTCGCCCCTCAGCCGGATTCGCACCGAGTCTCGAAGCAGCTCGCGGAACTGCTCGGCACAATCCGGCCGGCGGTTATCGATGTTCCCGGGTTTGAAGCTCCAGAAGCTGCGCGGAGTGGAGCACTCTCCCGCACCGATCCAAACGAACGTCCCCGGATCGACCGCCTGGATGTTGGCAAAACAGGTGGCGCTTCCGGAATCCGGGCTTCCTCCGAGAAGGACGGCGGCCAACTCACGATGGTTGGGCGCGGCCTCCTCCGGAAAGGCGGCGATGATCGCCTTGGCTTCCGAGGCGAAAGCGACGCGGGAGCCGCGGATTGAATAGAAAAGTGGTTTGATCCCGAACCGATCGCGGCAAAGCAGCAGGCGATGAGTCCGCCGGTCCCACAAGGCGATTGCCCACATCCCGTTGAACTTCTCGAAACAAGCTTCGCCCCATCTCTCAAAGGCGCTTAGTACAACTTCCGTATCGCCTCGGGTGCGGAAGGAGACTCCTTCCAATTCGAGATCACGGCGGAGCTCCGGGAAGTTGTGAATCTCGCCGTTATAGGCAAGCACGAGGGTTTGCGACCGGTTCTCCATCGGCTGGCTGGACACCGGGGAAGCGTCCACGATCGCCAGGCGACAGTGAGCAAGACCGAAATTCCGTTCCGTCCAGACGCCTTCGCCGTCCGGTCCGCGGTGTCTTAGTCTCCGGAGCATCCGGGTCAGAACCTGGCAATCGACCAGCCCACCGTCTCGCAGCCAGATTCCCGCCAAGCCACACATGCGAGCCTATGGTACGCATTATTCGGCAGGATTCCTCGAAGAATTTTCGCGCGCGCCGCACTAAGGCATTCGCCACGGGAACACGCCGTTCGTGCACAGGCCACCTCGGTCACCGCGCCGCGGTTCGGGAATTGTTTCACTGGACAGTGGTCCGGTGACGGGAGTAGAAGTAGTCGGCTATATTCGCAGAAGGCAAAGCATGCTGTCACGCCAACGACTTAGCCAGTGGTTCAGACAGACAGCCGGACGAGTGCTGCTGCGGACTTTTTCCCCAGTGCTGTACCTCACGGCGTTTGTCTGGCGGCGGATGCTGTTCCGCACCACCTTCATCGCACTGACCGGAAGCCTGGGAAAGACGACTGCCAAGGAATCGCTTGCTCACATCCTCCGATTGCGATATCGGACCTTTCATTCTCGTCGAGAACAGAACTCGGGATACCTTACGTCGCTAAATGTGCTGCGGGTCCGGCCATGGCACCGGGTGGCTATCTTCGAGGTTGCGACCGCGCGACCGGGTCAGCTCAAACCGCTTTCCCGGCTTCTGCGGCCTGACATCGCCGTGCTCCTAAGAGTCGCGCGCACTCACACAAAGAACTACAGATCTCTTGCGGATATTGCGCAGGAAAAATGGCAAGTGATTGCCGGCATCGAGAAACGCGGAACGGTCTTTATCAACGGCGACGATCCCTGGTTGCTGCAGAAGGAGCTCCCGGCGGGAATTCGGCGCGTGACGTTCGGCTGCTCCGACTCGTGCGACTTTGTGGCCACTGAAGTGAAGGCCGCCTGGCCGGATCGCCTGTCGCTCACAGTGCACCACGGCGCCTCCATGGCACGGGCTGAGACCCGCCTGGTCGGCGCCCATTGGGTGACTTCGGTGCTTGCGGCCATCGCCGTCTCTGCGGAGCTGGGGATCGATCTCCAGCAAGCGGCGCGTGCGGTTGGGGGTGTCGCAGCGTTTCCCGCGCGAATGCAGCCGGTCGTACTGCCGTCGGGAGCTGTGGTGATCCGGGACGAATACAACGGGACCGTAGACTCGTTTGGCGCCGCGTTCCGCTTTCTGGCCGAAGCCACTGCTCCCAGGCGCATCCTGATCGCGACTGGATATACAGATACGAAGGAACAGTCGACCCGCCGAATGAGGAACGTGGGCCGAGAAGCAGCCACGATATGTGACCTGGCTCTGTTTTTCGGCCGGAGCGCCAGTACAGCGGTGCGAGCGGCCCGGCAATCAGGAATGCCGGAGGACAAGGCGAAGGAGTTCTACTCTCTCCCTCTGCTCGCAGATTATCTCAGGCAGGAACTGAAGTCAGGTGACCTGGTTCTCGTCAAAGGGAGAACAACGGACCATCTTTCTCGAGCCATCCTGGCGCAGTTTGGCGAGATCCGCTGCTGGGAAATGAACTGTCGGCGAACGCACACCTGCGATTTCTGTTGGAAGCTTGGCCTGTCCAGCGAACGCCTGGAAGAGATTGTCTACTCTTGAACCGCCCGCTATGAATAACTTCGGTTTGCACCACCGAGCTCGGGATCTCACGGGTCCAAACACCCTGCCCAGCATCATGGTCCGGCTGTCGCAATCCGCTTCGCTCGTGCGGTTTCTGTTCAGGCAGGCGAGTTGGATGGCCCACCTGAACAAACAGGGCGCCTGGCGCGCCTGCCTCGGCGGTTTCAGCCCGGCCGCCTACTCGGTATATGGCCTGGACCGCAATGATCCAGCTCTCTATTTGTCTGACTATGCGCGATCGGTTCCGTCGGCTCGAATCAACGGCCAGTACAATTCCATAATCAATAACAAGCTGGCGGCCTGGACGCTTCTGGCCGGATCTTCGGTCCCGGTCCCGCTGCTTTTGGCCGTGATAGAAAAGGGCCGGATTCGGCCCTATCCGCCCTGTTCCCGGTCCGTTCAGGTGAGTCTTGCAGACCTTTTGACGCAGTACCGAAGACTGGTCCTGAAACCGGTCAGAGGATTGAAGGGGATTGGTCTCCTGTTTGCCGAGCGGACCGAGTCGGGAACGACATTGAACGGCCATCCGCTGACCGAGGATGCGCTGCGACGCACAATCGAAATTCTCGATGCATTCATCGTGACCGAATTTATCGAGCAGGCGCCGTACGCCCTGCGTCTTTATCCGCAGACGACCAATACCCTCCGGCTGCTGACTCTGTGGGATAGCACAATCAATCGGCCGTTTATAGCCGCGGCCGCGCAACGGATCGGCACTTCGCGGTCCTTTCCTGTGGACAACTGGAAGGGAGGACGAGGGGGATTGAGCGCCTCGGTGAACCTCGCCACCGGCGAGTTGGGGAGAGCGTCATCGATCGGCGCGGACGGCCGGGTGGTCCGATGTGATACCCATCCGGAGACGGGGGCAAGGATTACCGGAGAGGTTGTTACCGGCTGGCCCGCTGTAACGGAGGGCGTCCTTTCAGGCGCGGCGAGACTTTTCTTTGCGCCGTTTATCGGCTGGGATGTCGTCGTTTGCCCGGACGGCTTCTCGGTTCTCGAGATCAACGGGAGTCCGGGAGTCCGGGCGCTTCAAGTCCACGAGCCGCTGCTGGCTGATCCCAGGGTCCGCCGCTTCTTTGCAGAGCACGGCGTCATTCGGGGATAAAAAAACAACGACCTCAAGGACAACAAAGACTCCAAGGACAGCAAGGACCTCAAGGACTCACTGGTCTTTACGTCCTTGAGGTCGTTGCTGTCCTTGAGGTCCTTCGGCTGCTGTCTCTAAAATGTATACCGCAGCACAAACTGCCCGGTACGCGGAGCGTTCCGCTGGGCGATAATCTGCAGAAAACTAGCGTCTGCCTGCAGTGCAGACTGTCTGGGATATGCCCACTGCACGCGGTTGAAGAAGTTGAAGAACTCGACTCGAAGAGCTAGCGCGTGGCCTTCGCGGATACCCGGGAACAGCTTGGAGAACTGGATGTCCGTGTTGTTTGCGCCGTGCGCGAAGAAGGTGTTCCGGCCCAGATCTCCCTGGTTCTCAACTCCTGGCATGAAGATCCGCTGACCGGCCGGAGTCGTGACATTCGGGAAAATGTCCGTCGGCTTGATGTACGCCTGGCTGATTTGCTTGCCCGTTGTTGGATCAATCCGCGCATTGTCGATGCTGATTCCCAGAATGTCCGGATTAATCAGGAAGGGCCGGTCGTTTCCATTCCCATCCCCGTTCACGTCATATCCTGCCGTGATCGTAAAGGGGTTTCCGCTTGCGAACGTGGTTGTCCCGGCTACGACCCATCCTCCGATGATGTACCGGAGCACGGGTGTTGCGCCCAGGGCTAGCGGGAAACGATAGCTGTAGTTGAAAACGGCGCGGTGGGCCTGATGGAACAGGCTGAGTCCGCGCATCGCAGCGGCCGCGTTCTTGACGTTGGTCGAAGAACCGCTGTCAAGCCCGGTGTAGGTCGGCTCCGAACCGGTGTCGATCGCCTTTCCAAACGTGTAGTTTCCGCTGAAGGCCAGACCGCTGGACGACTTCTTTTCCATCATGATCTGGAGTCCGTGGTAATAAGACCACGCCCCGTTGTAGACCCGCAGCACCCCGGTATACCGGGGATCCGGACGACGGTCGTTCAGACGCATCTGCGCCAAGCTGATACAGCCTGGCGCCGGGGCCGTGTTCTGGAGGTTCGAGTCGATGCAGTTCATCATGATCCCCCGGTTGGCCGCGCTGACGTTCGCGTGATCGGGCGCCTGGATCGGAAATTCCGCCCGGTTCAGGGAGTCATAGAAGAGGTGTCCAACGCCGTGATTTCCGGTGTAACTCGCGGAAACCGAAATGCGGCGGGGGAATTGTCTTTCCAACGTCAGGTTCCACTGTTCGGTGTAGGGCATCCGCAGATTCTCGTCGACCCAAGTGGGAGTGTAGCGGGCGGTCGGAATCGTGCCCGGTGTGAAAACATAACCCCCGGTCGGATCCGCAGGCCCGAAGACGTTGGTATAAGTGGCCGACATGGCGTTGGGCGGATTAAACCGGATGCTGGCCCCGTTCTGCGACAGCACCGACTGAAAGATCCGTCCGTGGAACATGCCTGCGCCGCCGCGGATGACAAACTGGCCGGGGCCTCCCGTCAACTTACGGAGAATGCCGTCCCCCTCGATCGATGGGCTCCAGGCGAACCCTAAGCGCGGATCGACGTAAGTGTCATCGCTAAAACTATAGTCCAGCAGGTCGTTCACCTCGCTCAGAGCCATCACGTGTTCGATTCGAGCGCCGAGATTCAGCGTGACCGAGCGGGTCGGTCGCCAGTCATCGGAGATGTAGAAGTTGAACTCGCCCCCGCGGTTACCGAGGAAATTCGGTCCCCACGAAGTCTGGTAGCTGCTGACGTAACCCCTGCGGAAGTTCTGGATCGCGTCCAACCCCCCGGATATACCGAACGTCCAATAGCCGCGCGAGAACTGGTCGGCGCGGTCGTTCAGTTGCTGCCTGCGAATATCTGTCCCCACTTTCAGGGCATGGTTGGGAGTCAGCAGGTGCGAAAGGTTGTAGACGTACTGGAAATCCGTTTGGTATCGGAGGATCGGGTAAACACCCGAATTTCCCATGGTCGTCCCACGAGTCAAGCCGGAGAAACGCACGATCGGCGTATCGTTTCCGTCCTTGATATTGACCGTGGTTCGCCGCCGGCCGAGCGCGAATCGAAATTCACCGACGGTCTTCGGGCTGAACACGTGAGTGTACGCGGTCCCAAAGTTCTGCTGCCGGTTATCCTGCTTGGTTGCCTCACCGCGGACCGGGTAGTCCTCGTTGTCGAATATCTGAGAGCTCAATTGATAGCGGAACCAGACATTGTTGTTGTCATTGACGGGCACGTCGACTTTAGTCCCGTAATCCGCAGTCGGATAGTTCCGGTCGCGCAGGATGGAGAAGACCCTGGGGCCCAGAGTGGGGGCGTTGGGAGCGACGTCGGGAAAACGGTCGATGATGCTCTCGATCCATTTGCGGTCCGCCGCCGAGAGGTTGGTCGCCGTCGGATCTACCGACCGCTCCTCAGGAAGAAGGATGTCCACCGTGCGCAGCACTGAACCCTTGTCCTTGGCGCGTTCCACACTCTGGAAGAAAAACAGCTTGTCCTTTAGTATCGGGCCGCCTACCGTACCACCGTACAGATGCCGGTGGATGGCCTCTTTCTTCGATCCGCCCAGATTTCCGAAATAACTCTGCGCGTTGAGAATATTGTTCTGAGTAAACCAGTAGGCATCCCCGTGGAAGGTGTTGGTCCCCGATTTGGTCTGAACGAGGACGACCGCGCCGGCGCCACGGCCAAACTCCGCCGCAAAATTGTTGCGCAGAACTTGGAACTCCCGGATGGCGCTCAGATTAACGCGTTGGCGCTGCTGGTTTTCCGACGAGTCATCGTTGTTGACGCCGTCGGTCTGGAAGGTGGCCGCGCGGGTCCCTGTGCCATTGATCTGTACGGAGCTCCCGCTGGAGGCGGTCGGGTTATCCTGTCCCCCGACCGGGTTGGTCTGGAAACCGGGGACATCAGCGACCAGCGCCAGCATGTTTCGCCCGAGGACCGGTTTGTCCTCGATCTGCTGCGCATTGTACGCGAATTTGAGCTCGCCGCTCGTCGTGTCAACAACGGCCGGCTCGGCCGTGACCGTGATGACTTCTTCCCGCTCGGCTACGGAAAGCTGGACATCAACGGTGACCGTAACATTCAGCCGCACTTCGATATTCGAGCGGACGACGGTTTTGAAACCGGGCATGGAGAACTGCACGACATAGTTGCCCAAAGGCGCGAACGGAACGCGGTAATTTCCCTCGTCGTCGGTAATCGTGGTCCGGGTGGCCTGAGTGGATTGCTCAGTCGCGAGAACGTTCGCCCCGGGGATCCCGCCCCCCGACTGGTCAGTGACACGACCAAGGAGAGTACCGGATACAGTCTGAGCCGGGATGAGTGCCGTAGAGACCAGAAGAATAATGAACAGTGCGAAGAAAGGCTTTCGGAGATACACAAGCGCCCCCTTTTCTTTGAAAGAGATCGTCGGTCCTGGACTTCGAGACGCCAGTTCTCCCAGGGACCACGAGATCTTACGCCTTAACGGTCGGCCTCGCAACGAGTCGAAAGGAAAACAAGCAGCTGCTTCGGGAGAAAGACGCAAAAAACAAAAAGCGACACGCATTGCGCTTGCGTTTCTCTTGCGTCTCTTGCGCCTTTAGCGTGAAGCATTTGCCTTGCTGCCCCGGTTGCCGCCAGTGCTGTGTCGTTGCTATCATCCAGACTGCCCTCGTCGAACCACATGCAACCGGAGGCTGAAAGAATGAAAAGCATATTTGTCATCGCCATAATCTGCGGAATCGCCCCGCTGCTTTGCCGTGCGGCTGAACCGCATCCCTTCTCCGTACACGACATGTTGGCTATGGACCGGATCAGCGAGCCGCGGGTATCACCTGATGGGACCCTTGTCGCTTTCACTGTTCGATCGACCGATCTCGAGGGCAACAGGGGCCGATTTGATCTTTACCTCGCGGCTACCGACGGTTCCTCGGTTCGACGCCTGACTACTCATGACGCGCGAGACACGCAGCCACGCTGGGCGCCAGACGGGAAGTCCCTTTACTTCCTCTCGACCAGGTCCGGCTCCTCTCAGGTTTGGAAGTTGCCCATCACGGGCGGTGAAGCCGAGCAGGTCACCCACCTGAGTCTCGATCTTGACGGCTTGGAGGTCAGCCCGGATGGCCGACGCCTCGTCTTCGCGGCTGGAGTGTTTCCGGGCAAAGGCATGGACGAGACGAAAAAAGCCCTGGAAGAAATCGCGGCCCGAAAGGCCACCGGCAGGGTGTACGACGAGCTTTTCATCCGGCACTGGGACACCTGGAACGATGGGACCCGAAACCACTTGTTCGCCTATGACCTCGCTTCCGGCAAAGCTTCTGATCTGATGCCGGCTATGAACGCCGACTGCCCAACTAAACCATTCGGAGGGAGCGAGGACTACACGATTTCGCCTGATGGACAGACCGTTGTCTTTTCTGCCAAGGATGTGGGACGAGAAGAAGCGTGGTCGACGAACTTCGACCTTTTCAGCGTCTCGCTGGACGCGTCAGGCGCGCCCTCGAAAATCACGACCAATCTTGCCTGGGACGCCTCGCCCTTGTTCTCGCCCGACGGCAAAACGCTGGCCTATCTGGCGATGAGCCGGCCGGGATACGAAGCGGACAGGTACCGGATTGTCCTGCGCGACTGGAAGACCGGGCAAGAGAAGTCGATCGACGTCCGCGTGGATGAATCGCCGAGGGGTGACCGTTCCCCGGGCGAGCTTTCGTGGACCGCCGACGGCAGCGAGCTGCTGTGTACCGCGACGCACCTGGGACAACACGCCCTCCTGGCCGTCGACGTCGCCAACGGGAAGACCCGCATCGTGGTCGGCCAGGGGACCACTCTCGCTCCACAACAGGCGGCGAACCGCATCCTTTACGGGATGCACTCGCTTCAGGGACCGACCGAGCTTTACACCATAGCACGCGACGGTACGGCCAGTCGCCGCATCACCCACCTGAACGACGCCAAGGTGGCGGCCGCGCGCTTCGGGAAGGCCGAGCAGTTCAGCTTTAAGGGGGCCAAGGATGAGACGGTGTACGGCTACATCGTCTATCCCGTGGATTTCCAACCGTCCCGCAAGTATCCAGTCGCCTTCCTCATTCATGGCGGTCCTCAGGGCTCCTTCGGGAATGACTTCCACTACCGCTGGAACCCCCAGGCTTACGCCGGCGCGGGCTACGCGGCGGTGATGGTCGATTTCCACGGATCCACGGGTTACGGGCAGGCCTTCACCGACGCGATCAACGGCGACTGGGGTGGCGCGCCGCTGGAAGACCTTTTGAAGGGGCTCGACGCCGCACTCGCCAAGTACCCGTTTCTCGATTCAAACCGCATGGGGGCACTCGGAGCTTCATACGGCGGGTACATGATCAACTGGATCGCCGGAAAGGCACCCGACCGTTTCAAGGCGCTGGTGTGCCACGACGGCAACCTCGACGAGCGCATGGCCTATTTTGAAACCGAGGAGCTGTGGTTCCCGGAGTGGGAACACGGCGGCACACCGTGGGATAACCCGTCGGGCTTCACCAAGCACAGTCCGATCGACCTTGTCGGGAACTGGAAGACTCCAATGATGGTGATTCACGGCGAAAAGGACTTTCGAGTGGTCTTCACGCAGGGCATCTCCACCTTCACGGCCTTGCAGCGGCGGGGCATTCCGTCCAGGTTCGTGCACTTACCGGACGAGAACCACTGGGTGCTCAGCCCGGCCAATTCGGTTTTCTGGCACGAGCAGGTGATCGGCTGGCTCGACCGCTGGGTCAAGGGCAGCTAAGACGTCTTCGGTGGTGTCGGAACCGTGCGAAGGGAGGATATTGGCCTTCTGGAGCGCGGACGTCCCGTCCGCACTGGGTTCGCGGGCATCCTGCCCGCCCGCCGGGCATCTTGCCCGGCGTTCTCGGAAATTGCAGCAGATCGAACAACGTCAACGGCGGGCAAGATGCCCGCCGCGCGGACGGGGACGTCCGCGATCCCAGTGCGGACAAGATGTCCGCGCTCCAGAAGGCCGGATGTCCGCGCTCGATGGGCGACGAGCATGCGCGGTCCGGAAGGCCGATGCTTTATCAGGCCGACCGCCGACGCCGCACCCCAGAGGGCCGCTCGCTCCCTTATCAACAACCTCGCAGCGGCCCCGCCATCACGGTTACATTCCGTTTCCCTGATGCAGCCGCATCGGATAAAATCCCGGCCCATGACCGCATCAAACCGACGCCTTCTCACTTGCGCACTCCTGGTTGTGGGCTTCATATGCCAGGCAGTGCTGTTTGGCCAACCAGTTGTCAGCGAGAGTCGTCACAGGTTGCGTGTCTCGGAGAACGGCAGATACCTTGAGCGTGCGGACGGGACACCTTTCTTCTACCTGGGCGACACCGCCTGGGAACTCTTCCATCGATTGAATCGCGAAGAGGCCGATCGTTATCTAGCGGACCGCGCCCGCAAGGGTTTTACCGTGATTCAGGCTGTCGTACTGAGTGAGCTCGAAGGCGTCGGCAGCCCAAACGCTTACGGTGACTTGCCGCTTGTAGACAAGAACCTGGCCAAGCCAAACGAGGCGTATTTTCGCCACGTCGATTACATTGTCGACAAAGCCCAGGGGCTTGGGCTTTTTATCGGAATGCTGCCTTCCTGGGGCAGTTACTGGAAGGAAGATTCGGGCAAATCAATCATCAATGAAACGAACGCGGCCGACTACGGCCGGTTTCTGGGCCGGCGTTACGGCAACAAACCGGTCATCTGGATCCTCGGCGGAGACAACAACCCGAGCAATGACCGGGAGCGCCGCGCCATCGAGGCACTCGCCGCCGGACTGAAGGAAAGCACCGGCGCCAGCCAGCTGATAACCTTTCACCCGCGCGGGCCGGGCCGCTCTTCCGATTTCTTCCACAAGGCAAGCTGGCTCGATTTCGAGATGTACCAGTCCTCGCACGCGGCCCGTCACCATGACAACGGGTTGTTCGCGGAACACGACTACGAGCTCGACCCGCCTAAACCCACGCTGGACGGCGAGCCACGATACGAGTGTATCCCGGTAGGTTTCTACTTCGCGAACATGAACCGGTTTGACCGATTCGGCGATGCGGACGTTCGGCAGGCCGCGTACTGGTCGCTGCTTGCCGGCGCCTGCGGGCATACGTACGGAAACAACAATATCTGGCAAATGTGGACTCCGGGGCGTCCTTCGATCATAGCAGCGGATATTCCCTGGTATGAGGCGCTGGACCACCCGGGCGCCTTCCAGATGGGCTTTGTCCGCCGGCTGTTCGAGTCCCGTCCGTATCAGAGGCTGGAACCGCGGCAGGCCATGGTCCTGGACGGCCCACGAACGGGCGCGGGCAAGATACGGGCCGCGCGGGCGCGGGATGGCTCGTTTGCTTTGTTCTACTCCCCGCGCGGCGAGCAATTCACTGTAGATCAGACAGCCATAAAGGGGGAACGGCTCAAAGAGATCTGGTACGACCCTCGCTACGGCGTCTCCTACCATGCGCATACCGGCAATACCAAGGGAGCGCAGACCTATACCCCGCCAAGCTCCGGACCGTTCTGTGATTGGGTGTTGATTCTCGAGGATGCCGCCGAGAACTTCCCGATGCCTGGAGCGCGCCTCCCGTAAGATAGGTCCGAGTCACCTGTATTCCCCGCCCGCGTCCAGCTGTCAGAATCTCCTCCAGTGGGTGTCAAGACTTTTGACACCCCTCTGAAACCCGCCTGCAAAGCCATTGCGAGCAATCGACCGGCCTGCGGCTGTTAAGAGCCTTGACATATCGAATCTCTCAGGACACCACGAAACCCCGTCGTTCAGGCATTTCCGCGACTGGCACGCCACTTGCTTTATTACAGGGCGTCACGGAGAAAGCGAACATGGGAACCTACATTGCGAGCGTCTCACCCTTCGAAGCAGACCTGATGACCAGAATTCAAGCACGTGAAGATGGAGCCTTCAGGGACCTTTTCGACCAGTTCGGCAACAAGATCTTCCGCACAGCCCTGCGCATCCTGAAGGAAGAACAATCGGCCGAAGACGCCTTGCAGGAGACGTTCCTGAACGTCTTTCGGGCAGCCAGGCATTTTCGCGGCGACTCCAAGATGGGAACGTGGATCAATCGGATCACCGTGAACGTCTGTCTCGAAATGTTGCGAAAGAATCGCAAGCACGAAGCGCGAATAGACGAAGACATTTCCGAGAATACTTCTCTTCCCGATGAGAATCTAAGGACCCCGTTTGAAACCTGCGAGCAGGTCGAGATCCGCACTCGGGTTCAGAAGGCGCTGGCTCGAATCGGCCGCAAACACCGCGACGTCGTCCGCATGCATGACATGGAAGGCTACACCATCCGCGAAATCGCCGAGATTCTCGGGGTCGCGGAAGGTACCGTGAAATCCCGCCTGTTTTACGGACGGGAAGAACTGAAAAGACAGCTCAGAAACTAACCCCCTTAAGAGACTCCCGACCAGGCACTTTCCAGCGAAACAACGAGTGCCCCGTTTTACGCCGGTTGAGACCACGATCCCCAGAAACCGGCATGGGGCACTCGTCCCGCGCCCTTTTAATCTTGGTATTCCCGCCGATATAATCGTGTGGATTGATTCAAGCAGGAGCCGAAGTGAGACATTATCGGCTAAGAAACGCCGAGACGGGCAACCAGGTATGGCTGCTTTTCGAGCTTAAGATCGATCTGCAGGACGTGCGGTCCGGGTACCGCCAATCCGACTGGGGACTGCATCTGGCCGCCCCCTGGCTGGAGGATCACGAGCTGGACTGGACGTTGGACATGGTCCGGCGATTCGATCCCGGTGATCTGGAAGAAGTGAACCCGCGTCAGCAGTTTCCCTGGCCTGATGTGGCTGACCAGAAAATGATCGGCTACATGGTCAAGTACTATCGCCCACAGAGTTGGAGAAATGCCGCTCTCGGGCTCTTCTCGCAAGCCCGGGAGACGCGCGAAGAGTTCCTGGCCCGATGCCGTGACTCGCTGCGCGAAGAACGCGAGCGGGAGCTCAGAAGGTTAAGGGAAGTCTTTTACCATCGCTTCGTTGAGATGGAGCACAGATTTGCAGCCGGAATCGAAGGTCAGCAGTTCGATGAGCAGTGGAAGGGGCGCCGGCTCGCCGAGATACAGGACCTGTTTAACCGGGTGGGAGAGGAGTTGAGTCGCCGATTCCTTGACCTGTCCCAACCGACCGAACCACCGGCGCCGCTGACCGATATCGTCGGAATCGACCCCGACAGCCTGCAGAAGCTTCAAGTCCTGCGAAAGGAATTGGTGGACAACTGCAACCAGGTACTCGCCGATTTTGAACGCCGGGCATCGGAGATCGAACCCTACGAAGTGCCTTTGTCGTATCCCCAAGTTGAAATCGTATCCCGCGCAATTCTGTGGGGTTGATGTGGAAGGAAGCGTCGTCCACAAACCAACAGGGAGAAACGCAGGAACCAAAGGCAAGAACCGATTACGATTACGATTACGAGTACGAGTACGAGAAAGGCGGGGGCAAACTCAAAATCCTGACTTTTCCTGCTCGTACTCGTAATCGTACTCGTAATCGGCTTTGCCTTTGGCTCGTGTCCGTTCCCGCATAACGCTTTTCGGCCGGTTGGCAAACCCTGCAGACCCGGTGCTCCCTGGCTTTCCTCTTGTATACTAGCTCCTTACAGAGACCCCGCATGGCTAAGGTATTGATTGCGATGAGCGGAGGTGTTGACAGCTCCACGGCTGCACTTCTGCTTCAAAAAGAAGGGCATGAAGTGGTCGGCTGCACGATGCAGCTTTGGGACCACAGGCGAAATCCGGTTGTGAACGGCCAGCACCTGGCCGGAAGCTGCTGTTCGCTCGATGACGTTCACGACGCCCGCCGGGTAGCGGAGCGCCTCGGTTTCCCCTTCTACGTCCTGAACCTGGAAGAGCAGTTTCAGAAGCGTGTTATCGACCCGTTCATCCGTAATTACCTGACCGGGCGAACACCTTCCCCCTGCATCCTTTGCAACACTTTCCTGAAGTTCGACAAGCTCGTTTCCTTTGCCGACCAGGTGCAGATCGACCATGTGGCGACCGGGCATTACGCCAGGGTCTCGGGCAACCCAGGAGACGGTTTCCTTCTCCAGAAGGCGGCGGACCCGGCCAAGGACCAGTCCTATTACCTGTTCGAGCTCAGGCAGGAGCAACTCGCCAGGATTCGCTTCCCGGTCGGGCACCTCCGTAAGGAGGAAGTCCGCAGTGTTGCCCGGTCCTCGGGTCTTCTGGTTGCCGATAAGCCCGACAGCCAGGAGATCTGCTTTATCCCGGACCGTGACTACGCATCATTCATCAAGCGGCACGCGGGCGAGGTCGATCCCCAGCTAGGCTCGGTCGTCGAAGAGCGGGACAAGCCCGGACCGATCCTCTTGAGGGACGGAACCGAGGTCGGCCAGCACCGGGGCATCTTCCGCTACACCGTTGGCCAACGGCGCGGGCTCGGCGTCGCGTACCCGACTCCGCTTTACGTTCTCAAGCTGGACACGGCAAGGAACGCTGTGGTTGTCGGCGAAAAGGACGACCTCTGGAGCCGTGGACTCGAGGCTGCGAACATCAACTGGGTTTCGGGCCATAAGCCCGACGGCTGGATCCGGGCGGCGGTGAAGATCCGGGCCAGGCACCACGAGGCGCCGGCCGCCGTTCGCGTGACAGACGGTCAAATGGAGGTTATCTTTGACACGCCGCAAATGTCCGTGACTCCAGGGCAAGCGGCCGTTGTTTATGACGGCGAGACGGTGTTGGGCGGAGGCTGGATCAGGCAGGCGACCAAATGACGGCATCGAGCGGGAATGCCCCGTTCACTCGCAGCGTCCTTGTTGTTGCGGGCGAAAGCTCGGGTGAGCAGCACGCCGCGGGGCTCATCAGGGAAATGAGGACCGGGAACGGCGGTCCGTGTGCACACTGGTTCGGGTCCGGCGGAACCGCGATGCGCGAGGCCGGCGTGGAGTTGCTCCATGACGTGTCGGACCTGGCGGCAATCGGCCCCTGGGATGCGCTCCATCACTTGCGCTCGTACTGGCAGCTCTTTCGCCGGCTGGTCGAAGAGGCCCGGCGGCGAAAGCCGGACCTCGCTGTGCTCGTCGACTTCCCGGAGTTCAACCTTCGCCTTGCACCCCGCCTGAAGGCGCTCGGCATCCCGGTCTGCTATTTCATCAGCCCGCAGCTGTGGGCGTGGCGTTCCTCGCGCGTGGAAATCATCCGCAAGTACGTGGACCTGATGCTGGTCATCTTCCCGTTCGAGGTGGAGTACTACCGGGCCCGTGGTGTAAAGGCGTATTACGTCGGCAACCCCACGAAGAATTTCGGGGACATGATACTTAATTCCCAATCAGTTAACGCCAATCCCGCGGAAGCACAGGAATTAAGTTTCGTGTCCCCGAAATTCCCCCAAGCCAATCCCGCGGAAGCACAGGAATTAAGTTTCGTGTCCCCGAAATTTCCGCCAAGCGCCAGCGCCGATACCGGGCGCGTGCAGCAATCAGCTATCGCCTCCCCGAAATTGCTGAATTCCCCGCCCGTCGTCGCCCTGTTGCCCGGCAGCCGGCGCAAGGAAGTAGACCGCCTCTTCCCGATCATGCTGGACGCGGCGCGCTTCATCGCAGAGCGAGTCGATGTAAAATTCTGGGTGATAAAAGCCCCGGCGGTGAGACGAGAGAGTCTGGAATGCATCTATAAAGAATGGGCGGCCAAGGTAGAGGTGAAGCTGCCCCTTGAGATTCGTGAAGATCAATCCGCTCATGTGCTTGCGCGAGCGGACTGTGCCATAATTAAGAGCGGAACGTCGACTCTGGAGGCGACTGTCCTCCAGGTGCCGTTTGCAATGGCATACCGATTGGCCCGTCCGAGCTGGTACCTTGTCAGGCCTTTCGCCACGACTGACACTTACTGTCTGACCAATCTCATAGCCGGTGAGAGAGTAGTTCCTGAGTTCATCCAGAATGAAGCAACGGGAAGCAACATCGGAAGCTACATAGTCGATTTACTTAAGGATAACAACAGGCGTGAAAAACTGCGTGAACGACTTGCCGCAGTTTCCGGAATGCTGAGCGATTCTAACGCTTACCGGGAGGCCGCCGGATGGATCAGCAAACTTCTGCTGGAAGGTTTAGAACGACAATGACCAGATACTTCGTACTTTTTTTGGCGCTATTTATCGGAATGCCAAGCGCTCTCGGACAGGAACCGGCGCCGCCGGCCGGGCAGGAACGACCCGCGCCAGGGGGGCAGGAACCGGTGCCGCCGGCCGTGCAGGAACGGCCCGCGCCAGGCGGGCAGGAACGACCCGCGCTAGCCGGGCAGGAACGGACGCCCCAGGCGCCTCCCGTCACGATAGACGTCCTCCATTACGATATCAGCGCCGAACTTTCGCCCGAGAACAGCGCCCTCAAGGGAGAGACGACGGTCCGCTTTGCGGTTTTGCAGGACACTCTTTCGATCCCCTTCGAACTGAATAACCGACTGAGCATCATCGAAATCAAAGACAACGAAGGCAACTCCTTTCCGACGAGTTTCGACGGCGTTGACAGCCAGAAACTAACCGTGCGCGGCGAAGGCCCGTTCAAGGGCGGGACCGAGAAGACACTCACCTTCCGTTTTGACGGCACTCTGGAACCGCAGCAGTATGCGTTCCTGGACACGCCCCGGACCGAGCGGGTGGCGGTTTACCCGGAAGGGGCCACCCTGCTGACTGAAGGCCGCTGGTTTCCTTCTTACCGCCTGCCGATGGATACGGCCACCGCGACGGTAAAGATTTCGGTTCCGCTTGGCCTCACGGTTGTGGGACCCGGAAAAATGGAGCCGACGGACATCCAGGGCGTTTCGGAGATTTTTGTCTGGAAGAGCGAGACTCCCATCGGGAAGATCCCCGTCATCGTTTCCAAGTTCTTCCGCCAACCCGCGGAGGGCCCGGGCGTTCCCCTGACATTCTTCGTGGGCGAAGAGCAGAAAGACCTGGCACCCATAACCAAGGAAATCCGCCAGATCGTCGACTTCCTCTCGAACGAGTACGGGGCGTATCCGTTTGAATCGCTGACGGTCGTGGATGCGGGCAGAATAGAACTCCCGTCATATGGCTCGGCAGGTCTGGTTCTGCTCGAGGGCGAGATGTTCAAGGCCCTCGAGCCTCAGTTGCTGGAACTGGCCAAGCGAGTGGCGCTCCAGTGGTGGGGGTATTCCGCAAAGCCGCGCGAAATCTACGATGCGTGGCTGCAGGATGGCCTCGCGACGTATGCCGCGCTGCGGTACTTCGAAACCAAGTATCCGGATCGTTTCCAGACTGAGTTGGCCAAGCAGTCGATCAACGCGATGAAGTACGAATCCAGGGGAGCCGTCGGAAAGGGCTTCGCTCTTCAAGAGGGCACTCCGGAATACCGCTCGGTCATTGCCAGCAAGGGAGCCTGGGTTATCCACATGCTCGGCCAGATGATCGGCCGCGATAAGCTTAACTCCATGCTCAAGAGCTGGTACACGGAGCATGCCGGCAAAACGGTGACGACCCCGGAGCTCGTCAAGTACGTCGCCGAGCAGAGTGGTCAGGATTACAAATGGTTCTTCATGCAGTGGGTCGAGAACAACGGGATCCCGGATTTTCGCGTCGAGTACAAGGTGTTCAAGCGAAAGGACGGGACGTTTGCGGTACGCGGCTCAATCAAGCAGGACTCGGAGATGTTCCGGATGCCGCTTGAGGTCCTGATCGAGACCAAGGGCGAACACGAAACCAAGAATCTCACGTTGACCGGGAAAAACACTTCGTTCAATTTCCAGTCCCAGACGCTGCCCGTTCGCCTTAGAGTCGATCCGAACGGCAAGATCCTGCAGAATTCGCCGCAGATGCAGGTGCAGGTCCTCATAGCGCTCGGTGAGGAGTATACGGCCAGAGGCGACTACGTCGAGGCAATCCGACAATTCGAAAAGGGGCGGGAACTGGATCCCAGGAGTTCCCTGGCCCATTACCGGCTCGGCGAGGTCTTCTTTCTGCAGCATAGCTTCACGAACGCGGCGAATTCCTTTCGGGATACGCTCAACGGCGACCTCAAGCCGGAATGGGTGGAGACCTGGACTCACATCTTCATGGGGAAGATCTACGACATCCTGAACCAGCGGGAACGGGCAACCGCCGAGTACCAGAAGGCGATCAATACGAAGAACGACTACAACGGCGCCCAGGCCGAGGCCCAGAAGTACCTGAAGGAACCGTTCACGAAACCACAAAGCATCATCGGCTGATTGGAGCGCGGACGTCCCGTCCGCACTGGGATCGCGGGCATCTTGCCCGCTGCCTTTCGAACGCCGGGCAGGATGCCCGGCGAAAGCGGACGAGACGTCCGCGCTCCATGACGCGCCAACTTGACCCCGGCTCGTTTTCCTTTCACAATCACCCCCTGACCAAAAAGGGGAAGAATCGTGGCCAAAAAGCAGTCGTTCCGAAGCGCCCTGGACCGTTTCGTCCTGGCGTCCGAGGGTGAATTTCGCCTCGAAGACCTGCTGAACTACGCGCGTTCACGGATCCGCACTGATCCGCCGGATCTCGATAAGGCTGCAACAGCACTTCTTTACCGGCATCCGGGGGTGTTCCATGACGAGGAACGCGACGTCTACATCACGCGCAGCGCCTTCTTTCGCAACGCGGTGTTCAGGATAGTGCCGATCGAACTTGAGATCGATCAGGGTGCGCTGGTCTTCGGCCACCGGACCATTCCATTCGGCCCCTACGGAGCCGATGCGAACGACGCAACTCTGATGTTGCAGGGCGGGCGGGAAATCAAGCGCAAGAAGGTCAACTGGACGGTTGACCAGTATCGTCAGTTTTACACTCTGCTGGGGCCTGAAATAATGATGCAGTCATTACTCTTGTCCGACTCAGCCAATGCCAGCCGGCTGGCGGGTGAGCCGAATCCGGGGACACGACTGCGACTGACGGTATTCGATCTTGAAACCGTCTACAAAGAGCATGGCTTCAAACCGGGCGACGCCTTGATTCTCAAGGTTATTCGTTTCGCCCCTCCCCGCTATGAGTTGACGGTCCAAAAGACCTCCGAAATGTTGGGAGTGGATGAGCTCACCGGGCGCTGGGAGCGACGTTTTAACAAGGCGCTGAACAAGGCGTTCGATCTCCTCGGACCCAACACCGTGGCCTACGAACAGATCAGCCTGGCTTGCTTTCTGGCCGGCCGCACACTGCTCGAGGATCCCTTCGGCAGTCCTTTGCTGTCGCTGCGTTCGAGCTCCGACCTGGAGTTACAGGCTCTCGAAACGCACAGCTTCATCTGGCCCAAGGGCCGTGATCTGGATGTTCCGCCCTCGGCGAAGTCTTATTACCCCGTCCAGGTAGGCGACAGCGATTCCCTGGAAGAGATCCTCGAGGACACCGCGGCTCCTGTTCCCGCCCCCGTCGTGGAAGCATACATGCGGGATGCACTCTTTCACGGGCAGCAGGACTTGGACCCAGTCGTCGACCGGACGTTCGGAAGCCTCCGCACGCCGGAGTTCTACGACGACTCCCAACGACAGGCGTTCGACAAGCACATCCGGCGGCTCTGGAAAGACGTCCGGGCGGCCTACAGCCGCACAACCGATCACTATGCCGGAAAATGCCGTGCCCTCATCCTGGCAGCCATAGATGAATACTTTAGCGCGCTGGCCGACTTCGAGGATGACGATCTGAGCGATGAACAGGAAGATCTGATCCGATCGGCGATTCCGTTGCTGCGGTCGACCTATGCGTTCCTTGAGTCTCTGAATGTTCCGAGCGTAGGTCTCGGCTCGCTGGACCGAGATCTTCTGACCAACGCGCAGGAGACGGCGGCGGAAATCCATGACCTGGCACGAAAAATTGCCCTGACGCCCCGGGATCCCTCGGTTCGGTCCCGCCACGCGGATGAGGCCCCAACTCACAGCCTGCCGGCCGTGCGGATCAAAGTGACGCTGGAGGGCGTCGATCCGGCCGTCTGGCGACGACTGCTTATGCCGGCCGCCTCGACCCTTGCTGATTTGCACACTGCGATCCAGGCCGCCTTCTACTGGGAGGACTTGCACTCGCACTTCTTCCTCGTCGGTAACCGACGGTACTCGGACACCGAGCAGGTCGACGGCCGGACGATGGACGAAGAAGCCGAATGCTTCCTCGACGAACTGCGTCCAGATCACTACCGGTTCAGCTACGTCTACGGGTTCGAAGGCACCTGGAAACATAGTGTGGAAATCGAGGATGTGAAGGCGCCGAGCCTGGGATTCCCTTACCCGGTCTGTCTCGGCGGCCAGAGGGCCTGCCCGCCCGAAGATTGCGATC
Source organism: uncultured Acidobacteriota bacterium (assembly GCA_964421755.1). Lineage (GTDB taxonomy): Bacteria > Acidobacteriota > UBA6911 > RPQK01 > RPQK01 > CAVUUN01. Next base: position 24,497 of record CAYQYP010000489.1, read on the forward strand.
CGGAGGCCTACCCTGAGATATCAAACGCCCTGAAAAACCCAGAAGACCCGCGACACCCTGCGCTGTTCCAATGGGCGGGCTACCCCTTCGATCCCGAAGGCTTCGACAGCAATGTCGTCAACCGGCGATTGATCGAGCAGTTTGAGGGCCTCTCAGGCTCCGACGACCTCGACGAAGAAGACGATTTCGACGACGACGAGCTCGAGGAGGAGGACTGGGAGGAGGACGAAGAGGACGAACACGAGTAGGCTGTTGGTCTCCGGCAGGCAGCGCCGTCCTCTGTCCGGTCCCGACACTTCTGGAGCGCGGCGGCCTTCGGGAGCGCGGACGTCCCGTCCGCACTGGGTT
>CAYQYP010000490.1:0-3615 GCA_964421755.1 uncultured Acidobacteriota bacterium
GCCCGCTACGCAACCCTTTCAGGGTTGGTATCTTGCTGCGTCCGGCACCCAGGGTAGGTCGCAAACGACGCGACCAACCCTGGGCTCTGCTACGCGACCCCGTTGGGGTCGGCAATTAGTTGCAGATTTCTGAATTGGGCCTCGAAAGAACGGAGGAGTTATGGCGCCCGCATCTCGGATGGCCGTCCTGTGCTGCATGGCAGCCGTGATGTCAATGCTCATCTCGCCGGTCATCATGGCCGAGTCGGAGTCCTTTGACCTGGTGGTTTATGGCGGCACGGCTGGCGGCGTGATGACGGCCGTGAGCGGGGCCCGCGAGGGTTTGCGGGTCGTGTTGCTCGAACCACGGGATCACCTGGGCGGAATGGTCTCAGGAGGGCTCTCCCGTACGGACGTGGGAAGGCGGGAAGTCATCGGCGGCATGGCGCTGGAGTTCTACTGGCGCGCCGGCCGGCATTACGAGATGCATCGCTACCTGCAGGACATCGCCTGGCTGCCGGAGCCAAAGGTAGCGGAAGCGATTTTCAACGACATGATCAAAGAGGCAGGTGTCGACGTCCGTTATCGTCATCGCCTTCGGGAGAAAACCGGCGTGCGCAAAGAGGGTCTCCGGGTGACGGAAATCACGATGGAGAATGGGAACAGTTTCCGGGGAAGAGTTTTCGCGGACTGCACCTATGAGGGCGACCTGATGGCCCAGTCTGGCGTGTCCTATACATGGGGAAGGGAAGGTGTCTCGCAGTATGGCGAAAACCTGGCGGGGGTCCGCGAGAAAACGCCCTACCATCAGTTTACGGTCGACATCCCCGCCTTGGACGAGAATGGAAAACTGCTGCCGGAGATTTCACCGGACCCGCCGGGAGAGTTTGGCTCGGCCGATCGAAAGGTCCAGGCCTACAACTTCCGCCTGATCCTCACCGACGATCCGTCCAACCAGGTGCCATTCCCCAAGCCTCCCGACTACCGCCCGGAACGCTACGAGCTCCTTGCGCGCCTGCTCAAGGCGATGACTGCAAAGAATGGTATGGCCCCGCGGTTCAACAACGTCACAGGTCCCGGCCCTATCCCCAACCGGAAGGGCGATTTCAACAACAGCGGCGCGTTCTCGACGGACTATATCGGCAAGAACTACGACTATCCTGACGGCTCCTACAAGCGCCGCGAAGAGATCTGGCGCGATCACGAAAACTACGTGAAGGGCTTCTTCTATTTCCTCGCCAATGATCCCCAGGTTCCGGCCGACCTGCAGAAAGATGTGAACCGTTGGGGGTTGGCGAAGGACGAGTTCACGGACAACGGCAATTTCCCGAACCAGCTATACATCCGCGAAGCGCGGCGCATGGTGGGTGACTTCGTAGTGACGCAGAGAGACCTGCAGACAGAGCTCACGAAGACAGACCCGATCGGCATGGGATCCTACAATAGCGACTCCCATAACATCCAGCGGGTCATCGGGCCCAACGGCATGGTGGTGAACGAAGGGGACGTCCAGGTGGCGGTCAAGCCGTACCAGATTCCCTACCGGTTGATGCTGCCCAAACGGGCGGAGGCGGCGAATCTGCTGGTGCCGGTCTGTTTCTCCGCGAGTCATGTGGCGTATTCGTCATTACGAATGGAGCCCCAGTACATGATTATCGGGCAGGCTGCGGGTGTTGCGGCGGCCATGGCGATCAAAAGCTCCAAGCCGGTTCAGGAAATCGATGTGCCGGCGCTGGTCGCCCGTCTCCGGGAGCAGGGAGCGCTCATGGAGCAGGATGTAACGAACCAACTGCAAGTCATCGCGGGGTTTGCCCGCCGCGCGAGACGTTAGATTCCGCTCGGACTGAATCTATTTAACGGCCGGGCGCGCCCACGGGGCCCGGCGACGCGCCGGAGTCGGATCCAGGATCTGACGGATGGCGTCCAAGGCCTTGGCCTGAAACTCCGCTCCGTACTCAAACACTGCGCCCTCGGCGAGCAGCTTTTTCTGGAGCTCGGCAAGGTTCACCTCCTGCACGGCCGACCCGCTACGCACGGCAAGCGCCGCCGCGAGGCCCGCCGCATGGCCGACGAGCATATATTGGGGTTCCATGCGCAAGCTCGAATAGGCCACGTGAGAGGCGGAGAAACAGACTGGTACCAGCAGATTCGCCGCCTCGCCGCGCTTCGGCAGGATGAGGCGATAGGGGATCTGATACGGCTTTACTGGCACCTGCACATCGCCCTCATTCTCGACGAAGCCCTTCTCGTTGATGAAGCGCTGCAGGTTGTGGGAATCGGAGTTGTAACTGCCCATGCCGATGACGTCGGGCTTCGTCAAGTCCGTCTGCAGGTCCTTCTGAGTCGCCACGAAATCGCCCACCATTCGTCGGGCCTCGCGGATGTAAAGCTGGTTGGGCCAATTCCCGGTGTCGACGAACTCGTCCTTCGCAAGCCCGTACTGCCGCACTTCCTCCTGCAGTGATTTCGGTACGCGCGGATCATTTGCCAGGAAGTAGTAGAAGCCTTTCTGGTAGTCCTCGTGCTCCTTCCAGATGCGGGCGCGTTCGGCGTAGCTGCCATCGGGATAGGCGTAGTTTTTGCCGATATAGTCGGTGGAGAAGCCGCCTCGGTTGTTCAGGTCCGCCTTGCCGTTAGGGATGACCCGCAGCAGGCTCACCTCGTTGAACGTGAGCGGGCTGCCCATGAATTCGGTCATGGCGGTGAGATAGCGCGCCAGCAACTCGTAGCGCCAGGGATCGTAGCCCTCGGGTTTCGGCCAGGGCAGGCGGTTCTCGGGGACATTGGTGCCGATGACGCGGAAGTTGTAGGCCTGGATCCTCTTGTCGGCCGATCCTGGCTCCCCGCGCGGCTCCGCCGAGATCTCCGGCAGCAGCTTGCCGTTTTCGTCGTGTGCCGGGATATCCACGGCGAACTGATGGCTGGGCGTCACGGCCCGCACGCCGGCCAGCGACTCGCCGTATTGATTCGTGCTTTCGCGGCCAAAGGTGTAGCTGACCTTCGCCTGGGCCATGAGGTCGCCCTCGTAGCTCGAGTCGGCGAAAACGGTGGCGCGGAACGTCGCGCCGGTTTCCGTGGTGATTTCGACGATGCGGGTGCCTTCCTTGCGAACGCCGGTCTTTTCCCGCAAGCGGTGATCTTCAATGAGGGTGACGCCCGCCTCCTTCAGCATCTGCCGCATGATCGCTTCGGCAACCTTGGGCTCGGGCATCCAAGCGATCTCCTGCATGTGGCGGTTCAGTTGGTAGTGCCGGCCGGCACGAAGGTAGAACTCCAGCGCCAGTCCCCCGATGACTTCGCGCCTGCCGACGTCGGTGCCTGACAGCCCGCCGCTCACCATCCCGCCAATGTGCTTGCCGGGATTGAGAAGAGCCGTTTTCAGTCCCTGCCGGGCGCCTGCCACCGCGGTCATGACGCCACCGGCCGTGCCGCCGTAAACGATGAGATCGAAGCTTTGCTGGGCCGTGGCTGGGACCGTAGCCAGCACAGCCAGCAACACAATTGCCAGTATCCTCATCTCGATTTCCTCCTGATTCCTGATGCGTAAGGAGATATCGCCGAGTTGCGCACGAGAGGCGTCGGCAGCTTTTTCCAGCCAGAATGATAGCAGCCTGCGGAAAAAATGCCACGGATTTC
>CAYQYP010000491.1:0-9058 GCA_964421755.1 uncultured Acidobacteriota bacterium
TTATGTCCCCGAAACTTTCCGGCACACAAATATGCCGATGCTGCTGAGCTTCAGCGGCGTGAGGAAAGCGGCGCCGCGCAGGAATCCGGCGACCAGCCGATTGCTCAATGTAAAGAGCGCGCCCGGCTGACGATCCATCGAGGAATCGGACTTTTGCATGCTGCGAAAGGCGAGCAGGGCGGAAATAGTGGCAACCCGTTCGAAGGGACTCCCTACGCTGGCCGACTTCTCCACGTGCAGGCCGGCCGCCTCGAGCCGCTGCCTGAGAACGTTCGGGTTGTAGCGCCTCTGGTGACCGACTTCGTTGTCGTCCACCGACCAGTAGTAACGATGCAGCGGAACGGTCAACAGCAGTGTGCCTCCTGCTTTGAGGACACGGGCAATTTCTTCGATCGCCGCAGCGTCCGCCTCGATGTGCTCGATCACCTCCGAGCAGACAACAACGTCGAACGAGCCCGATCGCAATCCGAGGTGGGTTAGATCCAGGACAGCACAACGGTACCCTTCCTCGCGCATGATCCTCATACCGGTCGGCGATGTGTCGCCAAGGACCGCGCTGTCAAGCACCGGGACCATCGGGGCAATGCCTGAGCCCACGTCCAAGATACGGCCTGCGGTCGTGGGAAGCTCGCCGGAGATCACCGCCTTTCGGAGGAGATAGTTGAAAAGCAGCCGCTTGTGTTTGCGGTAGTTCGCGTTCTGGTAGAAGATCTCGAAACTCACGCCCATCGCTTTCCCGTGTCTTCCGTGGGTCTTTCGTCTTTATTCCGTGCTTTCCGTGCTTTCCGTGTTTTCCGTGGTCTCAAAGATCCCCAGTTCCCGGTTCTTGCGGACATTGTCCCATCGAAAGCAACGACCGTTCATAGCGATATAGGTGCCGTGTGGCAATGTCTGCGCAAAGGAGAGGGCGCTGCCGAGGTTGAACAATCCATCGGAACTGCCGAAGGCGTAAGGGACCATCGCTCCGGTCAGGACAATGGTCTTGTCCCTGATGACACTGCCGAGAAGACGGCCCGTTTCGACCATCGTATCAGTCCCGTGGGTCACCACGATTTCATCCTCCGGGGACTTGCGGCACTGCTCCAGAATGAGTTCCCGGTCTTCGTCGGTCATGTCCAGGCTGTCGACCATCATGACTGTCCGGGTCGTCACCTCGAGTTTGCACCGGCCGAGCGAGAGCATTTCTGGAAGGTGGGTGTCCTTGAAATAGAGGGTGCCGTGCAACTCGTCGTACTCTTTGTCGAACGTCCCGCCGGTAATCAGTATCCTGATGGCCATGTTGAGTTTGGGTATTTACAGTACCTTGCTTTTTACTACCAAAGTTTCAGTTTACTAAAACGTTAAGCTGTCCTAGAATGTGCACCGGCATCCCAAGAGCTCGCGTAAAGGTCCGGAAGTTGGGACCTTTCTCCATTTTGAGAAGAAGTGTCAACTTTACCATGGGAGGGCAACGTGGACACCATCGTTAGAAGGAAGTTCTGGACGAGGCTTGTCTTGGTCCTGATGCTGGCTGCCGTTGTTCAAGGCCTGGCGCTCGCTCAGACCTCGCAACTGCAGGGAGTTCTCAAGGACCCCCAGGACAAGGTCGTTCCAGGCGCTGAAATCACGCTGACGAGCAAGTCGACGTCCGCCGAGCGGACGACGGTCACAGACGACTCAGGGAACTACCAGTTCGCCCAGGTGAGTCCCGGACAGTACCAGGTCCGCGCGGAGCTAGCGGGATTCAAGACGGTCGTAGTCGATGATCTGCGCCTCCTGGTTGACACCCCCATGACTCTCGACCTGAAGTTCAGCTCCGTTGGTGAAGTATCGGAAACAGTCGTGGTCAGCGCCGAAAGAATGCTGAACAAGACCGACGCCACGGTCGGCAACCAGTTCAACGAACTGCAGATCATGCAACTTCCGATCGAATCTCGAAACGTCGTCGACCTGCTGAAGTTGCAGCCCGGCGTGACCAAGGAAGGTTACGTTGCTGGCGCACGATCCGACCAGTCCAACCTGACCCTCGACGGCATCGACGTCAACGAGCAGCAGACCGGCGAAGCGTTCGAATCCGTGGTTCGCGTCACGCCTGATTCGGTTCAGGAGTTCCGAGTAACGACGATTAACGCAAACGCCAACCAGGGCCGGTCCTCCGGCGCCCAGGTTTCCCTCGTCACCAAGAGCGGGACCAACGACTTCCACGGCAACCTTTACGAGTACCACCGCAACACGGTCACGACGGCCAACGATTTCTTCAACAACCGGGTGGTCGAGGACCCGGATCGAGACGGCAAACCGGGAATTGCCCGTCCGAACCTCATCCGGAACTTGTTCGGCGCGTCCCTCGGCGGACCGATTTCCAAGGACAAACTCTTCTTCTTTTTCAACTACGAAGGCCGCAAGGACCGCAAGCAGGAGAGTCAGCTGCGCTTCGTCCCGCTCCCTCACCTCGGTGAGGGCCAAGTGAAGTACGTGAACACGGCGGGCGAAAAGGTCACGCTGGATACCGGGCAGCTTAACGGCCTTTTCCCGGTCGGGATAAATCCGCTTGCCATCGCGGTTCTGAAGGACGCGGCAGCCCGCTACCCGATGAACGATGATGGGGAGGGCGACGGGATCAATACCGGAGGCTACCGTTTCAACGCCTCGATGCCGCTCGACTGGAACATCTACACGACACGCCTCGATTATATAGCGAACGATAATCACAGCATCTACGCGCGCTTCAACTACCAGTGGGATAACCAAGCCAGGCAAGCGCAATACTATCCCGACAGCGTCATGCCAAAGAGCTGGTACCACCCCATCGGCTTGAGTCTCAGCCATTCCTGGACGATGAGCAACACGCTGCTCAACAACCTGCGCTACGGCTTGACCCGGCAAGCGTACACCAGCCAGGGAGCCTCGGACGCCAACCGCATCTCCTTCCGCGAAGTGTTCGAAGACTCGTTTACCCGGAAGGCGAGCCGAACCACCCCGGTGCACAACATCACGGATGACCTCTCCTGGACCAAGAGCAACCATACGGTCCAGGTTGGAACCAACATCCGTCTGATCCGAAACAACCGCGAGAATTACAGCAGGGCATACGACGAAGCGATCGTTAACGCCTTGTATTACTCGGGATCCGGAAGCGTGGTCAGCCGAGTTCTCCCCGACCTGGCCTCCAGCAGCAGGCGGTCCTTCCAGATGTCGGCGGCGGCGTTGATCGGCCGCTACTCGCAGTACCAAGCCAACTACACATATGACCTGGCCGGTAAACTGCAGCCAGCCGGGACCCCAACGGAGCGCAGCTTCGGCACCGAAGAGTACGAGTTCTACTTTCAGGACAGCTGGAGGGCTACACCCGACTTCACCCTGACCTACGGTGTCCGCTGGGGTGTGAACACGCCGGTTTACGAAACCAATGGCTTCCAGCTAAAGCCCGACTTCAGCCTGGGCCAGGTATTCGAGGCGCGTAAGAACATGGCCGCCCGCGGTGAGCCATACAATCCAACCCTCTCGCTGGACTATGCCGGTCCTTACTACGACAAGAAGGGCTGGTACGATATGGAATGGGGCAACTTGGCTCCGCGCGTCGCTTTCGCCTGGAGTCCCCGTTTCGATTCCGGGATTTTGCGCGCGATCTTTGGCGGAACCGGGCAGACCGTCATCCGTGGCGGCGCCGGAATGATTTACGACCGGGTCGGCAGCGCCTTGGCGGTCAGTTTCGACCTGGGCAACTCCATCGGGTACACATCGTCCGAGGCGACTTCTGCCAACACGTTCAATGTCAGCACAAAGCCGGGACCGCTCTTCACGGGCTTCAACCAGAGCGTTCGTACTCCCGACTTTACGGTCGTCACCGTCCCCGAGAACATGCTCATGCAGCAGCCTGCTGACGAGAGGACCCGTATCGAGCAAAGCCTTGACGACAGTATCCAGACGCCGGTCAACTACACCTGGAACCTGTCGATCGGCCGCGAACTTCCAGGCGGCCTGTTCATCGAAGGGTCATACCTCGGGCGCGCCGCGCGCAATCTTCTTGCCCAGCGCGATGTCATGCATCTGAACAACATCGTGGATCCGGTCTCGGGGATGGATTGGTACACGGCCGCCCGCAAACTTGCCGAGTACCGCGACGCGGGGATCTCATATGAAGACGCCGCCCCCATCCCTTACTTCGAAAATCTGTTCCCGTACGCGGCCGGAGACGGCCTGACGGCTACGCAGTGGTTCTACTACATCCCGGCGCCTGATGGCTATGACACCCCGGACTGGACCTGGGTGCAGGATAGCTTCGACAACACCGGAATCTATCCGAACATGTTCTTCCACCCGCAGTATGCGGCCCTCAACGTGTGGAGCAGCGTCGCCTACTCCGACTATCACGCCTTTACATTGACGGCTCGTGAGCGGTTCAAGGACGACCTGGTGATGGATTTCAACTACACCTGGAGCAACTCCTGGGACAACGCTTCGGGTCTGCAGGCAGAAGGCGCCTGGAGCTCGAGTGCTTTCATCGTGAACCCGCTGTATCCGGATGCTTCGTACGCAGCCTCCGATTTCGATGCCAACCACGTGATCAATGCCAACTGGCTCTGGTATCTGCCGTTTGGCAAGGGAAGACGGTTTGGCAGCGGGATGAACCCCGTGCTAAACCAGGTCCTCGGCAACTGGCGCTTCAACGGCATCTACCGGTGGAACACGGGACTGCCGGTCGTCTACGCCCCGTTTACCAGCGGCGTCTGGCCGACCAACTGGAACCTGATGACCCCCGGTTACCGGATCCGTGACCCGAAGCCCGGTTCGACCAAGGACCCCAAGCCCGACGCTGATGGCAACGGCCGCGCGCCGAACCTGTTCGCCGATCCCGATTATGCTTACCAGAGCTACCGCAATGCGATCGCCGGTGAATCGGGTGACCGAAACGTCCTTCGCTACCCGGGATACGCAGCATTTGATTTCGGGTTGAGCAAGGTCTTCGATATGCCTTATGGCGAGGGCCACCAGCTCGAGTTCCGTTGGGAAGTATTCAACGCGACCAACACCCAGCGGCTCGGTGAGGACTTCGCAGTGTCCTGGTTGGGGATCGACCCCTACAAGAGTGAGGCTGACGCCAACTGGTTCAGCCACACGAACATCCAGGGCTCCCCGCGAGTCATGCAGTTCGCACTTCGCTACGACTTCTAGCGAGCTGCTGTAGTTCAGCAAACCAACGCGGCCAGGACTTCGGTCCTGGCCGTTTTTTGTTTGTAGCGGGCGAGCAATAGTTCCGGCGTAGGTCCGACTTCCAAGTCGGACACTACAGACGCCAGCAACATCGAGCCAGCTGGCCGCATGCCGAATGTCCGACTTGGAAGTCGGACCTACGTCGGACATCTGGCAACTAGACCGCAAACGCAGCGTCTTTTGCGGAGTGCGCGGGTTACCGGCACCGGGCAAGCAGATGCCCTTGCTGAGGCGTCTTGGGCCGAAATCGTTTACACGGATTGAAAGCTATTCGATAATATAAACTTTTCCGAATGGCCATTATGAAATTCCGAACTGACCGAAGACGTTTCCTGACGACCTGCGCGCAGGCAGGCACCGTCGCGCTCCCGGCGCTTTTCTGGACGCGGTCGGGCCTGGCTGCCGCTCCCGCACCGGTCATCAGCATTGCCCGTTACAAGACCTCCCCCTCCGACCCCGCCGGGATAGCTGAAGAGGCGGACCGCCTTGCCAGAAAGGCGCTCGAGGCCCTTGGCGGGATGCGCCGATTCGTCGCAAAAGGGGACGTTGTCTGGGTCAAGCCGAACATGGGCTGGAACCGGAAGCCCGAGTTGGCCGCCACTACGAATCCCGACCTGGTCGCCTCCGTCGTCAAGCAATGTTATGAAGCGGGAGCCGGCCAGGTCTTCGTCAGCGACAACAGCTGTCACCCGGCCCAGACCGTATTCGCAAGATCCGGGATCCAGGTGGCTGCCGAAAAGGCCGGGGCTAAAGTTGTTTTCCTCGATCCGCGCAAGTGCCGAAAGATGGCCATCAAGGGCAAGGCGCTGCCTGAGTGGGAGATCTACACCGACTTCGTTGAAGCAGACAAGTTCATCAATCTCCCGATCGTCAAGCATCACAGCATGTGTCGCGCAACCCTCGGGATGAAAAACCTCATGGGCGCGGCGGGCGGACAGCGAAACCGCTACCATCAGGATCTTGACAATACGGTCACGGACCTCGCAGTCTTCCTGAAGCCGGACCTCGTAGTCCTTGACGGAATTCGCGTTCTAACCGCAAACGGGCCGACCGGTGGGAATCTCGCCGATGTGGCGAGGAAAGACATCGTCGTCGCCGGGACCGACCAGGTGGCCGTAGACGCGCGGGGGGCTGAAGTCCTCGGCGTCGATCCGCGCCGCATAGGGCACATCGTCGAAGCCGCGGCGAGACGCCTGGGCACGATCGACTACAAATCGCTCGGGCCAAAAGAAGTTGTTATTTAAAACGGCTGACCGGTCGGGACACGATGGCACCAACCGGGCCGTAAAGAGGCGGATTCTGAAAAGCGAATCCGCCCATGTCCGACTGGGAAGTCGGACCTACACCAAACCGCCGGTCGAGGTTCCACGTAGGTCCCGCTTCCAAGTGGGACTCCGGCTGTCCAGCTTTTAGTGGGCAGTGAGCAGTTGTACCGTATGCCGAAAAAGAGATCCAAGACGCGTCGCATCGTCTGGCTGCGGAGACTGAGCCAGACAGCGTTCTTCCTCGCCTTCCTCTATCTTTTCCTGGAGACGACCTACCACCCGATCAACCTGGTCCCCGCACCGGTCGAAGCCTTCTTCCACTTGGACCCACTGGTAACCCTGACGACTTGGTACTTCGTTCATCCGGTTCTGGTTCTGTCTGGTCTCGTACTCGTGGTGACATTGCTTTTCGGCCGCTGGTTTTGCGGTTGGCTGTGCCCCTTCGGCGTCCTGCACAACGCAACAACCAGCCTGAGAAACGACAAGACAAAGGCCCGGTTGGAGAAAGGCGGGTTCCGCCCTTCTCAGCGGTACAAGTACTACATTCTTATCTTCTTCCTTGCCGGCTCTCTTGCCGGCGTAAACCTCGTTGGGTGGCTTGACCCCTTCTCCTTCTTTTACAGGGCACTGGCGGTGGCGATCTTCCCCGCCTTCAACTTCGGCACCCAGGCGGTATTCGGCTGGGTCTACAACCATGACCCCGGCATCGGCCCGGCTCGACTCACCCGGGTCACGGAACCGCTGTATGAAGTCCTGCGTGAGAAGGTTCTCGCCGTGGAGCAACCGCACTATTTATGGGCGGGCCTGATAGGCTTGCTATTCGTTACCGTGGTTATCCTGAACGTTTACCGGCCGAGATTCTGGTGCCGGGTCATCTGCCCGCTGGGTGCTCTACTCGGTCTTGTTGGGAAAAACCCGTGGCTCAAGCTGCGTAAAGATTCCGCGCTGTGCAACAGTTGCCGCATTTGCGTGGCGAACTGTCCCGGCGGAGCGAATCCGGACGTCACTGAAGGCTGGAAACCGTCCGAGTGTTTTTATTGCTGGAACTGCGAGTCGGTTTGCCCGCACGAGGCTATCTCGTTCGGTTTTGGGAAGAAGCAGGACAAACCGCTGGTTCGGGTTGAATATGAGAAGACTGCTCGATAACCGAGTGACTCGCTGGCTGAAAGCTTTCTGGCGGCCTGTTGATGGGGCGCAAATCGGCCTCACTCGACGATCTGTGCTCGGTGCCGGCCTGGCGGGCATTGGGACGGCGCTCGTGTTCGGCATCCATCCGCAGTCCGCCCGGAAGTCGTTCAATCCGAGTTTGGTTCGACCTCCCGGCTCGCGTTGCGAAGACGAGTTTCTGGAGAAATGTATTCGCTGCGGCGAATGCATGAAAGTCTGTCCCACGAACGCAATTCATCCCACTCTGTTCGAGGCAGGACTGGAAGGTCTGTGGTCTCCGGTTCTTAAAATGCAGAGCGGCTTTTGCGAGTACGAGTGCAATCTCTGCACGCAGGTTTGTCCTACCGAAGCGATCACGAAGATTAGTCTGGAGGCCAAGCAAAAAGTCCACATCGGCACTGCCTTCTTCGACAAGAACCGTTGCCTCCCATACGCGTTTGCAAAGACATGCATTGTCTGTGAGGAGCACTGCCCCACTCCGAAAAAGGCCATCTGGTTCGAGGAAATCGAGGTGACAAACGAAAAAGGGGAGCGGGTCACCGTCAAGCAACCGCACATCAACATGGATTTATGCATTGGGTGTGGCATTTGCGAGAACAAGTGCGTGATCCGGGATAAACCGGCCGTCTATGTGACAAGCGCCGGCGAAAGCCGCAACCCGGAGAACCAGGTCCTGCTGAATCCATGGTAGCAGCGGGCAGCGGGCAGATGGCAGCGGGCAGACGGCAGAGGGCAGACGGCAGATGGCAGCGGGCAGATGGCAGCGGGCAGACGGCAGATGGCAGATTTTAGCGGGCAGCGGAAGGTAGAAGGTACTTTTCCGGGTTCTTGATAATCGCACCGAGGAGTTTGCCGACCTCGCGGCCAACCGACACTAGGTTGGCGTGCTCCTCGGGGGAGATATATTGGCAGTCACGCGCGAAATCGAGAGCCGAATCGGTTTCATTGTTTTCGGCGTCGCAGTCAGTGATTTTCGATAGGAAGTGAGCAGCGTACCGACGTTTGGCCCAAGCCTCCCTCAGGTTCAGACAAACCGAACGTGAGGACCGTCGGATCTGGCCGGTCAAGGCAAAGCGCTCTTCGGGAGGGAAACAACGGGTAAGTTCGAAGATCCGCATGGCGAGCTGATAGGCCTTTTGATAGACGATCATCTCCTTGATAGCACTGGGGTTGAGGTCAGACATAGAGTCACTCTATATCACTGCCCGCTGACACCTGCCCGCTGACACCTGCCCGCTGCCGTCTGCCATCTGCCCGCTGCCTTCTGCCCGCTGCCTTCTGCCCGCTGCCCGCTGCCCGCTGCCTTCTGCCCGCTGCCTTCTGCCCGCTGCCCGCTGAGCTATGCTATAGTGGCCCGCTATGCACCCAGGCCGATTGTGCGCCCACGTGTTCCTGCTCGCGGCGCTGTTCAGCTGTGCCACTGTCCACGGCCA
>CAYQYP010000492.1:0-36465 GCA_964421755.1 uncultured Acidobacteriota bacterium
TCGTGCGCGGCTCCGAAAGACGGCGCTCCGCGCGATCGCGGCACGCCCGGCTCCCTTGACTGACCCCTGCCTTGGGCCCACAATGGAATTAAGAGTTCTCTTCAATTTCTCCCGTCCACACGCGAACTATCAATGCTTATAGGAGGTAGATTTATGGGTACGGAAGGCACTTTTGTCCAGCCTGAGAAAACCGAAGGACCTGTCGCACGAGCCATTGAGGACTATACCGCCAAGCTCCCCTCGGACACATTCCTATGGGCCGCCGTCGGATCCATGGCAGCGTCCTGGGTTCTCCGGGCGGTCGGCCGCGAGTCGGCTTCAAATTTCGTCGGACAATGGGCCCCGACACTCTTGATCCTCGGGTTGTATAACAAGATGGTCAAGTTGCAGGGACACGACAAGTACTCCTAGGTTCGAATCGCTGTCTGCAGATCCCGGACAGCAAGCCCACACCAGGGGCCATCGGCGACACGAGAGGATTCAAACTCCTTCCAGTCGCCGACCCGGCCCCGCCAGGACGTTTTTGCCAGCCCGATTGACACGCTCTTAACCTTTTTCCAATCCGTCGGTTACGCGAGGCCCGCCATGTGCCGCAGTTGTTGACAAGCGAAGCTCCGGGTTGGTATCCTTCATAAACAGTACCAATGTGGTACTGATTCATGTTCGGGAGTGAGTTAGGACGTCCATGATTCGGATGAGCAAGCAGACGGATTACGGGGTCGTGTTGCTGACGCAGTTCGCAACGGATCCGAACGGGTTGACCCTGAGCGCCCGCGAATTGGCGGACCGGGCGAACCTCCCGCTGCCTATGGTCAGCAAGATCCTCAAAGTGTTGACGCGGGCGGGGCTCCTGATTTCGGTCCGTGGCGCCCGGGGCGGGTATATGCTGGCCCGGCGGCCTGACCGGATCACGGTAACGGATGTCATCAGCGCGCTCGATGGGCCTTTCGCGATGACGGAATGCGTCGATGCGCCCGGGGATTGCCGCCAGGAGTCGTCCTGCCCGGTGCGGACTAACTGGCACCTCATCAACCAGACCGTGCGCAAGGCTCTGGACAACATCACTCTTTCGGATATGACTCGACCCTTGACGGCGCCCCTTATCCCGCTCGAGCGGGGAGGGAAAGCATCATCGGTCACTCTTGGCTGATGCAGCCAAATTCGGCAGTAAGGAGAACCAATGGCTACCGAGACAGAACAGATTCATGAGTTAGCCAATCAGGAATACAAATACGGCTTTTATACCGACGTCGAGGCGGACGCCGTTCCGGCGGGATTGAATGAAGACGTAATTCGCCTGATCTCGGCCAAAAAGCATGAGCCGGAATTCATGCTCGAATGGCGCCTCAAGGCGTATCGGCATTGGCTCACGCTTGAGGAACCGCGCTGGGCGAACGTCACTTTTCCTCCGATCAACTACCAGGACATCGTCTACTACTCGGCGCCCAAGAGCCAGGCGAAGGTCAAGAGCCTGGACGAGGTGGATCCCCAGATCCTTGATGCATACCGCAAGCTGGGCATTCCACTCGAGGAGCAAGAGCTGTTGGCCGGGGTGGCCGTGGACGCCGTTTTCGACAGTGTCTCGGTGGCGACGACCTTCCAGGAGAAACTGGCCGGACTGGGCATCATTTTCGGATCCTTCACGGAAGCCGTTCAGAAGCATCCCGACCTTGTCCAGAAGTACCTGGGGTCGGTGGTTCCTCTCTCCGACAACTTTTACGCCTGTCTGAACTCGGCGGTCTTTACCGACGGATCCTTCTGCTACGTCCCGAAGGGGGTTCGCTGCCCGATGGAGCTCTCGACGTACTTCCGGATTAACGCGGCGAAGACGGGGCAATTCGAACGGACGCTGATCATCGCCGACGAAGGGGCCTACGTGAGTTACCTGGAAGGCTGTACTGCGCCGATGCGAGACGAAAACCAGCTGCACGCCGCGGTCGTCGAGCTGGTAGCGCACGACAATGCCCAGATCAAGTATTCCACGATCCAAAACTGGTATCCGGGGGATGACGAGGGCCGAGGTGGAATCTACAACTTCGTCACCAAGCGCGGAAAATGCGCCGGGGTGAATTCGAAGATTTCCTGGACCCAGGTCGAAACGGGATCAGCAATCACCTGGAAGTACCCGAGCTGCATTCTGCTCGGCGACAACTCCATCGGCGAATTTTACTCCGTCGCTTTAACGCGAAAACGCCAGCAGGCCGACACCGGGACGAAGATGATCCACATCGGCAAGAACACACGGAGCACCGTCGTTTCCAAGGGCATCTCCGCCGGCTTCGGACAGAACACGTACCGGGGCCTGATCAAGATCCTGGGCGGCGCCGAAAACGCCCGCAACTACACTCAGTGCGACTCGATGCTCATCGGCGACAAGTGCGGGGCTCACACGTTTCCCTATATTGAAATCAAGAACAGCACCGCTCAGATGGAGCACGAAGCGTCGACATCGAAGATCGGCGAAGACCAGATTTTTTACTGCCAGCAACGGGGGATCTCGGCTGAGGATGCCGTTTCCATGATCGTCAACGGCTTCTGCAAGGAGGTCTTCAAGGAGCTTCCCATGGAATTTGCCGTCGAAGCCCAGAAGCTCCTCAGCATCAGCCTGGAAGGCAGTGTCGGGTAGAAGAACCAAAGGACTTTAGAACGGCTCGCGGGGCTTTCGGGTATTTCGCGGGGTATTTCGGGGACACAAAACTTAATTCCTTTGCTGACGGGGAAAGCGAGCCAGCGGCGAGGGAATTAAGTATTATGTCCCCGAAATACCCCGAATACCCACAATCGTAACAAGTTACGGAGAACCAGAATGCTCGAGATCAGGAATCTACATGTTTCGGCAGCGAACAAGCCGATCTTGCGGGGAATCAACTTAACCATTCGGCCGGGCGAAGTCCATTCCATTATGGGACCGAACGGTTCCGGGAAGAGCACGCTTGCCCAGGTGCTCGCCGGCCGTGAATCTTACGAGGTCACCGACGGCCAGGTGCATTTCCAGGGTCAGGATCTCCTGGAAATGGCGCCCGAGGATCGCGCCCGCGAAGGCATTTTCATGGCCTTCCAATACCCTGTGGAAATCCGTGGCGTCAGCAACATGTACTTCCTCCGGGCGGCGCTGAACGCGATCCGGAAGCACCGTGACCAGGACGACGTTGATGCTATGGACTTCCTGACCATGGTCCGCGAAAAAATGAAGCTCCTTAAGATGGACGAGAGCCTGATCAACCGGGCCGTCAATGAGGGGTTCTCCGGCGGGGAAAAGAAACGCAATGAAATTTTCCAGATGGCCGTTCTGGAGCCGAAGCTGGTCATCCTGGACGAAACCGATTCCGGGCTCGACATCGATGCCCTGAAGATTGTGGCCAATGGGGTTAACGCAATGCGGCAGGCAGATCGGGCGTTCCTGGTCATCACGCATTACCAGCGACTCCTCGATTACATCGTGCCTGACTACGTCCATGTCCTCTCCGACGGGCGCATCGTGACCTCCGGCGACAAATCGCTGGCGCTGGAACTCGAGGCGAAAGGCTATTCCTGGCTCGAGATCGAGCCCGGGGATCAACCCAGCGCCGGGTAAACAGTTCACGGTTGCACGGTTCAGGGTTACACGGTTTAACGGTTAGGCGGTTCAACGGTTACGCGGTTCAGGGTTGGCGTAGGAAGACACGGTTGACGGTTCTGGTTGCGGGCATCGACCCTCAACCGGACAACCGGCTAACCGGGTAACCGTGAACCGGAGGAAGGGATAAACATGATCGAGGCGGTTCGAAAGGACAAGGATATCTACCTGGCAAATTTCGCCCAGCTGCAGAACGAGATCGGCAGCCGGGAACCGGACTGGCTGCGCCGAATGCGCCGGGCAGCCATCATGCGCGTGGAGGAGTTCGGCCTGCCCACGACACGGGACGAGGAATGGAAGTACACCAGCCTCGCACCCCTGAATCGTGTCCCTTTCACGCTGGCGCGCCCGGCCACCCGGGATCTGCCGTCAGCACTAAAGGAAAGCCGGTTTGCGACGCTCGATTCACCGCGCCTGGCGTTTCTCAACGGCTTTTACCGGCCCGATTTGTCGGATCTCACGGGGATGCCCAAAGGCACTCGGGTCGCGTCGCTCGCGGATATCCTCCGGTCGACACCCGAGCTTGTTGAACCGCATCTGGGTAAATACTCGGATTTCAAGGAGCACACGCTTAACGCCCTGAATGCGGCCTTTATGCAGGACGGCGTCGTCCTGTTTGTTCCCGACGGAACTGTAGAGCGCAGTCCAATCTGGGTGACCTATTACTCGACGAAGGAAGCCGCGCCGTTTTCGACTCACCCGCGGAGCCTGTTCGTCGTCGGTGCCAACAGCGAAGTGAGCATCGTGGAGATGTTCCTGGGCGAACCTGGCGCGGTCTATTTCAACAACCCGGTCACGGAGCTCGTAGTCGGGCAGAACAGCACCGTCGATCACCACAGGATCCAGCTGGAAAGCACCGATGCTTTTCACGTCGGCACTCTCCAGACCAATCAGGCACGCAGCAGTAATACCGCGCTCCACGGCATCGATATCGGCGGTTCGATCGTTCGCAACAACCTCACGTTGAGACTGGACGGCGAGGGAAGCGATGCGTTGCTTAACGGCCTTTACCTCGCAACCGGTCACCAGCACATCGACAACTTCACGCGGATCGAGCATGCCCAGCCCCACTGTTCGAGCCGCGAGCTCTACAAAGGAATCCTGACCGACAGCTCCAGGGCCGTTTTCCACGGCCGGATCGTCGTCAGTAAGGGCGCGCAGAAGACCGATTCCAAGCAGACGAACAATAACCTTCTGCTCTCGAATGACGCTCTGGTCAACACCAAGCCGCAGCTCGAGATCTATGCCGACGACGTCAAGTGTACGCACGGCGCAACTATAGGCCGGCTGGATTCCGACGCGCTTTTCTATTTGCGAACTCGTGGAATCGGGCGCAACGACGCTGCCAATCTGCTGATTTACGCGTTTGCGAGCGAGTTGATCGGCCGGATCAAAATCGAGCGTTTTCGAGAAAAGCTCGATGCCCAACTTTTCGAATGGCTTTCTCACGTTCAAGTCATTAAGGAGCAGCGCTAGACCATGCGAGCGGCAGCGAACATCTCCACAATCCGCACGCCGATCAAGTCATTTGACGTCGACCGGATTCGGCAGGATTTCCCCATCCTCAAACAGCGGATTCACGGTAAGCCGCTCGTCTACCTGGATAACGCAGCGACCAGCCAGAAGCCTCAGCACGTCATCGACGCAATCACGCATTTTTACTGCAACGATAACGCCAACATTCATCGTGGCGTTCACCTCCTGAGCCAGCGGGCGACCGACGCTTACGAGACTGCCCGAATTCGGATCCAGAAGTTCATCAATGCCCGCCATGCACACGAAACCGTCTTCGTCCGGAGCACGACCGAAGCGATCAACCTCGTCGCCCGCTGTCTTGGTTCTCGGATCGTCGGACCGGGCGACGAGATCGTCCTGTCGGCCATGGAGCATCATTCCAACATCGTGCCCTGGCAGATGTTGTGCGAGGAAAAGGGTGCCAAGCTTCGGATTATCCCGATAACCGACGAAGGTGAGTTGATCTGGGATGAATTCGAGAAGAGCCTTGGCCCGCGCACGCGGCTCGTGACAATTGTCCACATGTCAAACGTGCTCGGGACGATCAACCCGGTCGCCGAGATGGTCCAGGCGGCGCACAGCCGGGGGATTCCGGTTTTCGTGGACGGCGCCCAGGGGATAGCACACGCCCGTGTCGACGTGCAGCAGCTCGACTGCGATTTCTACGCGTTTTCCGGTCACAAGCTCTACGGCCCGACCGGCATCGGCGTTCTGTACGGAAAAACCGGCTTGCTCGACAGCATGCCCCCCTACCAGGGCGGCGGGGACATGATCAGCACCGTCACATTCGAAAAGACCAAGTACAACATCCTCCCGTACAAGTTCGAGGCAGGAACACCGGACATCGCGGGTGCCGTGGGCCTTGGGGCAGCGGTGGAATATCTCGAGACGATCGGCTTCGACAGCGCGATCGCCTATGAGGCGGACGTGCTGACGTACGCGGCCGAGGCGCTGGCCTCGGTCCCCGGCGTAAGACTCGTGGGAACCGCGAAGAATAAAGCCAGCGTGCAATCATTCGTTATGAAGGGGATTCATCCGCACGATATCGGCACCATCGTCGACGAATTCGGCGTCGCTATCCGTACAGGGCACCATTGCGCTCAGCCGTTGATGGACCGCTATCGGTTGCCGGCGACCGCCCGCGCCTCCCTTGGCATCTACAACACCAAACAGGAAATCGATATCCTTGTGGAAGCGTTGAGCAAGGTGAGCGAGGTATTCGGCTAATGTCCTATTTGAACGAGCTGTACCAACAGGTGATCCTGGACCACAACAAGCGACCGCGAAACTTCGGAGAGCTCGAACAAGCCAATCATCACGCCGACGGCTACAACCCGCTGTGCGGAGATCGCGTGACCGTCTATCTGAAGGTACAAGGAGACGTGGTGGAGGACATCCGGTTCAAAGGTGTCGGCTGCGCTATATCGACTGCCTCTGCTTCCCTGATGACCGAGGTGTTGAAAGGGAAGACGGTTGCCGAGGCGGGCGCGGTTTTCAAGCGCTTCCACAGCGTGGTGACGGGCAGGTCGACAGACACGAGTGACCTTGGCAAACTGGCGGTATTCCAAGGAGTCAGCGAGTATCCCGTCCGCGTGAAGTGCGCAACGCTCGCATGGCACACGCTTCAGGCGGCACTCGACGGAAAGGCCGACACCGTGTCCACCGAGTAGTGACGGGCCGACGGGGAGTTAAACAGCATGGACCAGCCGAACACCGAAAAACCAACTGTCGATGAACTGCGGCAGCGCATTATCGATACGCTCAGCACGGTTTTCGATCCCGAGATACCGGTAAACATCTACGAGCTGGGCCTGATCTACGACCTCGACGTCCAGGAAAGCGGCAAGGTCGACATCAAGATGACCCTTACCTCGCCGATGTGCCCGGTCGCCGGATCGCTTCCGCCCGAGGTGGAGACTAAGGTCGGGGCCACACCCGGCGTTACCGACGTAAGCCTGCAGATCGTCTGGGACCCACCCTGGAGCATGGAGCGGATGTCCGAGGCCGCCAAGCTGCAACTCGGATTTTTTTAACACGGACTGACACGGACCAACGCCGGAGGGACACAGACCGAAATGGAGTGGAAGTGTTCGTCCGGTATTAGTCGGTGTCAGTCCGTGTTACCTACCGTTTGCCCCGACCCCACCCAGCCGATACAATCTCCTCATGTGCGGAATCATCTGCTACCTCGGGCCAAAGAAAGCGCTGCCGATCCTTCTCGAGGGTCTTAAGAGGCTCGAATACCGCGGTTACGACTCGAGCGGCATCGGGCTTTTCGAAAATGGCGGGATCACCTGCAAGCGCGCCGTCGGCAAGATTGCCGAGCTGGAAGCCGAAGTATCAGGTATCGACAGCCACGCCAAAGGGGGACTCGGGCACACGCGATGGGCGACCCACGGAAAGCCTTCGGTCGCGAACGCCCATCCCCACGCCGACTGCAAGGGCGAGATCCTCCTCGTTCACAACGGCATTATCGAGAACTACCAGGCGCTCAAGAGTGAGCTCGCTTGCCGTGGGCACGTTTTCCGTTCCGAGACGGACACTGAAATCCTAGCCCACCTGGTCGAGGATAGTTACACACGCGCCAATTCCCTGGAAGAGGCCGTCGCCGGGGCCTTGCGCAAAGTCGAGGGCACTTTTGGAATCGCGGTCATGTCCTCTCGCGAACCCGACACAATAGTTACCGCCCGACGCAGCAGCCCGATGATTCTCGGAATCGGCTCCGGTGAGATCTTCGCCGCTTCCGACGTTTCGGCCTTGGTCAGCCACACGAAGGACGTCGTGTACCTGCACGATGACGACATCGCCGTTCTCCGCCGGGACGGCTACCGGATTACGAATCTCCAAAGTCCGGCAATCGATCGCGAGACCCAGAAAGTGGACTGGGATGTCAGCGCCGCCGAAAAGCAGGGTTTTCCGCATTTCATGCTCAAGGAAATTCACGAAGAGCCGGAAGCCCTGCGCAACGCTATCCGCGGCCGGATCGTCCCAGCCGAAGGAATCGCCAAACTGGGCGGAATCGCCTCGGTTCAAGACCGGCTCCTGTCGATGCAGCACTTGGTTATCGTCTCGTGCGGCACCTCATACTACGCGGCCCTCCTGGGTCGCTACATTCTCGAGAGCTGCACCAACATCAGCGTGGAAGTCGACATGGCTTCGGAGTTCCGCTACCGGAGGCTGAATCTGCGGCGCGGAACCGTCATTCTGGCGATCAGTCAATCGGGCGAAACGGCTGACACCCTGGCCGCCGTGCAGGAGGCGAAACGGAAAGGCGTGCTCGTCCTCGGTCTGGTCAACGTCGTCGGAAGCAACATCGCCCGCGAGACGCACGCCGGAATATACAACCACGCGGGTCCTGAAATCGGCGTGGCGTCCACCAAGGCTTTCGTTTCACAACTCGCGATCCTTTACCTTCTGACCCTCTACATCGGCCGCCATCAGGCAATGTCGGTCACCGACGGCCAGGGGTTCATTTCCGAACTGGAGAGCCTCCCGGGCAAGATCGAGCGTATCCTCGAGCAGGCGTCCGCCATTCACAACATCGCTCGAAAGTATGCCGGGTTTCGCAACTTCATGTATATCGGCCGCAAGTTCAATTACCCGATCGCCCTCGAAGGTGCGCTAAAGCTCAAGGAAATTTCGTACCTCCATGCTGAAGCGTACGCCGCCGGTGAGATGAAACACGGCCCAATTGCGCTGATCAACCCGGATTTCCCTTCCGTCTGCATTGCGCCAAACGACAGTACCTACGAGAAGATGACCAGTAACATCCAGGAAATCAAGGCGCGCAGCGGCCCGGTCATTGCGGTAGGGACGGAAGGGGACGCGCACCTTTCCGGGATGTGCGACGACTTCATCGCGGTCCCCGCCTGTCCGGAACTGTTTGCTCCGCTGCTCACCATTGTCCCGCTGCAACTGCTTGCGTACTACGTTGCGCTGGAGAATGGCTGCGAGATCGACCAGCCGCGCAACCTGGCAAAGTCAGTGACGGTGGAATGAGAGGATAGCTGACTGGTTTTGCCAACCGGGCCGAACAGCGGCGGATTCTGGAACTGCGAATCCGCCCTACGACCGATCGCTTCCGCACGGCGAGCAATTGTAGGGCGGATTCGCAGTTCCAGAATCCGCCGCTGTTCGGCCCGGTTGGCTTGATTCCCGCCCGTTTGTTCTTCCGAATTCGCCTGCTTCTCGCCCCACTTGCATTCCTTTGGTACAATCTTGCGCTTGTCGTCCACCCGATTTTCTAATAAGGACGGCGAGTTACTGAGTCATGCCAGGAGGAAAGTGAAGATGAGCGAGGCTGTCGACCGGGAACTGATGATCGAGGCCCAGAGCCTCTCGAAGTTCTACGGTTCTTTTGTCGCGATTCGCAACGTCAGTTTCACGGTACGCCGGGGTGAGGTGGCAGCCTTCCTCGGGCCCAATGGGGCGGGAAAAACCACCACGATGAAGATCCTGACCGGGTTTCTGGCCCCCAGCGAGGGCTCTGCCCGCCTGGCAGGCCGGGACGTATTTGCGAACCGGGTGGAAGTCGTCTCCAAGGTTGGCTACCTCCCCGAAAACGGACCGCTCTACCCCGAGATGACGCCTGTTTCTCTTCTCCGCTTCCTGGGTGAAGCTCGCGGCATGCGCAACCCGCTGTTGAAGAGCCGGATCGATTCGATGATCTCCCAGTGCGCGCTGGAACCGGTGCTGCACAAGAGTATCTACAAGCTGTCACGCGGTTACCGGCAGCGGGTCGGTATGGCGCAGGCTCTGCTGCATGATCCCGACATCCTGATCCTCGACGAGCCGACAAGCGGGCTCGACCCGAACCAGATTCGCGAGGTGCGGCGCCTGATTCGCCTGCTCGGGCAGGATAAGACGATCCTCCTGTCGACTCATATTCTTCAAGAGGTCGAAGCTGTCGCCGAACACATTCTGCTGATCCATGAAGGGCAGATCGTTTTTGACGGCACGCTCGCCGGCATGATGAAAGGCCACCGGAGCCTGGAGGCAGCGTTCTACAAACTAACCGGCCATGACGACGAGCTGCCGCCGGAAGACACGACGACGCCCGAAGCGGTCGCCACGGCTTCCGCCCAAGTTGAGGAGGTGCAATGAGCGGACGCGCAATACTCGCAATCCTGAAACGGGAACTAACCGGGTATTTCAGCAGCCCTACCGGTTACGTCTTCATCACGATTTTTGTCTTCCTCAGTGCTGTTGCTGCGTTTTGGCAGGAGGAGTTCTTCGCCGCCAACCTGGCGAATCTCGACCAGCTCAACCGGTTTTTCCCCTACCTGCTTGTTTTCCTCATCCCGGCGATAACAATGGGCCTGTGGGCCGAAGAGAAGCGTTACGGGACCGACGAGCTGCTGCTGACCCTCCCGGCCTCCGACCTCCAGATCGTTCTTGGCAAGTACCTGGCCGCAGTCGCCATCTTTTCGATCGCTCTGATCTTCTCGCTCAGCCACGTTTTTGTCCTTTTCTGGCTGGGCAGCCCGGATCTCGGAATGCTGGCCGGCACCTATTTCGGCTACTGGCTGATGGGTCTCGCGCTCCTCGCACTTGGAATGGTTGCTTCTCTCCTTACGGACAACCTGACCGTCGGCTTCATCCTGGGATCCGTATTCTGCGCCGTTCCCGTGTTCCTTCACCATGCGGGCGTGTTGTTCAGCGGACGGGCGCTGCGCCTGATTGAGAGGCTTTCGTTCGTCGAACAGTTTCGCGATCTTTCCGCCGGCATACTGACTCCATCATGTCTCATCTACTTCCTCAGCGTTGCGGCAGTGATGCTTTACGTTAATGTCGCCTTGCTCGGAAAGCGCCACTGGCCGACCGGCCGCAGGACCGCGCATCTCGGATGGCACTTCGGCGCGAGACTGTTGGCGCTCGTCGTCATAGTCGCGAGTCTCACCACCTTGGCGGCTCACCTGAACACCCGCTTGGACGTTACCTCGGAGAAGGTTCATACGCTTTCGCCGGACACCGTCAAACTGTTGCGGGGATTGAGTCCCAACCGGCCGGTGTTCATCGAGGCTTACTTTAGCCCGGAAGTCCCCCGGTCCTTCATCCAGACACGCACGAACCTCGTTCGCATGTTGCGCGAGTTTGATTCCATCGGGGGCGAGGCGGTGCATCGCAAGATCATCGATACCGAAAAATACTCGCCCGAAGCACGAGAGGCGCAAGAGCGCTTCAGCATTCGCGCACAAGCCGTACCAGTGACCGAGGAGACGGTCGGGGCGCCCCGTGAGATTTACCTCGGACTGGCCTTCACGTGCGGATCAGAGGAGTTCGTTATTCCGTTCTTCGAAAAAGGCTTGCCGGTCGAATACGAGTTGATGCGCTCGATTCGCGTCGTCTCCCATGCCAAACGCCGAAAGGTGGGAGTTTTGACGACCGGTGTCAAAATGTTCGGCGGCTTCGACTTTCGCTCCAGTCGACAGGACCAGGAGTGGGGCATCATTTCCGAGCTGCGCAAACAGTATGAGGTCGTGGAAGTCAATGCCGACTCGGATTACCCCGCTGACCTCGATACCCTCCTCGCCCCGCTCCCCCACACTCTGAACGCTTCGCAGTTCGAGAGGCTGGTCGGCTGGGTGAAAAAAGGCAAGCCGACGCTCCTCGCGCTCGATCCCCTGCCGGCCTTCAACCCGGATCTGGCGCCTCAGGATACCCCGTCAAACCCGTTCCAGCCAGCACCGCCGAAAACGCGGACGAGCCTGGAACCGTTGACGGATTACCTCGGCGTCACGTGGCCTACGGATCTGATCGCCTGGGACAAGTACAACCCGCACCCGCAGATGAAGAACCTCCCGCCGGAAGTGGTCTTTGTCGGGCCCGGCAGCGGCTCCGCCTCGGCGTTCAATACAAAGGAGGCGAGCGTTGCCGGCCTGCAGGAAGTCGTGTTGATTTACGCGGGCTCTCTGAAGCCGAAGACCGGGGCGAAGACCCGCTTCATGCCGTTGCTCGAAACTGGCAAGGCGTCCGGAACACTGAGGTGGAGCGAGCTCGTCGGGCAGTCCCTTTTCGGTTTCAGTATCAATAACGCAGTCGCCCACGAACCGGCGCCTGGGTCTCAGGTCCTGGCCGCGCGTGTGCTGGGCGAGGGCGCTTCGCCGGCTAACGTGGTTATTGTGGCGGATTCGGACATGATGGGCGAGCAGTTCTTCGAACTGCGCAAACGGGGGATCGAGAACCTCAACTTCGATAACGTTACGTTCCTTCTGAACGCAGTCGATCAGCTGGCTGGCGATTCCTCTTTTATCGAGTTGAGGAAGCGCCGGCCGCGTCACCGCACGCTCGAAGCCGTAGAAGCGAAGACAAGGACGTACGAGGAGCAGCGGTCGCGCGATACCCGAGAGGCAGAAGCGACCGCCACGCGGCGGCTCGAAGAGGCCCAGAAGCGACTCGACCAAGCGGTTGCGCAGCTTCGGGCTCGAACGGACCTCGACGAACAGACCCGGGAAATCATGCTGAACAACCTGCAGTCCGTCGAGAATCGCCGGCTGTCGGTCGCGCGCAGCAATATCGAAGATGAAAAACAGCGCCAGATCGAAGACAGCCGTTCGATGATGGAAACGTCCATCCGCAATATTCAGAACATGATCAAGGTGCTGGCTGTCATTCTGCCGCCGATCCCGGCCTTCATCCTGTTCCTCCTGTTCTCGATCCGGCGCCTGCGGCGAGAGAGATCGACGGTCGGGGAGGCCCGCCTTCTGGCGGAGCGGGCATGATGACGGAGTAGTTAGGCCTTTACGTGTGTCCGACTTGGAAGTGGGACCCACTTTGAGAATTCACAAGGAATCGGGTTATGCGTGACCTCACGATCACAGCAATTCTTATCGTTGTTGCAGCAGGTGCAGCCGGACTTGCCGTTTGGACCGAGCCTGACTCGAACATCCCGACGGCGCTCTCCGATCAAGGGCAACCGTTTTTCCCCGGCTTCAAGGACGTGATGGCCTGCAAGGCGCTGGAGATCATCGCCTACGATGAAACGACCGCGACCGCGAAGCCTTTCAAGGTCGAATTTCGGGGGAGACGATGGAGCTTGCCCTCGCACTTCAACTACCCGGCCGACGCGCAGACTCGGCTGACGAAAACCGCGGCCGCTCTGATGGATTTGAAGAAGGACACGGTTCGCTCGGATTCGACAACGGATCATCCTGAGCTTGGCGTCGTGGACCCGCTCGACACGAAGGTCAGCAGCCTGGCGGGCCGGGGTAAGCGCGTCAGCTTCCGGGACGGCGAGGGCAAACTGCTTGCCGACTTCATCCTGGGCAAGACTGTTGAGGGGAAGCCCGGCTACCGGTACATTCGCATTCCCGGGGAAAAGCGCACCTACGCGGTGAAAACGGAGGCCGAGCCGTCTGCGAATTTCGAAGACTGGATCGAAACGGACCTGCTTAAGCTGTCAGCCGGAGACATCCGCAAGGTGACCGTGAACAACTACTCCATAAACGAGCAAATGGGCACGCTCGACAACATGGAGAGAACCATTCTCGCCAAGGAGAAGGACAAGTGGAAAGCGAACGGGTCGAACGTAAAACAGGCTGCGGTTGATGCCCTGCTCTCCGCCTTGGACAACCTCCGGATCGTGAACGTCGCCCAGAAGCCGACCGCGTTGACCCAGGACCTGAAGACGACCGAAGGCATCACGATGTCGATGGATAGCATCATGTCTCTGCGCCAGAAAGGCTTCTTCGTCACGCCGACGGGCCAGCTCCTCTCCAACGAAGGAGAGATCGTGGTCGAGACCGATAAGGGGCTCGTCTACACGCTTCGTTTCGGAGAGATCGCGCCCAGCCAACCGGGGGCCGTGCAGACTGAGCCCAAGGCGGGCGAGACGGACGCTACCCGGACCGAGGAACGACGCTACCTTTTCATTACCGTTCACTACGACGAAGAGAAGGCTCGAACGTATAACGACGGTGATCTAGCCAAGATCGGCGACCAAGGCAAACGCCTCGCCCGCGAGCTGACCAATCGATTTGCCGACTGGTATTACGTAATCTCGGGCGCCGATTTCACGAAGCTCCGGCCAAAAAGCAAGGAGCTGGTTAAGGGGTAAGCTGAGCTGCGGGGCATGGGCATAAGCGCTAGAATAAGACGTGGTGAACGCTTTTTACCCCGAAGGGGTTACGTAGCACAGCCCAGGGTTGGCCGCGCTTTTTGCGGCCTACCCTGGGTCGGTGGCCGGCAAGATCCCAACCCTGAAGGGGTTGCGTATCGAGCTCGCTCCCGAAATCTCAAGCAGGAAGAAAGGCACAAGAAAGCCACCTTTCAGGACGAATTCCGAGCATTGCTGCGCAAACACGGGCTTGAATAGGACGAACGCTATGTGTGGGACTGACCGATAGTGCGCGGAATAAGGCCGAGCCCGATACGCAACCCTTTCAGCAACCCTTTCAGGGTTGAAGCGCTACCGCCTGTTACCCAGGGTAGGCCGCAAAAAGCGCGGCCAACCCTGGGCTTTGCTACGTAACCCCTACGGGGTAGAAAACCCTTTGCCGGCTTCTTAATCTAGCGCCTATGCGGGGCATGGGTGGGTCACGGGGAGAGCGAGCCGGACCCCATGGACCTCAGGGACCTCAAGGACACCAAGGACAACGGAAAAGCGGTTGGTCGTTGAGGTCCCTGAGGTCCTTGGGGTTCTTGGGGTCGGCTCAATCGAGGCGCTTGTGGAAACGCAAGGCACTGAACACCAGGATCAGAACCCCATACACCAGAAGGGCGAGCATCTGCGGCCACAGAATTTCCACGCCCACGCCTTTCAGAAAAACCCCACGCACGATCTCGATAAAGTACCGGACCGGATTCGCGTACGTCAGCCATTGAACTACAACCGGCATGTTGCGGATCGGAAACGCAAAGCCGCTCAGCATGAACGAGGGTAGAAAGAAGAAGAAGGAGGCCATCATCGCCTGCTGCTGAGTGCCGGAAATCGTTGAGAGAAAAAGACCCACGCCGAGTGTCGTCATCAGGAAGAGAAGCGCCGAGGCAAGCAGCATCACGGCCGATCCCCGGAACGGTACCCGGAACACCAGGAGCGCCGCCGAGGTTACCAGGATGACCTCCAGGATACCCACGAGAGCGAACGGGAGCAGTTTACCCAGCATCAGTTCCATCGGTCGGATCGGCGTCACCATTAGCTGCTCCATCGTCCCCAGCTCCTTCTCGCGCACGATGCTCATTGCGGTGAGCATGATCGTCACGAGCCCGACAATGTTCACGATGACGCCCGGAACGAAGTAAAAGCGGCTGTACAAATGCGGGTTGAACCAGACCCGTGGCTGGACATCGAGCCCGGGAACGAGGAGGCGAGCAGGATTCGGGTCAATGGCTGAACGCCGGGCCAGCAGGTCTCGCTGCTGCTGCCGCATGATTTCCCGGGAGTACTGCCCGACCACCCGGCCGATGTAGTTGGACACAATTGCCGCGGTGTTTGAATTCGTCCCGTCGACGAGGATCTGAACGGCTGTCTCCCGCCCGCGCGCAAGATCCCGCCCGAATCCCGGCAACACTCGGACGACCGCCCGGACGTCGCCCCGGTCAAGCAGCCGTTGGACCTCGAGGTCCGTCTCGGGATAAGCGGTGACGGCGAAGTACTCGGACCCTTCGAATGTCTCGCGCAGGTTGCGGCTTGCCGGCGTTCGGTCGTTGTCCATCCAGCCGATCGGGCTGTTCTCGACGTCCAGGTTCACGGCGAAACCGAAGATGATCAGCTGCAGGATCGGCGGGCCAACCAGGAGAACCCGCATGCGCGGTTCGCGCAACGCCTGGCGAAACTCCTTCTTGATGATCTCGACGATTCGTCCCCACTTCATTTGTCACACCACCTTGCGCCGCAGCGTTCGGACCGTAAGCCCAAAGACGATCGTTGCGTAGACAATCAGAAAGACAATTTCGAGGGCCAGGATTTCCGGGCCGACTCCCTTGAGGAAGACTCCTTTGAGAAGCGCAATCAGGTACCGCGCCGGGAAGATGTAAGTCACCAGGCGGACAATTGTCGGCATGGTGCTGATGTCATAGATAAAGCCGGACAGCAGGAATGCCGGCAGAAACGAGGTGAGCATACCGGCCTGGTAGGCAAGCAACTGGGACCGGGCCAGGGCAGAGATCATGATTCCCCAGCACAACGCGCCGAAAAGAAAGATACAAACGCTCAGGAAAAGAAACAGCCAGCTCCCGCGAAACGGGACATCGAAGACCAGGACGGCCACGGCGACCGAGACCGCCGTATCCGTAAAGCCCACGGCGAAAAATGCCGCCAGCTTGCCCAAGACCAGTTCGGTCGGCCGCAGGGGAGTCGATAACAGCTGCTCCATCGTCCCCATCTCCCACTCCCGGGCGATCGTCAGGGAGGTGAGCAAGGCGGCGATAATCATCAGGATGACAGCGATCAGTCCGGGAACGATGTAGTTCTTGGACTTCAGCTCGCTGTTGTACCAAACCCGGAGCCGGGGCTCGACCGGCGGCTTCAGCTCTGTCCCGCCGACTCGGTCCAGCCAGTGCGTCCGCAGCTCCATGGCGTGCACTTCAAGCAGTGCCTGTGCATACCCGAGCGCGATAGACGCCGTGTTCGAATCGCTGCCATCGATGAGCAGCTGGATCGCCGCTTCCCGGCCTGCCGCCAGTTTCTCGGAGTAGTCTTCAGGGATCACAACCCCCAACAGTACCTCGTCTCGATTGATGCCCTCGATAATCTCGGGGTATCCGGCGCGGTCGATCACGGTGAAATACTTCGACCCATCGAACAAAGCCGCAACTTCGCGGCTCGCGGGGCTCCCGTCCGCATCGTAAACAACGGTCGGAATGTCATCGACATCCAGGGTTAGTGCATAGCCGAACAGCATCAGCAGGACAACTGGCAACGCCAGAGCCATCAGCAGGCTCCGAGGATCGCGGAGGATGTGCAGGAACTCTTTTCGGGCGATCGCCCGCGTTCGCCTGAGGTTCATGCGGATCTCCTTTCCTCCTGCTCGATCATCGCCACAAAAACATCTTCCATCGTGCGGTGCACGTCCTCGATCCGATGGATTGCGATTCCCCTCTGGCTCAGCTCTGCTCGGATACCGGCGACGGCTGACTCGCGGTCCTCCACGATCACCCGCAGCCCGGGGCCGAAAACCGCTATATCCACGACACCCGGGAGCGACTCGACGGCATGCAAAGTGCCCAGCAGGTCCGAGGATTCCAGGACCATCGGATGATAGCCGACAAGGTTGGACTTCAACTCGGCCGGGGTGCCCAGGGCGATGACGCGCCCGCGGTACATCAGGGCCACGCGATGGCAATACTCAGCCTCATCCATGTAGTGGGTGCTCACGAAGACCGTGTGTCCCGCACCGGACAGGTCGTAGATCAGGTCCCAGAACGCCCGCCGGGCGATGGGATCGACCCCGGATGTCGGTTCGTCAAGGAAGAGAACCGGCGGCTCGTGCAGAATGGCAGACCCAAGCGCCAGGCGCTGTTTCCAGCCGCCGGCCAGCAGACGGGTCGGAACGCTCTCTTTGCCCTCGAGGCCCGCGAGTTTCAGGACATCCGCCTGCCGGCGCGCCCTCTCGCCGGCCGGAACACCGTAAACCCCGCTGAAGAACCCGAGGTTTTCCCCGACTGTCAGGTCGTCGTAAAGCGAGAATTTCTGCGACATGTAACCGATCCGCTGCCGGATTTCCTCTGCCTGGGTGGCGACGTCCAGATCGATCACGCGCGCGTGACCCTCGGTGGGCGACAGCAGTCCGCACAGGATGCGGATCGTTGTCGACTTGCCCGCGCCATTGGGTCCTAGAAACCCGAATATCTCGCCCTTTTCGACCGCCAACGAAACGTGGTCCACGGCGACGAAGTCTCCGAACTTCTTGACCAGATCGTGGGTTTCAACCGCGTGCTGCATCTGCTACCCCACGGCGCACTGTTGCAATGAAAACATCTTCCATTGATGGGACGATCTTCTCGACCTCAACTTCGTCGAGACCTTCGTCTGCCAGCCGCTCGCGCATCGCTTCCGCGGCAAGCTCGTGAGAAGCAAACAAGTGAAGCGCATCCCCGGCCGGCTCTACCGACGAGATCTCATCAATGCTGCTGAGGACAGAACGCGCGCGCCGGTTGTCGCTCGTACGCACCTCGTAACAGACCTGTCCAACCTGCTTCTTTAGAGCTTCCGGGGTATCGCAGCTGATCAGCCGCCCGTTGTGCATCAAGCCCACCCGGTTGCATCGTTCCGCTTCATCCAGATAGGCAGTCGTGGTGAGCACCGTCATTCCGTCCCGTATCAGTTGGTAGAGAATCGCCCAGAAGTCCCGCCGGGACACCGGGTCGACCCCGTTCGTCGGTTCATCGAGCAGCAGGACCTGCGGGTGGTGGATGAGTGTACACATCAGGGCGAGCTTCTGCTTCATGCCGCCCGACAAGTTGCCGGCCAGGCGATCACGAAACGGTTCCATCCGAGTCATCTGGAGCAGACTCGGCATCAGCGCCTCACGCTCCTTGCGGTCAACACCGAACAGGTCCGCGTAGAAATCCATGTTTTCCTGGACGGTCAGACCGATGTACAAACCAAACTTCTGGGCCATGTACCCGATTCGGTCCTTGACCTGGTCGGTTTCGCGAGTGACGTCGAAACCCGCGACGCGAACCTCGCCGCTGGAGGGAGCAATCAGTCCGGCCAGCATTCGCAGTGTGGTCGTCTTGCCGGCGCCGTCGGGTCCGATCAGTCCGAAGATCTCGCCTTTGCGAATCTCGAGATCCAGGCCGCAGACAGCCTTCACTGTCCCAAAGACCCGAGTGAGATTGACCGCAGAAATCATGATCACCTGCTACTGGTGAGTTTCGGGGACACAAAACTTAATTCCTTTGCTGTGCCATGCAGGTGTTAACGGGACGGGAATTAAGTATGTGTCCCCGAAACTACCCCTTTCTACCTTCTGTTCAGCGCCACTTTCGCGTCGACCGGCATGTTAAGTTTCAGTTCCCCGTTAGGATTGTCGACTTCGACCTTGATGCGATAGACGAGCTTGACCCGTTCTTCGGGCGTTTGGATCTGCTTGGGGGTAAATTCGGCTTCCGATGCGATGTACGAGACGCGGCCGCGGTATTTCCTTCCGGGGTACGAATCGGTCATGACCGTCACCTCGTCGCCCAGCTTGACGCGCCCGAGATCCGCCTCCGGCACGTAGCCTCTGACCCAGGGATGGCCCACGTCCGCCAGGCTCACCACCGTAGTTCCAGCGGCAACCACCTCGCCTTCCTCGACTGACTTGATCATCGCTACTCCGTCAATCGGCGAGAGCAGGATCGCGTCGCTCAACTGGGTGTCAATTACGGCCAGCTCGGCTTGGATCTGCGCGATCTCGGCCCGGCGAACCTCAGCTTCCTGACGTACCCGCTTGACGTCCAGTTGAGCCGCCGAGGCCATTTTCAGTCCACCCTGGGCCCGTTCTACCTGCGCCCGGGCAGCTTCAATCGTCTCCGCCCGCGGGCCTTCCTTCAACAGGGCCAGCCGCTCACGCGCTTGTTTAAGTGCGGCGGAAGCGGCATCCAGCCGCACCTTTGCCTGATCGTGCGCTGACGCCGAGATGTCCTCGTTGGCGAACAGCGTCTGGGCACGCTTCCATTCCCGCTCAGCAGTGGCATGCTCGGCCTCGGCCCGCTCGAGTGCCGCGATCGCCTGTTCGATTTCCTGTGACCGGGTTCCGGCCAGCAGTTCGGCAAGCTGAGCCTGAGCACCGTGGAGCTCGCCCCTCCGCTGCTCGATTTGTCCCTCCGCGCTCTGTGTCTGGACGTCGAGGGCGGTCGCTGCCTGGTTGAGCCGTGACTTGGACGCTTCCAACAGCGCGAGGACCCGGTCGCGCTGGCTTTTGAGGGTCGCCGTATCCAACCGCGCAATAACGTCCCCTTTGGTCACCCGGTCACCCTCGCGGAGCTTCAGTTCCGCCACACGTCCGGGGCTCTTGAAACTCAGGCTCACTTCGGTCATCTCGATGTTTCCCGAGAACCCGAGCTCGTTGTCATCCTCACCGCCAAACCAGCCTGAAGAAGCCAGGACGACTACCACGATGACGATGACGAGAAGAACCGGAACCAGGATCTTTAACTTGCTTCGCATTCTGAATCTCTCCGTAGGTCCGATTTCCAAGTCGGACACTTCTCTTCTTGACCGGGACTGACCATCAGGGCGCTCGAACTACGGAATCAGCTTCTGTATCGTCCCTGTCGCTGACGCGACGTCCACGCGGGCGAGCTCGACGGAAAAGCGCGCGTTCAACTGATTCTCCTGGGCGCGTATGAGCCGGGTCTGGGCGTCGGTCAGTTCCAGACTGCCGCTTACGCCCGCTTCAAAACGGCGTCGCGCCTGAGCCATTTCGGCCTCCGCGAGCTCGAGTCCCTCGGCGGCGACTTCCAACTGCTCCTCGGCCGACCGCAGGTTGTCGAGCGCGACCCGAACTTCCAGCTCAATCTGGCGTTTGAGGTCAGTGGTGCGCACTTCTTCCTGGCGCAACTGCAGACCGGCTTCGGCCCTGCGGGCATCCCGGCGGCCTCCGTCGAAAATCGGCAACCGCAGGGCAACGCCGTAGACTCGGGTAGGAAGCATAGCGGTCAGTCCCGAGCCGATTGATCCGTAGTCGCCAAAGCCAACGACGCTCGGCATCCGTTCCCACTTCACTGCTGAGTAGGTGAGGCGTACTGCTTCTTCCCTCTGAACCTGCGCCTTCAGGTCCGCCCGGGACTCCTGGGCAATGCTGACCGCCTGCTCGACGGTCCTGGCGGCCGGTTGAGTCATGCTCAGTTGCTCATCCAGCCGGTAATCGCGGTCGAGATCCAGGCCTATGAGGCGCAAGAGCCGCAGTTGAAACGCCTTGCGTTCGTTTTCCGTGACGAGCAGTCGCTGGCGTTCGTTGGCCTGCTGGACTCGCGCCCGCGTGACATCGATTCCGGTCGCGGTTCCAACTGCCTTCTGGTTCTCCGCAAGCTTCAGCAGCGCCTCGGATAGCTCCACGTTCGCCTTCGCAATGTCCCTTCTCGATTGCGCCATCAACGCCGCCAGGTATGCCCGGGCCACATCACCCGTCACCTGGTCTCCGGCATTCTCCTTCTCGTCGGTTGCGGCTGCGGATCCGGTCCGCGATGCCTGGTATCGACGGATCGCGCTCAAGTCAAAGATCGTCTGGCTGATTGTCGCCCGCGCGTCGACGCTGCTGAACGGGCCGACGAACTCCGGAAACTGAAACCCGGGGACGGGGACAGAGAGACGGATGCCAAAGGCGGCCAGGTTGCGCGTCTGGTTTAGGCTCGTCACGACTGCGTCGAAGTTGGGGAGCAGCGCGGAACGCGCCTGTGCCACCCCGGTATCGGCTTGAGCTGCCTGCAGATCGGCAAGTTCGAGGCGCGCGCTCCCTCCCAGGTCGCGGGCCAGACGCAGCGCTTCTTTCAGCGTGAGCACCGGCCCTGGCTGGTTCTCGCCGGGGGCCGACTGCAGGGAGGAGGCGTCAGTCGTTGTGCCGGCGAGGCTGACGGCAACAATCAGACCCACAAGACAAGTACGTTGCAGAAACGTCATGAGAGCCTCCACACCGATTGATCGTCTTCGGAGGACTCGCGCGCGGACAGATCAAGCGCGTGTTCCGCACGGGCCCGATCAGTCAGGACCCCCTCGAAGAACACCTTGCTGATCTGCTCGAAAGCCTGACGAGCCGTGAACGGCACCTGCGACAAGACCTCCGGATTCATGATTCCCTGGATTAAGAGCAGGTACATTCGAAGCAAAAGCTCCTGGTTGAGATCGCTTCGGAAGACGCCCTCAGCCATCCCCTGCTCGATCACTCGCGCGAATTTTGAAAGGACCCGTTCCCGTCGCCATGTCTCCAGTTCGGTCCAGACGGAATGAGCGCTTCGCTGAAGATCGAGAAGGAAGGGCTGGCGGATTCGAAGCATGCGGGCCGCGATGAACCGGAGCAGGCGACTGAGCTTGGTGAGGCAACTGCTCCCCGGATCCTCGAGGATCCGGTCGGTGGCAACTTCGACTTCGGAGACAAACCTGTGCATCACGGCGCGCAACAGCTCGTCTTTGCTCGGGAAGACGCGGTACAGGGTCTTCTTGCTCATCCCGAGCTCGCTTGCCATGTCATCCATGGTCACAGCGCTGAATCCTTCGTTGAAGAAGCGCTGGCTGGCTTCCAGGATGATGCGGTTCTGAAGTTCCTTCTCTTTAGTCACGTTCCTCTATCCACGCCGGCCACTTGATACACTACGGAAACTTTTTTAGTTTTTATAGTTTCCAATATAGAGAGTGCCGAGGGGGGATGTCAAGTCGGCGTGGCAACCAAGCGAGGCGACCAGCCGAGCGGAACAGAACCGCAAACGGAGCGTTTTTCAGCGACGTGCGCGGATTGTCACCGGATGCAACCAGCTCACCGGGTGAGGTCAACAGTTTCGCTTCGGGGCAGCAATCCGCGCGCTTCGCGAAAAACGCTCCGTTTGCGGTTCTGTGATGCTCGACAGGCCGATTGGCTTCGACTCCGGTCCCACTCCGATCACTTCCCGCCAGACTACCGGACGTCGTATCGGTAGAAAGCCGCCAGGCCGACGAACACAAAAACTCCCCAGAAGACAAAAAGGAGCGACGCGGGCAACAGAATCGGGTTGACCGAAGATGCGAAATCTCGGGCCGGCGCCGCAAACGGGGGGGCGTCGGCCAATGTGAGGGGCGCGCCCTGAGACATCGACATCGAGGAGCCTCCATCTCTGACGGTGAGTCTTCGGGGATCGTTGAATATGAACTGATCCAAGCGACTTTGCTGGCGGCGGACTGCCTCGATCCAGTTTTGGCGATCGGAATCACCCGTCCCCGCCAGCCCGGTAGCCAGTTGAGCGAACAACGAAGCAGGACTGATTGCCATGATGGCATTGGCAACCACGCTCTGACGCCTGCTGGCGCGCTCGAAGTTCAAATCGATTTCATTGAAAAACCGTTTTTGCCGGCTGAGACACTCCCGGTCGATCTCGTCGATTTTCGGATCGAGCGTTGCGCGGTTTCGCGTGTAATCGCTGGTTTTCAAGTGTCCTGGGGGAGAACCGGTCAATTCCCTGAGAGTCCGACCGATCGCCAACTCCTTTTCCGATCGCAGATCGTCGCTGACGGCGCGTTTCTGCCCCTCGTACCAGTGAATGGAATGGACTGGAGAAATCGCCCTTGCCGAAAGAATGGCGAGGGGTGGCACCGCGAGAACCAGCATGACCCAGGAAACCAGCAAAACAACGAGCGCGGTCTTCTGGGTCTTTGCAGCAGACGACACGAAGAGCCCGAGTGAATGAAGCGAGAGCAGGTATATGCCCGAGACGAGGAAGAGGCCGGCCGCTCTTGTCATGGTATTCCGGTCGGCTACCTCCGTTCCCATCAGCTCGGCACTGAGCAACGCGAGAACCATGGTCAATGCCAGCGGCACGAGGAGACTGAAACTGCCGCCGAGCATCTTCCCCATCCAGAAGACCGGCCTGGAGACCGGATGACTGAGGGCCAGACGAAGTGTTCCCTGTTCCTTCTCGCCGGAGATGGCATCGAAGGCTATGAGTATAGCCAGCAGGCCAAGCACGACGCGGATGACAAACTCCAGATCCAAGGCGCCGAGCAAATCGCCCATCCAGAAAGCCGGGGACGCTGCGGGACCCGTCTGCACCCCTCCACCCGAGAAGTCCCAATATTCGGGCATAGCGCCGTCCAGTCCCTTCACCAGGACACTGAATTTCTCCGGCGGCCGGATGACGCGAAATGGCTCCAGGTCGTTATAGGGCGTGAATGAACTCTCCTGATCGTTCAGGTTACCGTTGCGCGCTCTGACTTGCGATTGAACCGCGCTTCTCGACGCGACGAGTCGTTGGTAACTTTCCGTGCGGATCCCGAAGTCGTGGATTCCGACGTAGACGGTGAGCGGTGTCAGCAGCACGACAAGGAGCGCGATGACCAGAAAACGAAGGCTGGTCAGTTGTTCCAGCAACTCACGCTCGGCTACGGTCCAGAGCGTCCTGAGCGGCTTGATCTGCGGAGGGCCAAATTTCGGGAACCGACCTGCTTGTTTCATCTGGTCTTGTTCAGCAACAGTCGTCATGATAGTCCCCTTCCGACCGGGTTGAATAACGGCGCCAGCCTTTTGTAGGTCCGGCGTCCCCACACTGGGTGTCGGGCAAGAACCATGCCGACTCTTGGGGGTTTAAAAGCCGCATCAAAAAGGGCTTCTGCAAGCCTGGCTCGCCAAAGCGGGGATAAGCCGTTACCCGCACCTGGGTAATAAGCTACCCACCAAGGCAGCTTTGACTCGGTATCCTCAGTCTAGCCGCAACTCGCCCGCGATTTGTTTTCCGAACCGGTAGCAGCGGATCGGCTGGGTGTCGGATGCGGCAACGCACTCGTTGCAGTTGTCGCAACGCGCTGTCTCGCTTCTGCCTTGAGGTCCTTCGGGCTCGGCGTGCTCTCTCCGAAAGGAAGATACGTCAACTCGCACGACCCTCGCTCGAGTTTTTGGCATATCCAAATACTTTTGAATTGCTTCTTTCGTTTATGCAATTCTCCCGTCGTCCCGAGCGATCAGCATAGATCCAGAGAGGGAGGCCATGCCTGATCTCCGTTACGTCTGCCTGTCGGACACGCACTTCGGCGCATACAACAGCCTTCTGACAAACATAGCCGCCGGAACGAGGGATCCGGAACCCCTGCACCCGAGCCCGGTCGCACAGAATTTAGCCGAATGCCTGCGCTACCTGGCGTCCCTCAATGCGGCAGGCTCCCCAAAACCGATCCTCGTTCTCAATGGCGACACGCTGGAATTCGCCTTGAACACGGAGAACGAAGCGGTAATGGCATTCTTGCGCTTCTTCGAGCTCATCGCTCCACCCGGCGAACCGCCCGTTTTCGAAAGAATCATCCTGCTGCCTGGAAACCACGATCATCACCTGTGGGAATTAAGCCGGGAGACGCAGTACCTGAATCACGTGTCAGGAATGCCGTTGGACACCTTTCTGCCGGCCGCGTGGCATGCGACCAGCATGTTCGTCAGACCCCACACGAAGTGTGTCCCCGACTGCTTCCTTTCGCGCTTGCTCGCTCGCTATCCCCAGCTGCGAGAGAACCCGGAGTTTGTGACCATCTTCTATCCCAATTTCGGCCTGCTCACCCCGAACCGGGCAAGATGCGTCGTGTTTCACCACGGCCATTTCATGGAGCCGATGTACCAGTTGATGAGCACGTTGCACTCGCTTATTGCGCCGGGGCGCCCGAAGCCTATTCATCCCTGGGATATCGAGGCGGAGAACTTTGCCTGGATTGATTTCTTCTGGTCCACCATGGGACGCAGCGGAGACGTCGGCCAGGAGATCGGTGTATTGTACGAACGCCTCCAAGACGAGAAGAAACGCCAGGAGATACTCGTTAACCTCTCCAAGGGTCTTGCCACCCAGTTCGACCTGCCCGGGTGGGGGGACCGCTTCGAGGCAAGACTCGCCCAGTTCTGTCTTAAGGGTGTGACCAGGCACGTTTACGGTTTGGAGCGCCTCAAAACAGCTAAAAAGCCCTTAAGCGAGGAGGCCGACGAGGCAGTTCGGGATTACGTCGAGGGCCCGCTGAGGCAGCAGATCCTGATCGAGCTGAGCCAAACGATGCCTCCCGACGTGACCGTCGTCTTTGGGCACACTCATAAGCCCTTTGAAAAAGACATCAGTTACCAGGGCTATCCGTCCTGGGTCGGAACCTATAACAGCGGCGGGTGGGTCGTAGACACTGTTCAGCGGGAGCCCCGTCACGGCGCCTCGATTGTCCTGGTGGATGAAGAGCTCAACACCGCCGCTGTTCGCATGTACCAGGAGTCAGATAATCCGCGCACGCAAAGAGTCAAAGTTTGTTGTGCAACCCACGACTCAGCGGGATGCAACAACGGCTTGTTCGATTTCCTGAAAGCCCGCGTCGAGGCCGATGAGCGGCCGTGGAGACGTTTTTCGCAGACCGTCGTGCAGGAGGTCTGCCTGCGTGCGGAAATCCTCCACTCCAGGATTCAGTCGCCGGGCTAACAGCAGTAACCTCCGGCGGGGAACCGAGCGGGCCTGTTGCCTGTCTCCCACTCCGCCGACGGCCGATTCGAGGAGCGAAAGGGGCGGTTATGCCCGAGACTTCTGCCAATACCGTCGCCCTGGACAACATCCCGATGACGGATCGCGTCCGAGACCTTCGCGCCGACTACTTTGGCGCAGTACCCGAGATTTGCATCGAGCGCGCTCGACTGGTTACCAGGTTTAGTGCCGAAAACGGGCTTTTCAAGCAGTCACGCATTTCCGTACTGGACAAGGCGCGGACGTATCGCTACGTCCTTGAACGGCGAGCCCCGGTGATCCACCACCGGACGGGCTACCGGACGGGAATGAAGCCCCTGGCGATCCGAGACGAATCCCCCTTTGCCGGGGCCACTACATCCAAGTTCAAGGGTGTGCCGCTTTACCCGGAGCTCATGGCTTTGTCGATCTGGCCGGAGCTCTTGAACATCACCGAACGCCGCCGCAATGCCTACCATATCAGCCGGGAGGAGGCCGAAGAACTGAACCTGGAGATCTTCCCGCATTGGATGGACAACACAATCCTCGAGCTGGCTCGCATACGGCATTCAGGCCCCGAGATCGACCTCCTCGAGCACCTGGTGTTCTTTCTGGCCAGCAAAGTCAACTGCATCTCGCACACCGTGCCCGATTTCTCCCAAGCGATCGGGGTTGGCCTTTCGGGCTTGATCGAGCGCGCTCAGCAAAGGCTGAAGCACGTGTCCGATGGGCGGCGCAACGAGTTCTACCAGGCGCTGATCGAGGTCATGCAGGGAATCATCGCTTATGCTCACAACCTGGCCGGCGAGGCACAACGCCTGGCGGCCAGTGAAACGGATCCCGTCCGGCGCAGGGACTTGATCGACATCGCGCGGATCTACCGCAGGGTGCCGGAGCTCCCTGCACAAACCTTCCGCGAAGGGCTGACGACTGTTTGGATCTGCTGGACGGCGATCCACCTCGAGAACCCGAACGTCGGCTTGAGCCTCGGACGGCTGGACCAGGTCCTCTATCCGCTTTACAAGGCCGATGCGGCGTCGGGACTACTCGATCCGCAGCACGCCCTGGAGTTGCTCTGCTTTTTCTGGCTCAAACTCGGGGATCACGTGCCGATGATTCCGAATGCCGGGGAGCAGCTGTTCGGCGGCACCGGCTCCAACCAGGCAATCACGATCGGGGGCGTCGATCGGGAAGGAAAGAACGCGGTTAATGATCTGACGTATCTGATGTTGAGAGCCACCGAGCTGATGATGCTCCGCGATCCAAACCTCAACGCCCGCTACTGCTCCGGGGTCAATTCCAAAGCTTACCTGCGACGTATTTGCGAAGTGAATCTGAATACCAAGGCTACCCCCGCGGTGCATAACGACCGGGCGGTAATCAAGGCGCTCACCGCCAAAGGTGATGCACTCGAGCACGCCCGCGATTACGCGGTTGTCGGATGCGTGGAGCCGGGCAGCAACGGGAGGTCGTACGGAGCGAGCGCGGCCATCCTTTTGAACCTGCCGTCGGTTCTCGAGTTGACGCTCTTCAATGGCCGTCATCGTCACACCGGGATGGGCGTAATCGTCAGCGAACCGACCGGGGACCCGTCCCAGTTCCAGAGTTTCGAGGAATTCCGCGGCGCTTTCCAGAGGCAGGTGGACTGGATGGCTGACAAAGCCGTCAAACTGAACAACCTGCTCGGCAAGGTGCACCAGGATTTCTACCCGACGCCAATCTTGTCGGCGCTGTTCGAAGGGCCCATGGAGACCGGCAGGGACGTCATCGACGGCGGCGCGCTGATCAATTCTTCTGGTATCGCAGTTATCGGTCTGGCCGACGTGGCCGATTCGCTCAGCGCGATACAACGGGTGGTCTTCGAAGAGAAAACCGTTTCCTTCGCTACCCTGATAACGGCGCTGACGAGCGATTTTCAGGGGCATGAGGCGCTTCGAGCACGGCTCGCCAACCAGGATAAAACGCCCAAGTACGGGAATGAAGACCCGGCAGCCGACTGCAACGTCCGTTGGCTCACCGGGCTGCTCGACAGCGTGTTCAGCGCCAGGGTCAATTACCGCGGTGGACGATACCGGGTCGGCTATTGGACCATGACCAACCACGCCGGCTTTGGAAGACTCATGCAGGCCACGCCGAACGGGCGCCGGGCGAGGGACAATTTCACGAGCGGAATCACGCCGGTTTCGGCCGTCACTCCTTACCTCACGAAGACGCTCAATTCCGCGTCACTGCTGCCGTCGTCACAGCTTGCCAACGGCGTTGCCCTGAACCTTAAGTACACACCTGAAAATGGCAACAGGGAGACGATGCTCGCCCGGTTTGCGGCTTCGATTGAAGGCTACTTCGACGATCGCGAGGGGACAAGTGATGGCGGCATGGAGATCCAATTCAACATCACGACGCACGACACACTGGTCGACGCGGTTGCCCATCCGGAAAAGCATCCCGAGCTGCTCGTGCGTGTGTCTGGCTACACCGCCTATTTTCGCGATCTGAATCCAAGGATGCAGAAAGAGATCATCGATCGCACCGAGTATCGGCTCTCGAGCGGTCGACTGGTTCCGTTCGATCCCTTCCCGCTGGAAGAAGAGAGGAGATAAGGTCGTGGCCTCCGTACTCAAACGCACCGTTTTGTTTCCGATCCCCGCAGTCCTGGGTGACCGGCCGGGGATATTCCTGACCCGCTGGTTATCAGGCGGCCTCGAGAAAGAGTTGTGCGGCGAGGCTACCGACAAGTTCCTCGAACTGCTCCTCAGGGGCATGGATTTCGCCTTCTGCCTGTGCCGCCAGTATCGGAAGAACATCCTGAACTTCCGCGGACGCTATCTCTTTCGGTCAGCCGACCACCTGGTGCAGGTGGCCGCCGTCTTTGAAAACGGCAATATGCATGTGCTGGACCGCGAAATCCAGAATCCGGACGCCAGCGTCACTTTTCGAGACGGGCGTGCCCTGCGCGCTTTCTTGTTGTCGCGTGATCAGGACATCCTTGATTCACTGCTTGATAACAGCGTCGAAGTGGATGGAAACCTGAACTACATCTATAAGTTCGGCTATATGGCCACTGAGCTAAGGCGCCGGCTCGCTCCGGGCCTTTGAGACGAGTGTTGCGGGTCGCAATGAGAACAACGCCACTGGTTACCGCAATCAGAAGGCATAGCCTGGAAGACGGTCCCGGCATCCGAAGCGTGGTGTTTTTTAAGGGGTGCCCGCTGCGCTGTGTCTTTTGCCATAACCCGGAGACCCAGGAAGTCGGGCCGGAAGTCGCCTTCACGGGTGAGTCGTGCATCGGCTGCGGCCAATGCCTCGCGGTCTGTCCAAACGGCGCGATCGACCTGCTTTCGGAGGCACGGATCCGTCGGGACAGGTGCCGGACCTGCGCGTCATGCGCTCAGGCGTGTCCAAGCGGCGCGCTGAAGTTGATAGGGACCTCTTACAGTACTGGGGATCTCCTTGAGATCCTTCTCCGGGATGCGCCGTACTACCGCCATTCGGGAGGAGGGGTGACCTTCTCGGGTGGTGAACCGACCCTGTTCTCCGGCTTTCTGTCCAGCCTGCTTCAGGATCTGAAGATCCGTGGCGTTCATACCTGCCTCCAGACTTGTGGTTACTTTGATTTCGGCATCTTCGAGCAGCAGATCTTGCCGTATTTGGACTTAGTCCAGTTCGATTTGAAGTTATTCGACGGGGATATGCACCGCAAGTACACGGGGAAGGACAACTCTCTGATCCTCGAGAACCTGGCGCGACTGCGGGACGCCCGCACTGTTCCTTTGGTCGTCCGCGTTCCTCTCGTTCCGGCGGTCACGGGCACGCCGGAGAATCTCTCCGCGATCCGCGCATTCCTCTTGAAGCTCGGGATCCGGCAGCTGATCCTCCTTCCTTACAATCCCCTCGGAATCCGTAACGCAGTGAAACTCGGGCGGCAACGGCCAGGCATGCCGGAAAACTTCATGACAGCAAGCGAAGAATACCGCCTGATGGTTTCGCTGAACGCCGCAGCCCAAAGCACGTCACCACTCAGGCCGGAGTAAGCGGGTTCGGGCCAAGGCTCTTGATCGGCAGATCGGCGCAAGCCGAACGAAAGGAGGGCCCAAATGGTTCAGATTGATGTACCCGCCGCCTTTGTGGTCACGCCGTCTGTTTTGTGGCTTTCCAGCTAGCTTTTCCGTATTCACCGAGGTCGACTTCGCCATCTATCGAGTCGCCGGCCGCTCTCCCTTGGAACACAAACTCGAGCGTCGTTCCCTCATACGCCTGTGCACTTCGAAATTCCAGCTCGTTGCCTTCGACCCGGCCTGTTACTGGCCCCGTAAGCGTTTCCCCGTAATGCGTGCCGCGCAAACGCCCATCCTTCTGCTCGAGAAAGACGGCGTGGATTTCGGTGCCCCGCACATAACGCACTTCCAGATTCCATCGACCGGACAAATCGACAGCAGCGGGCACCTTGCGGTCGGCGCGACGCGACCTGGTGTCAGCGGGCGCTGTGAGCGCCTCGCGCAGCCTGGCAGCCACGACTTTTGCTTCGCCCGGTTGCATCATCCAGGCGACAACCAGGACCGAGCTTTTCTCCAGATCGGCGCGCTCGGTTCCAGTTGACGAGTGCAGGTGAATCCTCGGATTCCCGTCGAGCAGTTGCCGGAATACTTCTTCCCCGCTGATTCCTAGCCGCTTGCCGTCCCATTTGACCCTGAGAGACGGGGTCGAGTTCGACAGGCTATCCGGCTTGACGATTTCGGTTGTCACGCCGTTCACCTGTTCGACCGATCGGGCCACTTCGCCAAGCCAGCTCTCCCATGTTCTCCATTCAGCCTGGTGG
The DNA here is from genome assembly GCA_964421755.1 of uncultured Acidobacteriota bacterium. Lineage (GTDB taxonomy): Bacteria > Acidobacteriota > UBA6911 > RPQK01 > RPQK01 > CAVUUN01. Next base: position 31,005 of record CAYQYP010000492.1, read on the forward strand.
TCCCGCCGGTACCACATCTCGACGGCGGTCAGCATCCCGATGATTTCTTCTTTGCCGACCTTCAGGGAACGGCCGAAAGCGTGATGAGGCGCGCTGTTGAGCCAGGTGGCCTGGCAGAGGTCCTTGCGTCCGATGAGCAGTCCGGCACACTGCGGACCGCGCAGGGCCTTGCCTCCGCTGTACCCCACGAGGTCAGCCCCGCGCTTGAGGTGGACTTCCGGCGTCAGGTTCTCGGCCGCTGCGTCAACAAACACGGGGACCTTGTACTGAGCTGCCACTTTTGCGATCGGTTCCAACCCAAACGGTCCGGTATCGTCGGCGCCGGCCAGGATGTACACCATTGCCGTCCGCGGACCAAAGGCTGCCTCGAGACTCCTCAGGTCATCGACCGTCAGGATCCGAACGCCGAGCATTCGAACCGCATGGTCGTAGACGTTACGAGACCACTTCGGAATGATGACTTCGTCCTTCAGACCGTTGAGCTGTGGAAGCCTCTGCATCCTCTCCGGGCTGGCGCCGGCGATACACGCGCAGGTTGCCGCGGTAATAGCAGCCGCGCAGCCTGCAGTCACGATGCCCCACTCGGCTCGGGTCAACTCGGCCAGTCGTTTACCCACCGCGTCCATCAGCTCGTCCAGGTTGACGAAGCTTCTGGACGCCTGGTCCATTGCCTGTTTGACTTCCGGCAGAGTGAGTGAACCGGTGATGATTGTGAATGTGCCCTTGCAGTTGATCAGCGGCCGCACACCAAGCGACTCGTAGACGTTTGAACCAGCCAAAATCCCTCCCGCCGGCCCCTGGGCGCGGGCTTGCGCGTCGTCCAGAAAGGCGCCGGCTGCAAGCAGGCCGCTCGATTTCAGGAGTTCCCGGCGGCCCATCCCTTCCTTCCCGCTTCCGCGTTTGCTCCCCCGCATACCACCTCCATCGGACTAAATGTAAGCAATGCAGTCGATCTCTACGAGCGATTTGCCGGGAATGCCACCTGCCGGGGCAACGGTCGTTCTGACGGGCGGTTCGGCACCGAACCGTCCACGGTAAACCTCGTTCATGGCGTCGTAGTCCTTCAGGTCGTTCAGATAGACGTTCACTTTCAGGACCTTCTCCAGTGAGGACCCGGCATTCTTCAGCTCCGCCTCGATTTCATCGAGCACGTGTTTGGTGTGGGCACGGATGTCCCCCTCAAAGTGCGCTCCCTTGCCAGCCACGAACACCAGGTTCCCAAAAGAGACTGCGCCGGAGAAGATCGGGGTTCCCGTCGGCTTTGCGCCCCGATAGTGAACCTTCTTTGTCGCGCCTCCAGCCCCTTGCGCTCTCGCGGTGACTGCAGTTCCTGCCACCGCCGCCGCCCCGCCGGCCACCACCGTCATGACCATTCCACGTCGTGTCTGCTTGTTCTCCTGCATTTCCCCTCCTGTTAGTTTCGGGCAGTTTCGGGGGACATAATACTTTAATCCCCATGTACTTACCGCGCGCAGTTTCGGGGACATAATACTTAATTCCCGTGCACTTACCGCACGCGGGTCAGCACTTGTACAGGAATTAAGTTTTGTGTCCCCGAAACTCCTGACACTTTTTCAACAGCCTCGTTGCGGGCTGGGTTTCCAGCCCTTGTTCACTCCCCGGCCGCAATTCCGTTCAAATCCCAGACGACTACTCCTTCCCGCAAGGTCACCTCGGCCTCGAGCTTCTGTTTTCCAGCCATTCTCTTGCCTTTAACGTCGACAAACCCGAAATCGCCCTCGCGCAGCCGCAAGACCGCTACGTCGGCGACTGCGTCGGCCGACAGATGCCCGAGATCCAACCGCCCGACGACCTGGGCGGGCTTCCAGGTTGACGCCGCGATAAGCTTCTCGAGCGGCATACCCAGGTTCAGCAGCTTGGACATTACGTTCGCCATATCCTTCATCCCCGCGTTCATGCTGCTCCTGTGCAAATCAGTGCTCACGGTGTCAGGGAAAAAGGCCTGCCGGGTAGCGGGAACTGCCTGGGAATAGAAGAAGCTGCCTCCACCGTGACCCAAGTCGAACACGATGCCGCGCGTCCGGGCTTGGGTGACGTATGGCCGCAACTGCCCGTGCTCGTCGACGATCGGAATACGGCCGGTAACAGCTGCGTAAAGGTGGGTGAACACATCCCCAGGCCTCAGGTGTTTAAGAAGCAACTCCTCCAGCGAAAGCTCGGGTTGATGGCCTCCAAAATCGACCATGACGGGGGCTCCAGCCAGCCGCCCAGCTTCCACGGCACGTTCGACCGGGTCCCATTCAGGCCCTGAATAGTGGGCCACCTTGATCCCCACCAGGACGCCCGGGTTCTCCTTGACGCGCATTGCCGTCATCCGGGCATTCATGTCGCCCAGATCTTGCTCGAAAGGATCTCCTCTCATCCCTGACCCGACGATGTTTAGAAACGCGAGCACCCGGGTTCGGCTGACGTCGATCACCTGCTTCTTGAATTGTGGGAAATTCCTCCACCCGGCGCCACCCGTGTCCACAACCGTGGTCACACCGGAGCGGAACGTGAACCCGTCGGGAGGAAGAGCATTCGGTCCGTTGCTGTATGCGGCGTCCGGATCCGTACCGTGAAAGACGTGGACGTGGATATCCACCAGCCCCGGCACCACGTAAAGACCCTGCGCTGGAATGACCTGTTTCGCCGATGCCGGAGAGATATTCGGCCGAACGGCCGCGATCTTCCCACCCGCGATTCCCACGTCAAGAACGGCGTTCAAGCCGTTTTTCGGGTCGATGACGTGTCCGCCCTGGATCAAGATGTCGAGATCCTGAGCAAACGCGAGCGGCACGGAAACCAAAAGGAGCAGGAACGCGAGAACTGCCGTCTTTCCCGGGCAGGCGAACAGGTCGATGGTGACGTCCATCAAGCCTCCTTCCTTCGGATTATTGCCGATTTTGCCGGGCAGAAACAGTGGTTGTAGCCGTAACGGGTGTGCGCTCCGTCGGTCACCCCTTTTGAGAGTGCCACAACCGGTCGGCCAGACGAAATCAGGTCGCAAGGCTTCTCTACGATACTGAGATTTGACTTAAACCGCCTGATTGCAGCAATAATTTCCGTTCGACCCAAATGTCCCCGACGGGAGGACGCGTCGAAAGATCTGGGGAAGGAGGGTGACTCGAAATGTGGAAACTAGTGCATCTCCAAATGCCCCTTGTGGCTTTTCTTCTCTCTCTCAACGCAGTGGCCCAGTGTTCTAACGGGCTGGTGACAATAGTCGAGTACAGGGCGATTGCATACTCGACTGTCTTTCGGTTGGCCGGGCTGGAATATGATGTCAAAGGAAGCCTCCACGTGGCAGCCAACGGCGAGTTTGAGCTGACCGACTTGGAGACCTTTCACCCGGACGGAACTGCAGCGATTGAAGGTAAGGACCCAGTCACATCGTTCCCCGAAGCTGTAAAAATGGCCGCGGGCTCTTGGAGCCTCGTCAATGAGACATTCAAAGAGGTGTCCTTGCCACTGTTTGTTGAATTTCGTCTTGCGGGCGACGAACTTTTCGGGGACGGTTCAGAGCAGAGAAATCTGGTCATCATGACATCCGACAAACTCCTGATCAGGGTAATCGGGAAGCGCGGAAAAGTGATAGTGTCGGCCGGTGAAGGCAATTCGAGATTAAAGTAGCGGGCTATTGTCACGCGACTACTTCTTAAGCTTAACGGTCTGACGCTAAGCAGTTACCGTCGGGCTACCGTCCTTTCTTCATGGCGTCCATGCGGATTTGGCGGATTTGGGTCGTGGCGGATTTGGATTTGGGTCGTGGCGGATTTGGATTTGGGTCGGACCGAGATTATTGTTGCAGCGACAGTGCTTAAGTCGAACCAGGCGGTTTTGGAGACGCCGTACGACCGGATTTTCGGAAAGCGTTTAGCTTGGCGAGATGCAAACCCCGCGCAGCCACAGAGCCGGGAGCGACCAAGCCGCGAAGCGGCTGAGGGACCGGTCAATGAGGCGCCTGCGATAAGGTGGAGAACGCCGAGGTGGTCGCCGGGAGCCCCAGGGACCGGTCGCTCAGCCGCTTAGCGGCTTGGTCGCTCCCGGCCCTGTGGGTGCCGAACTGGCCGCGCACGCCTCCGTGGGTGCGCGGGGCCTTGGATTTTCTAAGCTAAACGCTTTCGATTTTCGCGATTGCGTTTAGCTTGGTTAAACGCTTTCACGAAATCACGTCGCAAGGCTTCTCTGCGATACTGAAATTTGACTTAAACTGCCTGATTGCAGCAATAATTTCGGTCCGACCCAAATGTCCCAGGAAAGAAATGCCAGTGGAGAAGAACGGGCGTGAGCCCGTCCAAAACTGCTCTCGATTCTGCGCTCTGGCGCGGGGCTGCCCACCGACGATGAGCAGACCCTTGACCAGGCCCCAGGCAAACGGGCCGGCAAGCTACTTCGGGGGCTCTCTTTTGAGAGTTAGCTTGCCGGTGATTGCCGTTCCATCCTCGAGGGTGAAATCCAGCTTTCCTTCCAGGGAATCGGCCGCGACCAAGGCAAGCGTCGATTTGTATGTGCGTCCATCGGGCGCGGACACGCTGAAGCTGAGCTTGCTCCCGTCAAACTCGACGTTTTCAAGGGGCAGACCGGCGCCCTCCGCGCTTCCTCCTGAGCCCGTGATCTTATTCGCTTCCTGTTTCAGGTCGAGGAATGCAGACTGGGTGTGCACGTTTCCATCCGGTGCAGTCACCTCAATCTGGCCCGACCAGTGTCCGGTCAGATCAGCGGCCAGTGCAAAACTCACCAGCAAAACCGTCACGCAGCATGCCTGAATCACTTTCATAGCGGTCACTTTCTCCGGCTGTTCCCGATTCTGACGACGGCAGTCTTCCTCGTCACTCACGACACTAAGAGCCGGCCTTCGGCCGCGCCGAGGCCCGCAAAAACCGTCTGGACCGTATATACGGCACAGGAGAAGAAGAGGTTCCCTTCGATTTGATAACCCAGCAGACTCAGGAGCACACGATCCGGTCAAGCCTGGGGGCGGAAGAAGGGGGGCGAAGAGGGGACGGAGTTCTTTTTTCGACTTTTCACGGGAAAAGTCGACGAGGATATTCTGCTTCTACTGAGAGACGTCGTACACGAAGACATTGATCTCAAGGGTCCTACCACAGGACATTTGAGGACATGTTGGGTCGGACCGACATTATTGTTGCAGCGATAGTGCTTAAGTCGAATCTGGTGGTTTTGGAGACGCCTTGCGACCGGATTTTCGCGATTTCGGGAAAGCGCTTAGCTTAGCGAGATCCATGCCCCGCGCACCCACGGAGCCGGGAGCGACCAAGCCGCGAAGCGGCTGAGCGACCGGTCAATGAGGGGGGAACAGGGGGGAACAGGGGACGGAGTTCTTTTTTCGACTTTTCCTGCAGAAAAGTTCGTATTTTGTGCGGCTCGAGCGTTAGTAGCTATGTGAAGGTTGATCAATCGGCCTTCGCAAGGAGCGCTCGATGGCGAGAATGCCGCG
>CAYQYP010000493.1:0-30493 GCA_964421755.1 uncultured Acidobacteriota bacterium
GCCAAACAGGCGAAAGTCGAGGGACGCATCGGCTTGGAAGTACGGCTTGCGGAGGACGGCAGTGTAAAGGAAGTGCGGGCCCTCTCCGGCGACCCGAGACTGGCTGGTCCTACGGCTGAGATCGTCCGGCGCTGGCGGTTCGACCGACCCAAAGTCGACGGGAACCCGTCGGAAATCATAATCGGTGTCGAGGTTAAGTTCCGCCTCGGTGAGTGACCCGGCTCGTTGCTTCGCCGTCACCCCTGTCTTCAGTAGCTGACGTCCGGGCCGCTCGAATCGTTCGGTATGAGCGTATTGTCTGGCCTTCCACCTGGACGCCGAGGAGTCACGAGGACAGAGCTCGCGACAAGAATCCCCGCCGATACGGAACACCTGGGGGCCGAGAACCTCCTCGATTTCCCCGGCAATGGTACCGCGCATTCTCACGCCGCGAAGTCGGGATTCGCGGCGCTCACTACTTTCTCGACGATTTCGACACCGCTTCGACGAAGGAAGTCCTCGGGCGATTCTCCACCGATCATGACGAAAACGAAGTCGTTTCGAATCTCGATGTTCTTTCCTGCGGAGGTCAGTCTCACGGCGTTGGGACCGATTTCGACGACCTCGGACTCGAGCATCACCTGCACCTTGCCGGCGGCCTGCTGCGCTTCGAGCTTCTCGCGATTTCGATCCCGTGCCCGTTTGAAGCTCGTTCCTCGATATGACAGCGTGACTCGATTATCGTTGATGCGGCTGAGACCGACCGCTGCCTCCAGGGCCGAGTCGCCCCCGCCTACTACCAGCAAATCCCGATTCGAGTAGCCTTCCGCCTCGATGAGCCGGTAGAACACCTTGGTGCTCTCCTCCCCCGGAACCCCCAGCTTCCGCGGCACACCCTGCTTGCCCATCGCCAGCACAACCATTCGGGCGCGGTACTCCCCCAGGCTGCTCCCGATCAGGAAGGTCTCGCCTTCCGTACGGACCGATTCCACCCGCTCGTGGGTTCGGATGCGAAGCCCGGTGCTCTTGATGATGGTCTCCCAAACAGCCAGCAGCGCGTCTTTTGAGCCGTCGCCGATATACAGGTTTCCATAGAGGGGGATATTGACCGGTTCGGCCATGACCAGCTTGTGCCTCGGGTAGTGCCTTATGGTGGAGGCGATTTCACCCTGCTCGAGTGCCAGGTAACGGAGCTCATGCTGGTGCGCCGTCAGCGAAGCACTCAGCCCCGCTGGTCCGGCGCCGACGATCAGGACGTCCAGTAAGTCGTCGGGCCCCTGCGGCGGTCTTTGTTTCAGGCAGCTGATCACGTGATCCATCGCAAGCTTGCCTTCGTTGATCGACGTGCGGATGAGGCCGTTACCTCCGAGCTCGCCGGCGATCAAAAGCCCGGGGACATTGCTCTGGAAGTTAGAGTCGAGATGCGGGACACGAATCGTCTGAAGCGCATCGCCATACGCGAGGGAAAGCGCCCCGGTCGGGCACGCATCGGCGCAAAGCGCATGTCCCAGGCAACGGTCCGGGTTCTTCAAAATGCTTTTGCCGTTGATCACTTCCAGTGTCCCTTCAACGTCGCACGCCCTGACGCAGTTCCCGCAACCGATGCAGATGGACGTGTTGATGACCGGCCTCGGTTGATTCACCGGCAACGGCACGGGTGTCTCGCGAATTTCGGCACGCTGTATCCTCCACATGGCCAGGGCCGTTCCGCAATAGCTGCAGAAGGCTGCATCGGAGGGGACGCTCTTCGAGCAGCGGGGACACTGCAAAGCGGCGGGTGTCGCCGGCCTGGAGGCGCTCACGGATTTCTCGGATCCCGCCGCGAGCCGCTTGAGGTAGCGACGGACGAAGAAGAACGTCAGAAGCACCGCGAACAGGAACGCAACGAAGGTCTCCAAATTAATCCTCCGTCCTCAATAGAATCCGAACAAGAAGGCAACCGTTACGTGGATCAGGACCAGAATCGCAAAAGTATAACTGAACGGCCGGTGAACCACGTGCCAAAGATGGAAGACCCGTTGAGCGCGGTTCAGGAACAGGATCTTCTTGGATATGGCCGCCTGCTGCCGCGCAATTCTTACGATTTTGTCGAGCTCGACTGGATCTTCACGGTGACGGAGCATTCTTCGCAGACGCCAGGCCTGAATCGGTCTCACAAGATCAAGCTTAACCATTTGAGCGAGCGCCACGATCATGGACATCCGTTCGACCTGCTCGGGGGAAGGGAGGTGGAAAATCGAGAGTGCCTCCGACGAGCGGACAAGGCCCGAGTCTCGCAGTTGCTGCTGGAAGCTGTCGCCGATTGCCGTGAGCTCACGCAGAGAGACTTCCGCGGCCTCAAGCGTTCGCGGCACCTGGGCGTAGAAGTATCGCCCGATAATCCCGCTGATCACGAGTCCCACCATGATCCAGTACGCCATCCCCGCAAAACCATTGAGCTTGAAAGAAGAATGGAAGGAGATGATGAATGGCGCGGTCAACCCGAGAAGAACGTGATAATCGAGCCAGACTCGAGTCTTGCCTTTCCTGCTGAGCCAGCGCCATCGCTTTCGAAGCGGGTACAGGTAAACCAGGCAGAAGAGCGCAAAACCGAACATTCCCAGCCGCAAGCCGATCTCGCCGGTGGGCCGCAGCAGGCGATGCTTCGGGGAGAACGGCCGTTGAGCCTGATCAAGCACGTAGTAGTCCCAGCCGTAGAAGGCCAGGGCCAGGACCAGCGCTGCCGCAAGGCAGATGCAGGGGATCAGAAGCGGGTGCCGCTTTGTGCCGACAGCTGCGGGTTTTGCGGTTCTCGGCGGGCTAACCCGGGCGCTCTCGATCATGGCAACACGCTCGATTCGGAGGTCACGGTGAAATACTTGTGGGCGGCAAATTGATGAACGTTCCGCCAGTGTTGCCTTTGGGTCCTCGCCTCGACCGCCGCCTCAACGGGAACCCAACACGACTTCGAGGAGGGTTTGAATCTGACCGGCGCGTAGGCGACCGAACTGTTGAGCGCAACGAGTCCGAGCTCTAGCTTTGGCTCGAGTAAACTTGATTGGATCTTGAGGATGGCGCCGTTTCCGGCGTCCACCCACGCCTGGCCCTTGATGTGCAGCGGATAGAGGCGACCTCGCACGCGCAGGGCGGTCATCGGCCGGGTTCCGGGGATCTGCGAAAAACCGATCTTCGACGCTTGGCGGCCGTCAATCGTGTCCTCGCCGGCCAGCGAGAATTGAAAGCTGCCCTGGTAGTAAGGATGAAAAACCAGGGACAGAACCGAGAAGCCACTTGTGACCAGGAAAGCCATGGGGCGGGACTTTCCGGTTGCCTTCTGGAGCAGTCGCGATTCTTCGATCATCGGCCTCCCGGGCTTTCCCGCGGAGACGATCACGTAGTCGTAAACGGACGACTGCTGGGAGAGGATCTTCCCCTTGTCGCCTATTTTTGACTGCTCCATCGTCTCGACGCATGAAACCGAGCCCAGATCCTGCCAGAATGCCTCCGCCCATTCCGCTGTGCGGTCGAGGAGAGCCTGGAGATTGGAATCCTCGGCGCGAACGCCGCCGGTAATCAGCGGAAGAACGGCGATCAAGGCCAGTGCCCTGGTTACTCTTGTCATGTTCTCACCAACAGTGGCGTGGTCATCCCTGTACGGAGCGTGCCGCCCGGCAACGGCTGGATCGAGCTCCGGAGGTCGATCGGAATGTCCGACTTGGGAGTCGGACATTCCGACTCTGCCTGTTCGGCTCGGTGACGCCCGCGCTCAAAATCTGTACCCTCCACTTAGCGCCCACTGGTTGTAATCCTGGCCGTTGCCCCGGTAGAAGGTCAGCCCTGCCCCAATGAAGTACTCGGTCAAGAGCCAGTCGACGTAGAGGGTCATCCAGCGCGCGCGGTTCGATACTCCTCCGGCGGAGTGGACTCTCTGCAAGCCGCCCTGCAAATCAATCCGTATCCTTTCATTCAGTTCACGGGTCACGTCTAAAGCTGTGTAGGTGCCTTCTCCGAAGGCGGAATCAAAGCGCGAGCGGCGGGCGTCCAACCGAAGACCCTTCCAGACCTCCCCGAGAAAGACCCCATACATGACGTTCCATGAGTCGCTTCCGTCGTCGTTTCTACTGCTCCTGCCCACACTTACGTAAGGTGAGACCCGTCGAGGCAGTTGCAGACGGACCCCGCCGCTAACGCCCTGAAACAAGAGCTTGTCGACCAGCCCGGTGCCGACCAGCCGGGAATCGAATGTCGGGACCTCCCGGAAGTAATTGTGGCTGATATCAAATGAGACGCGCGAACTGGGCTGCATACGAACGGTCAGAAAGCTCCTGCTTGGGACCACACCACCGGTCTGCTCGCCGTCCCGGCGCAGTTTGTCCACCTCGAGGCTGTGATAGACCGAGGCAAAGTGCTTATAGAAAACGCTGTTTTCCAAGAATCCAAACCGTCGGTCCGGGTTCCAGTTGCGGTAGTCCAGGGCAACCCCAACAGTGCTGCTGTGTCGTACGGACTGGAAGCTGCCGCGCTCGAGATTGAAGAATGCGCCGCTGAGTTGGCGATCCGGCGCGTATCGCCAGGAAGTCGGATCAGGAGAAGACCCACCGAAAAGACCGACGGTCATGCCACGGCCAAACCGCCTGCCCGCGAATCCGCCGTCGACGACGTTGAGGCTGCTCGCCCACGGGACGTGCAATCGTCCCAAACCCAGGACCCAGGGGCTTTCCGGGTTGTCGTAAGAAAAACTGAGCTGGTAAGTGCGGTTCAGAACGTCGGTCAGGGTTTCGTTCCGCCGGCTTCGACGTGAATCGAGCCTGCCCCTGTGATAGCCGTTGAATCGCCAGTGGGTCCCCCCGATCCTCGTGACGTCGGCTCGAAGGAGCAGGCCTACGCGGGATGAGCCGCCCCCGGAGTGAAGTCCCGCGAGGCCTCCGTAGTCCACTCCGATCCGTCCTCGAACGCGGTTGATTTCCGGGAGCGGCGGTCGCGGAACATACTCTCTCAGCTCCTCGTCAATGGGGTCCCCCTCCGAGAAGCTGGCAACCATCAGATACTGGGTCGACTCATCAGAAACCTCGAGATCGCGAGCCTCGATGTCGCTGGCTGACAAGTATGCCGTGTCCCCTTGCACCAGGTCCTTCTCTTTGCGGGTCACGGAACAAACCGCCGAAATCGACGTAACAGCGACCACCTCGAGCTCGGCCACGAACAGCCTGTTTGGTCCGGCAGCGTCTTTACGCTGGACGCTCAGCTTCATCCCGACCGAGAGCCCGGAAGTTGTCCCGCCGTCCAGGTATACCGCGTCAGGCACCAGGTACTTTACCGTGTAGGAGGTCGGAAAAGCCGTCGCGGCAGGCTCCTGAGCGAGTGCAACTCCACTCAGGGTCAGGCACCAGATCATCGCGAGCAGGACTGTGGCAAGACCCGGGCGCTCTTGTATGACTCTCTGCCCGCAGCGAGTTTTCACGTCACTCCCTCCCTTGCGGATGGCACGAATAGCAGTTGGAGCTGTTGTAAACGTAGTCGCGGATTTCCTTGTGCTCGTCGTCCATGCGTGCGCGGTCGTGCTCATGGCAGTTCAGGCAGGTGAACACGGCATAGCTCGACGCGTTGTTGTGACAGTCGAGACAGGCGTTCCACTTGCCCCGGTGCGCCCCGCTGTAGATGGGAAACTTGTGTGTAAAAGTGGCACCGGACCACGTGGACGTGCTGTGGCACGTGCCGCATTCCCGCGGGAATCCGGCGGCGACGTGGTTCGGGTCCGTCACAGCGCGGTATTCGGTCTGGTGACACGAATAGCAGTCTTGAGGAGTTCCCTTGTACAGCCCGCCAACGTGGCAGCTCGTGCAGGCCACGGTGACGTGGGCGCCGGTCAATGGGAAGGTTGTCAGCGAGTGATTGAACGAAGCGGGCCTCCAGCCGCTCGTCTGGTGGCACACCTGGCACTCGACCGGAAACGCGGCTGTCCGGTGATTTGGATCGGTAGTTGCGTCGTACTGCGCGCGGTGACAGGCAACGCAGCTCATGTCCAGTCCGGTCCACTTATTGTTCACATGGCAGGTTGCACAATCGACGGCAGTATGTGCCCCGGTGAGAGGGAACCGGCTGCGGGAATGATCGAAGCTCGCACCTTGCCATCCCGAGGTGGAATGGCAGAGGGAGCAATCGTGCGGGAAACCGGCAGACACGTGGTTGGGGTTTTGCGCGGAGTTGTAATCAGTCAAGTGACAGCTTTCGCACAACTTCGAAGTCCCCGCGTAGCTGGCGGTGTGACACCCGGAGCAGTCCAGCGTCAGATGAACGCCAGTCAAGGGAAACCCGGTCTGCGAATGGTCAAAGTGGACAGGGGTCCAGCCCGTTGTCGTGTGGCAGGTGGTGCAGTTGGTGCTGAAACCAGCCGAAACGTGATTGGGTTGGGTTGTCGCCTGGAAGTCCTTCAGGTGACAAGATGCGCACTCGGACGTCACGCGCCCGAAGCCGCTGCCCGAGTGGCAATTCATGCACTCCAGTGTTGCGTGAGTGCCAGTCAGGGGGAATCCTGTCACCGAGTGGTCAAAATGCGCACCCGACCAGCTGACCATGCTGTGACAGAGCCGGCAGTTGCTCGGAGCCCGAATGGCTTCGTGATTGATGACAGTCGTCGACCTGAAATCCGCAAGGTGACACGATACGCATTCAATGCTCAGGCCTACGAATTGCTGAGTCGGCCCGCCTTTGTGACAGCTCTCGCAATCCACACCGGCATGCCCCTGGATGAGCGGAAACCGGTTGTTGTGATCCCAGGATGTCTGAGCGGAGTTCCGCCAGCCGAACACCGAGTGGCAATCCGGGCAGCGGGGTCCAAACTGCGCTCGGTGGAGGTCTGCATGACAGTCCGAGCATTCTCGGCTGACCTCCTTGAAAACAAGCGAGACATGACATTTACGACAATCAACACCCTCGTGGAGCCCCCGCAGCGGATAGGCGGTGTGGTCGTGGTCAAAATCGAGTGATCGGCGCAACGGTGTCCAGTTGAGTGAGGTGTGGCAGACGTTGCAGGCCAGTTCCGTTGGCCCATGAGGATTCCTGGTACGCCCGCGGAGTGAAGTGTCTTGCGAGAAAACCGAACTCGGGATCAGGATGCAAAGGAGCATCACTGCGAGGGTGTTGAATAAGTTTGTGGAACGTGTCCGGCTGCAGTAACAGCAAAGGACTTGTACGCCGAAGGCGTAACGTAGCAAAGCCCGGGGTTGCCCGCGTCTTGTGCGGGCTACCCCGGGGAAGAAGGGGTTAAAATGCCAACCCTGAGGGGGTTGCGTACCCAGCTCGGTACGCAACCCCTTCAGGGTTGACCGCCCCCCCACACCGACTCCCGGGGTAGCCCGTACAAGACGCGGGCAACCCCGGGCTTTGCTACGTGACCCCGTTGGGGTCATTAGGGACGTACCCCGCGCCCACGCTGGGTGCGCCGCTCGGAAAATGACGGCGCGCAAGCCTGACTGCGATTGTCTGCTGATGTCGACCACTCTCATATCGTCGCTCCGTGGCAGTCGCTGCAGTCGCGGGGTGTGGGTTTGTAAATCCGCACAAGACGTCCGTCGACCCGCCGAGTCTGGTTGTGACAGAGGTGGCAGGGCACTCGCTCGTGAGATCCGTCCAACCTGTAATCTGAGTGCGCCGAGTGGTCAAAGAGGGACGGTCGCCACCAGAAGACGTTGTGGCAGACACCGCAGTCTCCCGGCCGTCTCTGGTTCACGAACTGGCCTCCATGGGCATCCTCGTGACACCCGGAACATTGCCGAGGCGTGTCTCGAAACGCTGCGTCCTTCAGCTTGGAGCCTCTTCTCCCGGGCAGATGGCAGGCCGCGCAGCTCGCTCCTTTATGGGCGCCTTCCAGGCGGAAACCAGTCGATGAATGGTCGAAGCCCGGGATATTCTTCCAGCCCTGGACCGAATGGCAAGCCGCGCAGGACAGCGGCTGCCCGTCTTTTCCCAGGGCGGCCATTCGAGCATTGAATTGTCCGTTATGAGGGTCCTGGTGGCAGGCGGAGCAGGACAAGTCCCTGAAGTGGAACTGCGAGCCAACCGCCTGAATCTCGTCTCTGTTGAAGGTGCGATCCCGGCCGTGACAATCCGAGCAGAGCACTGCCGCGTGCGCTCCGTGGAGCGGGAAACGTGTCGAGCGGTGTTTGGTCAGGAGAAAGATCGTGGGGAGGAAGCCTGCGACCGAATGGCACTCCTCACAACGGTTCGCGTAATCGCGCGCAAACTGGCCCTGGTGGGCGTCGGTGTGGCAGTTGGTGCATCGTTTCCCGTCGATCCGATAGCGCGTTTCGGAACCGCGCGGCTCATGGCACTTCGCGCAGGCGACGATTTCGTGCTTACCGGTGAGGGGGAACTTGGTGGCTGCGTGCTTTGCCGCGTCGAACGAAGACGGCTTGAACGCCTCGACCGTGTGGCATTTCGAGCAGTCGGTCATCCGGTTTGCTGTTAAGAACTGCCCGCTGTGAGGGTCCTTATAGTGACAATCGGTGCACAAAGCATGTGCCACCGGCTGCTTGAAATCACTTCCTTTGTGGCAGGATGCGCAAGCCAGCCCGGTATGGCGGCCGCGCAATGGGAACCTTGTCTTGTCGTGGTCGAAGCGCACGGCCGGTTGCACAGCCCGCCAGCCGGCGACCGAGTGACACGACTTGCAGCCGGTATCAAATGCCCCACCGTGCGGGTCGCGATGACAGGGTGTACAGTCCTGGTATGCAAGGCCCTTGAACTGGACATGCCGACCCGCTGAATCCTCGATCGTCCGGTGACATTTCTCGCAGGTGACGTTCTCGTGTCGTCCGGTCAGGGGAAACGCGGTGACCTGGTGACTGAAAAGGGGGGTGTTTTTCCAGCCGGTGAAATTGTGGCATCCTCGGCAGTCTTTCGATAGCTGGCCGCGATGCGCGTCTGTGTGACAGGAAAGACAATCGCGCGAGTTCAGCCCGAGGAACGTCCTGTCCAAACTTGACGAGATGCCCTTTGCCTGATCCTTCGAAATTCGGGCCGGCTGGTGACATTGGCGGCAGGCGACCTTCGCGTGGCGTCCTTCCAGCCAGTATCCCGTGAACCGGTGATCGAACTTCTCCATCGGTCCATCCCAGATGATCAGGCTGAAGTTCTCCCCGTTATGCTCGACATGGCAGGCCACGCAGACGCGGTCCGTCAGCTCGTTCTGCCGGAACACGGCTCCGTGGAAGCCGCGTCTCGCGACCGCGCGCTGCCTGATGTCATCGTGGCACCCCATGCACTTGAACTCGGGCGCCGCCTGCCCGATCTTGTGACAGTCGAGGCAATGGGTCACTCCTGACAGGCTGCTGTGAGCCTTCGAAAGCGGGCCGGGCGAGATCTGGCCGGACAGCCGGCCTTGTGCCAGAGCGGTAATCACGAGCACCCAGACTATCCATCGAACCGGCGCCACGCGGTCTTGAGGGTCATGACGGTACATCACGGACCCCCGCCGGAAGGGACTTGGGCTACCTCGGCGAGCGATCGGCGAGCGAGGCTGGCGCTTTCCGATTCGGGACTCACCGCAAGGACTGCCCGCCAGTATTTCTCGGCCGTTGGGAGGTCTCCCAAATTGCCATATATAGCTCCGAGGTTGTATAGAGCGGCCGGGTGCTCCGGCTGCTTTTCGAGGATGTCCCGCGTCTGTCGGATGGCGCCTTGAACGTCGCCTGAATCGAACAGGATCCGTCCCAGCTCAAGGCGCGCGTCAAGATTCGCGGGCTCTTGACTCACTGCCTGCTTCAGGTAAGTCACCGCTTCCTGGCTTCGGCCTTGTGATGCGGCAAGAACAGCGAGACGGATCAGGATCGGGCTATGGTTCGGCTTTCTTTGCAGAGCCTGTTTAAGCGCGGGAATGTCCAGCGTCTCGCCCGCAACCTCCGTCGTTCGACCTCTCGTCGCATGGGAGGACACGGGGCCGATGGCCCCACCGAGCCTGGCCAGTCTGTCCGGGCCGTCCTCCAGGGTGCCGTTCTCGCTCGAGTGCATCAGCCATGTGACAGAGAGGAGAACTGCCCCGAGCGACAGGGCAAGCAAAGCCGTTCTTTCTGTTCTCATAGTGGAACCCCCGAGCGTAACCAGACGCGAGGTGTGAGGACCGCTTCGACTGCACCGATTGACAGGTAACTGAGCCCCTTGGGTACGCAACAGGAGTTGCTTGACCTTTCGGGCAAGCAACCGTGTTTAATAACAATATAACTACCGGCCGTGGGGAGAACAAGTAAGGGGGCTGGGCGCCCGGTGGCGCCGGACTCTGGTTATTGCCTGCTGTTCAGAAAAGCACGCCTGAAGGCGGAACTACGAACGATCAGTTTTCCGTTCCGATTCCAGCTTGTTGGCAGCCAGTGGTATGACGGGTAGTTAAGTGTTTAGACGACACACCGCGTCGACGAAACTCGCTCCGGCTAGCTTCCGGGGACGCCGGCGCCGAATCCGCCTGCGCCAAAGCCGGCTGACGTTCCGAGGGTAACCGACGGGCCGCTTTCAAGCGAGATCTGGCCACCCAACTCGGCTTCCATCGAGGCCCCGGTCCAGTCGCCGCCAAGTTTGCCCGAGACCGAGCTCTTGAACGCCACGTCACTCACGGTGTTGCCGCTGCCTGTAATCTCAATCATCATCTTGCCGCCGACCCCGCCCAGCTCCGAGTCGATTCCCGCGCCTACGCCAATTCCGATCGTGCTTTCGTGCCTGTTGAAGTCACGCTTGTAGGAAGCGACCAGTCCCTCCCCGCCTTCGATCTTCACATAGGTGCAGTCCAGCTCCATGCTGACGACTATCAGTTTGAGCGTGAAGGGTTTCTCAAAAGGACAGGGCGCAGGCTCCTTCTTCTTGACGCCCTCGCCCGGGTCGGAAGGAGCCGGCTCAGGGGGCCCGGGCGGCTTGCAATCCAGGGAGGCGATGTTTTGGACGATATCCGGCAGATTCGAGCCCATTCCGAGCGATATCTTTTCGTGATTGAGGATCATTCCCTCCCGGAACAGGTTCATGTACTCGTTCAAGGTCGGCGCCCAGACGTCGGCTATGACAGGCGTGGTGAAGTAAACGTAGTCCTCGAGCGCCCGGGCGAGCTGATCGTGGTATGCCTTCCAGCCTTTGTACTGGTGCGTGTAGATGGACTCGAGCATGTCCTTGTTCTTAAGGCAAGTTCTGTACGCCTCCTGGTCCATCTCGTACTTAAGCGCATCGATCTTCTGCTCAACCGCCTTGCGACACACATCGTTGTCCCCGCACGCAGTCATTTCGCTAAAGAGCTGTTCCAGGCGTTTTAGATTCCGCTGCAGCGTCTCTAGCGACTGCATGAACTCGGGCACCTTGTCGGCGGCTGCCTGGGAAGACGCCTCCATCTCCTTGCGGGTCGTTTTGAGCGCTTGTCCCAGCTGGCTGTTTTCTCCGAGGAGGACGTCGGCGATGTCCTGAAAGAGAAAGATCTGCTTGTCGAAGGTGCGGTTAAGCACAATGGCGTTGGGGTCTTGGCTGGCGCGTTCGTTTTGGCGGCGAAGCGTTGCGCTGACCTGGATCAGCTGCTGCTGAACTCCCTGGAAGCGCTGGTCGACGCTGCTGATCATCTGTTCGATTGCCGGTTTGGCATTCTGTGTCTGCGTGAGCTTTTCGGTTATGGGCGGCTCCGGCAGCTTGAAATTGCCCCCGCTGTCCTTTTCTTCGGAGAGCGGCTCTGACTTCGTGTTGCTGTCGGCTTTTTGGGCTCCCTGTCGGGCCGCCCTGTATGCAACGGCTCCTACTGCCGAAAAGCCGGTTTTGAAGGCTTGCCGGAAATGAGCGAGTGCTTCCGCGTGATTGCCTTCGCACTCGGCCAGAAGTCCCAGACCGTTGTGCGCGCCGGATAAATCGGGGGACAGCTGGACAGCCTTCTGAAAGTACTTTTTGGCGTTCGCCTTGTCTCCAATCTCGAAGTACACCCAGCCGATGTTCACCTGCACGAGCGGGACGTTGGGCCGCATCTTGTCTGCGTAAAACAGGACTGAGAGGGCGTTCGAGTAGTCCTCCATTCCCTTCAGAATGACTCCCAGATTGTTAGCGGCCATGAAGTTCAGGGGGTCTTTGACGATTGCCTGGGCGGTTACGTATGCTGCGGCGGAGCCGGCCTGCGCGGCAACCAGAACCGCTCCGATATCACCGCCCTTCACCTTCGGGGCGGCCTGGAGGCCTTTGTCCAGTCCTGTTTTCGCTTCGCCGGCCTTGGCTCCGTACTTCGTTGCCAGATTCTTGACCAGGGCCACGTAAGCGACGAATGCCGGGGCTTGAGTCGGGAGCCCTTTGACCATTTTGGGTTTTGGACACTCGACGGTCTCTCCGCCGATGCCGGAATCACTGTCCGGACCATCCTTGGGTGAGTCCTTTTCCAACTCCTCGAACGCCTTCTCCATGGATTCAGACCACTTGTCGAGCCTTTCCTGCTCGGCATCGGTCAGCTCCTGGCCCCGGCTGAGCTTTTCCATGATCGCCTTTATGTCAGCCGGATAGGCTGGATTCTGAACACCTTGGGCGGCGATCGCAGGCGATACGACGAACAGAAGGATGACGACAAGGAGTCGGACGAAGGTCTTCATTGGATTCCTCCCGGCTCGCGTAAGATATGCCAAAACGAGGCGATCGTCTGCGGTTCTCGTCACAATAGCTCAGATGACTTCGGCCTTGCGATTCCCGGGACAGGGTGGCATTGTGTCTGCCGGAGATGAACCATGAGAATCCTCGGCAGGCGGTCTCTCGCCGCCACCCTCAAGTTCTTCGTCGACCTCTCGTATTACCTGGTCCTCCTTCTCGGCATTCTGCTGATCGCTCTTCTTGTCGCCGTTCCTTTTCTGACCACGACGAAAGTGACCACGGAAATACCGGTGAAGTTCGAGTTGGACCGGAACGCTTACAGCATCTCCTCGGCGGAATTTGGTTCCGAGGAGGCTGAAATCATCGATGCGAGAGGAAGCCTCAAGGTCCCGGGCGGGAAGCTCGGTACGGCTATCGAGCAAGCGGTGCTCATTATCCTTGGTTTGGGAGTCACCCTGTTGATCCTCAGGCGATTGCGCGGGATTTTCGCGACGCTTAAGCAGGGCAGCCCCTTTGTGCGCGCCAATGTCTCGCGGATCAGGACGATTGGGCTCCTGATTCTCGCGCTCGAAATTCTCGGCGGCGCCGTGGCTGCGTGGTGGAGTTTCCAAGTCACCCAGCAATTGCAGGTCAGCGGGCTCCGATTCGCAAACGCTTTGAATCTCAGCGGCCGAACCATCCTGACCGGCGTGGTCCTGATCGTGCTCGCCGAAGTCTTTCGAATCGGGGCGGACATGAAAGGTGACCTGGAGGCGGCCCGTGCAATTCAATTCCAACTAGTGCCTCCTCCCAGCTTTTCAGAGGGAGGGGTACAGATCCACTGCCACATGCGCCCGGCCAATACCGTCGGAGGCGATTACTACGACATCATCCCGCTCGGCGAAGGACGGTTGGGTCTCGTTGTCGCAGACGTGTCGGGGAAAGGAATGCCCGCAGCTCTCCTGGAGACGATGCTTCAGGGGAGCCTTAAAACGCTCATCTCGGCTGGATTTCGGGGGGAGGTCCTGCTTCAGAAGATGAACCAGTACCTGGTTGCCAACACTCCCGAAAACAAGATGGTCACGCTGTTCTTCGCCGAGCTCAATACCGCCAACGGAGAGTTGAATTACATCAGCGCCGGACACAACCCGGCACTGGTTGTCAGGGCAGATGGAACGCTGCTAACCCTCGACTCGAACTCGCTCGTCCTCGGGCTCGTGTCCAAGGCCTGTTTCGTCACCGATCACGCGAGGCTCCAAGCCGGAGACCGTCTTATCATCTATACCGACGGGATCGTAGAGGCATCCAACAAGCGAGAGGAAGAATTTGGAGACGGGCGGCTGCGCGACCTGGCCGTTAGTCAGCATAAGGCGCCGGCCGCCAGGTTCCAGGAGGAGCTGTACGCGAAAGTGCTCACTTTTTGCCAGCCGCGCGCGCCGGTCGACGATATGACGATCATGATTGTAGACAGGACCTGATGGCGTGTGACCTACAACCCCCCTCCCGGGGTTTGGCTGTTGACAGACACGTAAACATTTGCAACGCCCTCGCCGCGTGCGCGGCTCTGAAAAGGCGAACTGCGAACGTCCACTCCTACTTGAGCGCCCTTGTCGCCGGCCGATGGATTCACCCACCCCTCGCTCCGTGTGCGGACGAAATGCTTGGCGGAAACGAGTGGCTGAGGGCAGAATAGCGGCCGATGAAAAGTATTTTCGTTGTCACACTGGCAGTAGTCTTCCTTGCGGTGTCCACTGGTTTGGGTGCGGGAGAACAGGCGGAGTTCTTCATTCCGCTCGTTTTTGGAAGCGCCACCGAAGGGACCGGGTTGGCTTTCTCGAATTTCGGAGGCAGCCCGGCCGCCCTGACGCTCGAGTTCTTCGCGCCAAACGGCAGCCTGCTCGCGGGACCGATTGTCTGGGACCAAACGACGGCAACGACTAATCGAAAGCTGTTGCCCGGGGAACAGCGGGCCCTGACCCATGCGGAGGTATTTTCGCTTCCGGCTGATCAACCGGTCGCCGGCTGGGTTCGGGTGCTATCGGACAGCCGGGACGTCCGTGTCGTGTACCAACACTTCACGGCTTCGCTTGACCGGTTGGACGGGATGAATGCAGTTGAGCGTCCGGCCAGGCAGCTTTTCCTCCCCCTGGTGCTTACTCGGACGGGGACCGCGAATGGCGCCGAGGGTGCTGTCCAAACACGGATCGCGATCGTGAATCCGACAGATTCATCGCTTTCTTTCAGCATTAGCTCCTACCGGGCGGATGGGACCAGGGCGCTCGAAACCCAGAAGACACTTGGAGCTCGGGCGATGCTCGAGTCCTCTGGCGCCGAGTTTCTCCCAGGGGCGGACTCGACTGGCGCCGTCATGATCGAGGTGAATCCGGATTCGCCGGGAGCTGGTCTGGTCGCCTGCCAGGCGTCGACCTTCGCGGGGACGGAAACTGTGGCTTACATCGTCTCAAACGCTTTCGAGGCGAATGGATACGATGGACCGCTGTATTCCGCGCAGGCGGCGCGGGCCGGCAGTCTGGAAACCAACGTGAGGCTTTTCAATACGGGCGCGGCGCCGCTGACCGCTTCGCTCTCGCTGATCGGCGATGACGGAGACATGAAGGCGGGTCCGAAGGAAACCGCAATTCCACCCAGGGGATTCGCCAACCTGAATCTCAGCCAATTCCTGGAGCTCGTGGACGGGACGATCGGCTCGCTGCGCGTGACGCCTTCCGGTGCCGGCATCATCGGGTCGGTGTGGTTCAACGATCCGAAGGGCTACTGCGCCGCTCTTCCCTTGCAGCAACCGAGCAGCGGCGAACTGGTCTTCCCCCATGTCGCTTACCTGAAGCCGGGGCCGGGTCGTGCCGGAATGTTCACCGGCTTGGCCATTCACTCGACCGGAGAGTCGAATGTCGACGGGACGATCGAGGTGTTCAACAAGGAGGGGAACCGGACGGGATCCAGTCCCTTCAACCTGCCGCCTCGTGGGCGGATTGCCAGGCAGGTGTCTGAACTGGTGACGCTGGCGGAACAGGCGGGCGGCTCGGTTCGAATCCGCTCGACGGGTAACCCCCTCGTGGCGCAGGAACTGTTTGGTGATTACGCGCTCCGCATGCTGTCGGCGGTTCCGGCGTTCGACGGAACGGGTTACGATCCTTTAGCGGTTCCGACCACGAAGTTCATCGTCGTCGACCAGTTCGGTTATCTGCCCGAAGCGCAGAAGATCGCGGTGATCCGCGATCCTGTGACCGGATACGATGCGGCAGACAGTTTCACGCCGGGAAACAACTACGTCCTCGTGAATGCGGACAGCGGCAGGCAGGTGTTCTCCGGGGCGCCTGCCGCGTGGAACGGCGGACTGGAAGATGCATCCTCCGGAGACCGCGCCTGGTGGTTTGATTTCTCCGGGGTCGCGGCGTCCGGGGATTATTACATACTCGATGTCCAGCAGAACGTGCGCTCCGCTGTTTTCCGAATTTCGGACGAGGTTTACCGTGACGTCCTCCGCCACGCCGTTCGCACGTTTTTCTACCAGCGGGCGGGATTCGCGAAGGAGGCGAACTTCGCCGGGGACGGCTGGGCGGACGGCGCAAGCCACATCGGCCCGCTGCAGGACAAGAACTGCCGGGTCTATAACCGTCCGGCAGACGCCACGAGCGAACGGGACCTGTCGGGCGGCTGGTACGACGCGGGGGACTACAACAAGTACACGAACTGGACGGCCGAATACGTGATCGAGTTGCTGCGTGCGTACGAGGAAACCGCGAGTGTCTTCACCGATGACTTCAACATCCCTGAATCCGGAAACGGGGTCCCGGACATCCTCGACGAAACCAAGTGGGGCATGGACTGGCTCGTGCGCATGCAGAACCAAGACGGGTCGGTCCTCAGCATCGTCGGGCTTTCGCACGCGAGCCCGCCATCGGCGGCATCGGGACCGAGTGAGTACGGCCTGGCGAACACGTCGGCTACCTTGACGACGGCAGCCGCTTTCGCTTACGGAGCAAAGGTCTACGGCGCATTCCCCGGGGGTCGGTTTCAGGCTTACGCTTCGGACCTGCTTCAGCGGGCCGAGCGCGCCTGGCAGTGGGCTGTTGTGAACCCATCGGTGATCTTCAGGAACAACGATGGTGCGTCGGGGACATCCGGCCTCGGAGCCGGCCAGCAGGAAACCGACGGGTACGGTCGGTTGGTCAAGAAGATCGAGGCGGCCGTTTACCTTTTCGAAATGACAGGGAAGTCCGAGTACAGGGATTTCGTCGATGCCAACCGGGAAAACGTGAACATGATCGCGTGGGGTTACGTGTTCCCCTTCCAGGCGCGCATCCAGGAAACGCTTCTCTATTATGCGGCGTTGCCCGGGGCGACGGCTGCTTCCGTGGATCGCATCCGCTCGGTCTACCGGCAGGCGGTGACCACCGGTTCGGACAATCTGCCGGCTATTCGAGACAATAGGGACCCTTACCTGGCCCACATCAAGGACTACACGTGGGGCAGCAATGGCATAAAGTGCCGGCAGGGAGCGATATTTGCGCATCTCGCGGATTACGGCGTTGCGCCGGAGCTTGCGACCGAGGCCGAAAGCGCCGCTGCCCGGTACATCCACTACATTCACGGCGTCAACCCGCTCGGGATCGTCTACCTCTCGAACATGTATGGGGCAGGGGCAGAGAGCTCGGTCAATGAGTTCTACCATTCATGGTTCTCGAACGGCAGCGTTCGTTGGGACCGCGTCGGGGTGTCCACGTTTGGACCCGCCCCTGGCTTTCTCACGGGTGGCCCGAACCCGTCGTACAACTGGGACGGTTGCTGCCCGAGCGGTTGCGGGAGCACGGCGAACAATGCGATCTGCAATTCCGAGCCGATCAATCCTCCGAAGGGACAGCCGAAGCAAAAATCGTACAAGGATTTCAACACGAGCTGGCCGCTGAATTCGTGGTCGGTCACCGAGAACAGCTGCGGATACCAGGTTGCGTATATTCGACTGCTCGCGCGGTTTGTGAGGTGACTGCCCCATGACTCTTGACGAAGCTCTTTCCATGCTGGAAGCGGACATGGATTCGTGCGCCGCGGAGCCGTACGTTCGACTGGCGGCTGACTACCTCCGGACCAGTGCCGATAGCGTTGCCGCCAAGCCTGTGCCACGGGATCCCGAGGAACTGGCCCGTCTGGTTGCGTCGCCGCCGCCGCAGCAAGGGCGCCCGATCGAAGATGTCCTCGGGCAGGTGGCAACCGATTTTGTCCCGAATTGCAATTGGCTCTACCATCCCCGATACATGGGTCATCAGTTGTCCGCCCCGCTGCCGGCGGCAGTCTGGGCGGAAGTGATCATCTCGGCCCTGAATCAGTCGCTGGCCGTACAAGAGATGTCACCGGTCTTCACGGGTCTTGAAACCAGTCTGGTGCGGTGGATGGCCGGATTGGCAGGTTTCGGATCCGCGGCGGGCGGGGTTTTCACCTCGGGGGGCACCGAGGCGACTTTTACCGCTCTGCTGGCGGCACGGGCGGCGGCGTTGCCCGACGCTTGGGAAACCGGGGTCGGAAATAGTGCCGCGGTCATTGTCACCGGAGAGCACGCTCACTATTCGGTGGCCCGCGCCAGTGCCGAGCTGGGCCTGGGCTCGAGGAACTGCATCGCGCTCCCTAGATCTTCCTTCAAGGAGCAACCGGCGCGTCTCGCAAAGGAGCTTGACCGCCTGGCGGCGGAAGGGCGAACCGTAGTAGCGGTGGTGGCTACTGCGGGTTCAACCACCACGGGAGGATTCGATGACCTGGAGGCGGTTGGCTCCCTGTGCGCCGAGCGGTCGATCTGGCTGCACGTCGACGGCTGCCACGGGGCGTCCGCCCTGCTCTCCGCCCGGCACCGCAATCGGCTTTGCGGAATGGAGCGCGCGACATCTCTCTCCTGGGACCCGCACAAGATGATGCTTCTGCCCCTGGCGACCAGCGCGGTGATCGTGCGCGACGAGCGACTGCTCGAGTCGGCCTTTGCGCAACGTGCACCTTACCTGTTTCACGCCGGGAGGGGCGGACGGGTCCTCGATCAGGGGCTGCGGAGCTTTCAGTGCTCGCGCCGAGCGGACGCGGTCAAGCTCTGGATCGCGCTTCAGCGCTACGGGACCGAAGTTTTCGGCCTCTTGTACGATAGGTTGTGCGCCACCGCAGCCGGTATTGCGGAAGCGGTCATGCGACGATCCGATTTCGAGTGTTGCAGCCAACCGGAAAGCAACATCCTTTGCTTTCGTTACGTGGGGGATCGGAGCCGAACCGACCCGGAGCTCGATGGCCTGAACAGCAGGCTCAGAAAAGAGCTGAACAGCACAGGGACCGGGTGGATCACTCTCGCGAGACTGGATGGCCGTCAGGTTCTCCGGATTACGGTCATGAATCCCCGAACCCGCCCGGAAGACGGCGAAGCGGTGCTCGTGACAATAGCGCGATTGGCAGCAAACGGCTGCTGAATTCGTTAAGAGGAAGAATGGAGCGCGGACATCCGCTCTTGGAGCGCGGACATCTTGTCCGCACTGGGTTCGCGGAAGTCTTATTTTGGAGCGCGGACATCTTGAGGATGTCGAAAAAGTCCGGATGACCCCGACGGGGTCACGTAGCAAAGCCCGGGGTTGCCCGCGCTTTGAGCGGGCTACCCCGGGTCGGTGCATTGCAGCCGCGCCAACCCTGAAAGGGTTGCGTACCGTGCTCGGTACGCAACCCTTTCAGGGTTGATATTTTACGGCGTTCCACCCAGGGTAGCCCGCACAAGACGCGGGCAACCCTGGGCTTTGCTACGCAACGCCTTCGGCGTTGAAAGCGCGGAGATCGGTCCAGCCAGAACTAACCTTGTGCGATCTCAGACATCCTTTACAGTTTTGTCCGAACAGATCCTTGACACTTTTCGACACCCTCGGGTCGTCCCGCGCTCCAGGGTGGCGCAGCCGGCTCGGAGCCCGTCAGTATTGCGGTATCTTCAGGAGCTCGCCGTCTTTCAAAGCCGATTGGTGGGCGACGATGCCTGCCACCGTAAGGTTCAAGGCCATGGCGATATCGACCAGCGGTTTGCGATTCTCCAGGATGGCTGTTACGAACTCGTTCATCAGGTAGCCGTGCGACCCGCCGTGGCCGCCCGGCTCTACTTTCTCGGGGAGGGAAGGACGTTTGATGTCCGGGAGGCTTTTCTCGAGTCCCTCGTACTTGCCGTAGAAGGAGCCTTTCTGGCCGCGGATTCTCCCCATTTCGCCTTCGTGGCCCGGCGTATCCCAGCTGACGGCCATCCGAGACGTTCCGCCCTCCGCTGTTCTGAATAATGCGATTTCTGTCCCGAAGGGGTTCCGGTAGACGTTGTTTGCCGGCTGAAGATGGGGGATGCGGCTGGGCATCCCCATGCATGAGACCTCGGTGAAGCGGCCCGCTGTGACGCCCGAGTAGTAGGCATTCGAGTGGGTCGGGTACCACTGGGGTGGCAGTCCCACACGCCAGTCCTTGTAAGACGGGATGGGCTGTTCCATGTAGTGATAGTACTCGCCCTCCGAATACACCAGCTTGCCGAGGCCTCCGGCGTTGAAAATCCGCCGCATCGCAAACAGATCCTCTCGAAAACAAGAGGTCTCGAACATCATGTATTTGAGCCCGCTCGTCTTAACGGCGGCGAGCAGTTGGTCTGCCTCTTCCAGTGAACCGAAGACCGCCGGTACGGCCGAGGCAACGTGTTTGCCATGCTTGAGCGCTTCGATGCAATGCCGCGCATGGCTGGGAGCGTCCGTCGCCACGAAAACCGCCTCGATCCGGTCGTCCTTTACCAGTTCCTCGAGCGAAGGGTAGGTTTTAGTGCAGCCGACGGCCTTCGCGAGCGCCGTGCACCTCTCGGGCGCGAGGTCGCTCACCGCAAGCACCTCGACGTTCGGATGGTGCTGGAAGCTGAACTCGGCCGCAAACCGGCAGACACCATAGCCGACGAGCCCGACCCGGATCCTGCGGTCGGAGATCGGCTTCCAGCCTTCCGATGTCTTGGCGTCGGCCGCGACCTTTTCGAACCCGGGGATCGGTTTGTCCTGCAGATCCGGTGATTTACCGAAGGCCGGGACGATGGCACCGGCTCCTATGGCCTTGACGAACGACCGGCGTGATTGGGATGAAGACATTGTCGGCCTCCTGTTTACGGGCACCATGCTCCTTGCCCGGTTTCATTGGCGGTTTTGTTGGTCCCGGATGAGCTCGAGCTCGGCAATCGCTTCGAGATCCCTTGGTCTGCCGGCGGCTCGTTTGGCAGCAATGAGGGCTTCGAGGCTCAGGCAGAGGCAGCGGATACCAAAGATATCGAGCCGAATAGACTGACTCTTCAGGTTCTCGAATTGCCATCCGCCTGTGATTTCTCCAAGCAGATCGATTGCTCCGAGAGTGGTGATCAGTGTGAAGTTCAGCCCGTTGTGGATTGTCCGTTCGTCCCACGAGAAGGGGAGACCCGGGGGTGCACCGCGCAAGTATGGCCGGAAAGGGGCCAGAGCCGACACCAGGCGTGAAATGTTCGCCGGGCTTCGACTGTAGACGACATCCAGATCCTGGGTCAGGCGCGATGACCCGTGGACGGTAGCGGCGGCTCCGCCTACGATCACGAAATCCACGTTTGCTTCAGACAGGGCCTTCAACAACGCTGGAAAATCGGTCATCGTCGCTCGCGCTGCTCCAGAGTACCGGCCTTTTGGAGCTCTTCAGCGAAGCGTTGCAGGGCCATCAGGTCGTTCAGGCGTTCCTCAACCGAACGCCGCAGATTCTCTCGAATGAGGGTTCGGTCTATACCCGACTTATAGGCCTCTACAACTGGATCCCTATATTTATCCGCATCCAATTCAGACATGTGATCAACCCCGATTATATTCCCACAAATCGCCCGACGCACGGGGGTCACGGACCTCGGCGGGCAAGATGCCCGCCGAAAGCGGACGAGACGTCCGCGCTCCAAAGGCCTACCCGAACTCGGAAGCCGCCTGGTACAGGGCGAGAAGAAGTTCTCGTACTAACCTGACTGCGCCAGAAAGTACCGCTTGGCCACGCAATTGATTTCGCCCTTAGTCGCCTGCGTGGGTTGCTCCGGTCCCTTTGGTCGATATATTCTCCCGAAAGGGGGTTCCGTATGCGTCATGGGTTTATAGCACTCTTTCTCTTCCTGACGGTAGCGGCGGCCGGTGCGCTCGCGCAGAGTCAACCCGCGGATCTGATACTGCACTCCGGGAAAATTGTGACCGTTGATCCATCCTTCTCGATCGTCGAGGCCATCGCCGTCCGCGGTGATCGTATCCTGGCTGTTGGCACGACTGCTGACATGAAGAAGCACGCGGGCGCCGGAACTCGAGTGATCGATTTAAAAGGCAAAACGGTGCTTCCCGGCCTGATCGACTCTCACATGCATCCGCCGGCTGCCTCAATGTACGAGTTCGATCACGAGGTCCCCGACATGGAGACGATCGCCGACGTTCTGCGTTATGTCCGATCGCGAGCGGATATGCTCCCCGACGGTCAGTGGATTTCGCTGTCACAGGTTTTCATCACGCGACTCAAGGAGCAACGCTACCCGACCCGGGCCGAGCTCGACGAGGCAGCTCCCCGAAATCCGGTTGTCTTCCGGACCGGTCCGGACGCTTCCCTGAATTCGCTGGCCCTCAAGTTAAGCGGAATTGACCGCAATTTCGAAATCACGGACGGCAAGCCGGGCAGGATCGAAGAAGATTCAACAGGGGAACCGACCGGCATCCTTCGCTCGTGCGCCCGGTTCATTAAGTACGTTGATCCGGGAAAGAAACCGAGCCTCGATGACCGGCTAGCGCGCCTGAAGCAGCTGCTGGCCGATTACAATTCCGTAGGGATCACGAGTATCGTCGACGGCGATGCCGAGGATGAGGAAGTCGAGCTTTATCGAACGCTCAAGGAGCGCGGCGAATTAACTTGCCGCACCTTTGTCGTCCTGTCCGTGGACGCGCAGATGCCGATGGAGCAGATCCGCGAGCGAATGCGAAAGGCAGCGTCCGACCCATTACACCGTTACGACAACATGCTTTGGCTGCGGGGCGCAAAGTCTTACCTGGACGGCGGAATGCTGACGGGCAGTGCTTACATGCGCGAGCCGTGGGGAGTCAGCAAGGTGTATTCAATCGAGGACCCGAGCTACCGGGGCATGCTCTATATCCAGCCCGATAAGCTGTACGAAATTATGAAGGAAGCCCTCGCTAACGACTTGCAGTTCGCCGCTCACTCGGTCGGCGACGGCGCTGTCCACGCGTTCATCGAAGCCGCCGCGCGGATCGATGCGAACGATTTTCGCGTCCGCGACAAGCGTCCCTGCATCACTCATTCGAACTTCATGAGCCTGGAGGCGGTCAAGAAGATGGCAAGCCTCGGGGTGGTGGCGAACCTGCAGCCGTCCTGGCTGTGGCTTGATGCCGGCACGCTGTCGAAGCACTTCGGCCCGAAGCGATTGTCGTATTTTCAGCCTTACAAGACGATTTTCGAGCACGGTGCCAACGTCGGAGGCGGTTCGGATCACATGCAGAAGATCGGGAGTCTCCGCTCGATCAATCCCTACAACCCATTCCTGGGAATCTGGACGACGCTGGCCCGGCAGGGACGATGGCTGGAGGGCAGTCTGCACCCCGAGCAGATCATCACACGCGAGCAGGCTATCCAGCTTTACACGATCAAGAATGCCTTTCTGACCTTCGAGGAGAAAGAGAAGGGTTCTCTGGAACCCGGCAAGCTGGCGGATTTCATCGTCCTCGACCGGGACATTCTCTCGTGTCCCGTGCAGGAAATCAGATCGATTACTGTTGAGCAGACCTGGCTGGGGGGCCGGGTCGTGCACTAAACGTCAAGGACCTCAAGGACAGCAAGGACAACAAGGACGACAAGCGGCGAGCGGTTTTCGTTGAGGTCCTTGGTCGTCGTTGTGGTCCTTGAGATCCTTCTGTAAAACATTGATCACTCGGACAAATCATCTTATCGATTTTTGGGCGAAGCTTCTGCTTCTCCTGCTGACAATCGGTGCGCTCTCCTACTACGTCGCGGTCGCCAGGACGACGGATATATCTTTCGATGGAGCGATATTCCTCCAGCCGATCGTTTCGCTGGAGCGGTTTGGCTCTCTCACTCACACCTACGACGTTGAATCGCCCGCCGGATTTCACATCCCTCTGACGAACCTCGGTCAGGGGATGCTCTCTCAATACATCCTCAACTGGCCGGTTATCCACGCTTTCGGGATCAATCACTTCACGCTTCAGTTCAGTAACCTTGTATTTCTGGCGCTGACTGCTGGGGTGATCTGCCTGCTCGTCGTCCAAATGACGCGCAATTGGCCACTGGCCCTGGCTGGAGTGATCTTATTCTTCACGACGCCCGGCATCCAATCGCTGGGCCTCGAAGGACACGGCGAGGTTGCGGGCGCGTTCTACTTGCTTCTCTGTGCGGTGATTCTCCGGATCGCTCTTTCGGAGTCTCCGCGTTATTTCTACCTTCTGGGTTTTGCTGTCTTCCTCGCCTTCCACACGAAGAACTACCTCGCCGTGGTTTTCCCTATGCTGCTGCTCCTCCTCGGATATCTTTGGTTCGCGCAGAAAGCCGTCAAGCCCCGCGACATGATCCGGTTCTCGGCGGCATTCCTGGTGCCGGTCGCCTGCTTGCCGTTGGCGCTGCTTCTGCAAGCCGGGTGGAAAGTCCTGTTCGAGGAACTTTCGACCTTCCGGACTCTCATCAATTCTACGCAGTGGAGTGGAAACCCGGTGTTCGAACCGCGCAGTTGGAGCCTCTTCTGGGAAGCCATCCAGGTGCTCGGGTCGGCATACGGTGGATGGATCTTCTTCTACCTGCCTCTTTTGGTGACCTATGGCCTGGCTCTTTCGGTAATCCTCGCGGCGGGATCCTCCGATCGCGGTTCCTCGGTCGATCGCTCGCCCGCATCGCGGCTCAGACGGCATCTACCGCGCCTCGATCCCGACCGGGCCGTGATTCTCTTTTTGTTCGGCCTCTCATTCTTTTACGTCGGATACTGGTTCCACTTCAGCACCTGGGCGATTTGGTACCGCCGAGTATTTCCCTTTCTGGTCGTCGGTATCCCCCTGCTGCTCGTCACGGCCCACAGGCTCTGGGCTGGGAGCTCCCGGCCTCTTCTGCGGCGTTTGGTGGCTGCCTGCGCTGTTTTCGCTTTAGTTCTCCTTGGCTGGTCGCACCTCAACAGTTTCGTGGCCGCTTTCGAATTCCCTAAACAGTACAAGGGGCACCTTGTCGAGCGAATCGAGGCGTCTGAAGCAGTGCGGAGACTGCCTCCTGACGCCCGGATCTTCGGGATCGGGTGGTGGCAGGCGCCGAAAATATCGCTGTTCGCGGGCCGTCCATTCCTGAACTTGGAAACCAAGGGCCGGAGATACCGGGAAGGTTACCTGGTTTTGGACAGGGAGGCCATCGGCATTGAGCCGCACGGTATGCAGCGGGCCTTGTCCGAGTTGAACGCGGAGCTCGTGTGGGAAAACGGCTCGAACAAGCTTTATCGGTGGAGTCGAGTGGTTGCTAAAGGTGCAGTGAAACCTGGCAAAAAGATTGAGCTCTGGCAGATTGGACCCGACAAGGCGAGGAGCGATGGAAAGGGCTTTTATGCGATGCCCGACAAGACCTACGCGATGTGGGCAAGGACTCGATTTGCGACTCCCTCCAGCGTGCTCATGTGGGGAAACAGCCCGCTCAAAAGCAGCGTTCAGCCTGACGGGCTCTTGATGACTGCGACCGTCCCTCCTTATCTAATCCGGAAGACCGGTCGATACCGGATATGGGTGTACGACAAGGCGACGCAATCGCGATCAGGTAGTATTGTTTTGACGATCGAAAACCCCTAAGGCGCGCACGCAGCGAGGGTGTTGAAAAAGGCCAGCGAGCGCGTTCGTATACCAGGATATTACAGCTCTAGTATGAATCCTCGGGAGTGTGGGGCGCCGCCGAGTCGTGTCAGAGCCGCGCGCGAGCGCTTTCCAGCGAAGCAAGCGGGTTCGAACAGAAAGCTGAACGCGGGAAAAATCGGAAGCATCAACAATTTCTCGTATTTTTCTGGTTTCGAACGTTTTAGTTAGGCATGAAGAACGCAGAGAACCCCGAGCGCGTCCCCTTAGCATACCTAATTACGTTCACGTGCTACGGGACCCATTTACCTGGCTCTGAGAAGCTGTCTGTGGACCAGCTGCATCGAGAATACGGGACGCCATACGTGGCGCCGAATCGCCCCTACGAGGACTATGCGGCAAGGCTGATGAAAGAACCCCAATTCCGGCTCGACGAAAACAGCCGTTGGGAGGTGTTAGGCGCGATTGTTGGCCACTGCAAGAAGAAGCGATGGCGCCCTGTCGCGATTCATATCCGTTCCACTCACTGCCACTCGGTCATAGAGGCCGGGAACGCGCCATCGAAGAGGATGCGTGACCAATTCAAGGCGGCAGCCAGCAAGAGGTTGAACGAAAACGTCAGGCGCGTGACGAAGCGGTGGACCAGAGGAGGGAGCTGCGAATGCTTGTGAAAACCTGCGGATGTTGCAGCCGCGGTCGACTACGTTCTCAATCGCCAAGGGAACCCTATGTCTACGTATTTCGATGACGAAGCGTACTGGCGATTAATGGAAGGTTGAGCTCGGGGCAGGCGATCTGCTTTCTGTACCGACCCGCTTGCTTCGCTGGAAAGCGCTCGCGCGCGGCTCTGACACGACTCGGCGGCTCCCCACGCTTCGGAGGACCTTCCGACCCACTTCGGCCATATGAACACGTGAGTCAACATTTTCAACACCTCACTCCGTGCGCGGCTCCGATAAGGCAGCACTCAGTGCGCCGGCCCGATTGCTCGTATCTACGCACTACCGCCTGCTTTACTGTAAAACATGCCCTGCCCGCAACAAATTACTGCCTTGAGCCGCTGCTCCCTTCTGCACGCCGGATGATAAGCTGGTTGTAAGCACCCGTCTCATGTTCACCCCGAGGTTGTCCAATGCGATTGCTGTTCCTCTGCCTCGTTCTGTCGTTCCCCGCTGCCTCGCTTAAGGCCCAAGCCGGGCCGGATAAACCACGGCCACGTATTGAGCTGAGTTTTCAGGCCCGCCAGAACCTTTCTCCAGCCGCTGCGGCGGTTCTGGCGAAAGTGGGTCTCGAGCAGCCGTTCGCGCCAGGCTCTTACATGGTCGAATTTCAGGAGGACCCGGTCACTCCCGCGAATGCGGTCTCAACGGCCGCCGCCAGCCAGGCGAAGGCATCAGCCCGCCGTCAGCTTCGCCAGCGAATACTCGCGTTGGAGAACCGTCAGCGTTCCTCTCGCGGCCTGGGCCCTACGGTGGAATCACAGGTGATCGCCCGTGACTTCTCCTTTTTGTTTAACGGGGTAGCGGCCAGGCTGGACGAAGCCACAGTGCGAGAATTGAGAGCAGTGCCGGGGATCAAGGCTGTGACTCCTGAGCGGATGTTCGCCACCACGGCAACGTCCCAGTTGGCCACGAATCGTTTGCCGCAATTCCGCCTCCCCGGAATCGCGGGCAGCGCCGCGTTCAGCGGCCAGGGAGTAGTCATTGCGATAGTGGATACCGGCATCGACTACACCCATCCTGATCTTGGCGGCTGCCTGGGGGAGAAATGCAAGGTCATGGGCGGCTACGACTTCGCCAACCGGGATTCGGATCCACAGGATGGGCACGGCCACGGGACGCACGTAGCCGGAATCGCAGCAGCAAATGGACAGATGCTTGGCGTTGCTCCAGACGCCCGTCTGCTTGCAGTCAAGGTACTGACCGACCTCGGATACGGGATGGAGTCCGACGTCGTCGCCGGCGTTGAATGGGCGGTGGCGAACGGGGCTCAAATCATCAACATGAGCCTGGGGACGTCCGTGATTCACAAGGATGATCCCCTGGTCAGGGCGGTTGAAAAGGCTGTCGGGCTCGGCGTCGTAGTGGTTGTTGCCGCCGGGAACTCCGGTCCCGATTACTACACGGTCGCCTCTCCCGGCGTAGCGGACTCTGCCCTGACCGTTGGCGCCAGTATGGATGGCGAGCTCGCGCCATTCAGTTCCCGCGGGCCGACCAAGGATCGTTTCCTGATCAAGCCCGAAGTCGTTGCCCCCGGGGTCGGCATCCAGAGCACCGTCCCCAAGGGGGCATGCCTTCTATGCGACGCGTCCGGATACCGAGCCGCCAGCGGGACGAGCATGGCCGCTCCCTATGTGGCCGGGGCGGCTGCCCTGCTTCTGGAGCGTGCTCCGAATTCCACTCCTGTGCAGGTGAAAGCCAACCTGGCCGGGCATGCTCGGGATCTTAGCCTGAGCACGTTTGCGCAAGGGTCTGGTGAACTGGACCTTCAGGCGGCGCTGAACTCGTCTGTCGCCATCTCGTACGACCCGTTGGCTCTCGGACTTCTCGAGCCTGCTGCCCCGGACCTGCTCGAGACGTTTGGCGTCCAGTTCACTAACTCGACGCCGAGCAGCGTTGCGTACGACTTGTCTTTCGATCGTCCGCTCCCGGCCGGTTTGAACATCACACCTTCCTCCAGCCGGCTCGTGATAGCCCCTGGCCAGACGGTGACCTTGAACCTCGGTGTGCTGGTCCAGAACGGCGTCCTGCCTGCCGCGCCCACCTACCCGTGCGACTACTCGGGGACCCTGATCGCCCGGAGCGAAACCGACACGATTCGATTCCCCTTTGCTCTCCTGAAGGGCGCGGTGTTCAATTTTTCGGTCCAGGACGCCGCCGAGGGAGCACCTCCACCGTATGCAGTCCTGCTCCACAACCGCAAAGGATGGGTCCAGTGGCACCGCTACATGGATTGGTCGGCTGGACCGATGATGGTCATTCTCCCCCCAGACGATTACGATGTGATCGCCTGCTACTTCGGCTTGTCGGACGCGCGCGACGCTGGGATCCTCGTCAAAGAAAATCTGAACCTGGAGTCGCGAATGGACGTCAGCCTGGACGGCAAGCAGGTGACAAACCTGCTCAAATTCCAACCGAGCTACCCGCCGGGTGCGACGCACAGTCGGGCCGAAGAGCTCGTCGCTGTCCTGCGGCACAAATCGACCGGGTTCACGCTTCCAGTTCACTCCGGTTCCTCAATACATGCCTCGACGATTAGCCATGGCTATTCACTCGAGCTCCTGATGGTGAACGACGGCACGCCTTCCGGGAAGCCTTTGTTCACCTTCCATGCTGCTCTTCCAGACGGTGTGCAGGGGTCGGCGACGTTTCAAAACGACCCGGCTGATTTTCGCCACGCGCGCATCGATCATTCCTTGAGAACGGGAAGTCGCTCGTTGGAATCGATCATCTTTCTTGACCTTGACTCGATGCGGATGGCCGTTTCCGTCTCGCGTCTCGCCGCTCGCGACTTTTACCTCGCCCTTCCCCCGAGTGCGGAATTCTCGACGGGTGGCTTGAGTGAGCTGGTACTCGAATCCGATGGCCAGGTGCTGTACTCGACGGGTCGGTGGCGGGCAGTCAGTCGCTCGGTACTCGCCTCGTACCCCCTTGGGGAGGAGCGCGCCCCCGTCGCTTCCACCGAATCGGATTTCATCCCCGCAGCGGTAGGGCCGTACTACTGGTTTGGCCGGTTCGAAAACCAGCCGGACCAGGTGCGAGTCCTTCCTTCGGTTGGCTGGGACCCTTTCTTGATGCGGGGGCAATGCGGAGACTATTTCACCCAGGAAAGCCTCGCGTACGATGTCCGGAGAGACGGCGGGACGACCGCCGGCACCCCCGCTTACCCGCTCCAGGGAGAGCGGTTGCCGTCGGTTCTGGCAGTCGATCCGGGTGCATACACGATGACCATCACCCTTCCCGATCCTGCCCATCCGGGCAATCAGGCGAAGGTTACCGCCCGATTCGACACGACCCGCGCCGATCCCGACCCTCCCTACCTGCGCGCTTTTCGCCTGACCAAGCGGGATGAGCTCAGTGAGGTGCTGTCGGCAGCCTTCCCCCGCACCCTGTGGTTCAAGGCGGGAGACAACGAAACACTCCAGCGTGTTGAAATCTGGCTGGACCAGGGAACGGGGTCCCGACGAATCACGACCGTACCCGAGGGCCCCGACGAATTCCGGGCAGAATTGCCGCGGCTCGCGACTTCCGCGTCGGCGGAACTGCGGCTCGAAATGGAAGATAACTCCGGCAACCTGCTTCGGTTTGAGACCCGGATTTGGGGTGCCAGCCCTGACCTGACCGTTTGGGGCACAGGGCAGCAAAAAGCTTTGATCGGACGCAATGCTCGTTTCGAGGTCAGGGTTGCCAATACAGGTCTGGATTCAACCGATTCGGAAGTCAGCTTGATCCAAGCGCTGCCTGCCGGACTGACCTTCGTTTCGGCCACGGCCGAAGACTGGACCTGCGCACCCGATGGCCAGAGGGTCGGCTGCCGGCGGAGCAAGCCTCTCTTTGCGAAAACAGAGAGTGCGCTGTCGTTTGTAGTCGCCGTTGGAAGGGAAGCCTACCCTTCTGTCTCGACGCGGTTCGAAGTCGGGAATACCGAAGACCGGAATGCCGAGAACAATGTCTCGCTATTGAGCTCAAGCGTCGATGGAACGACCTGGTGGACCGGGTTGGGTCCGGCGGGGGGAGAAGTTTATTCTCTGGCCACCGATTCGGGGAATCCGGAAGTCCTGTACGCCGGCGTTTTCGGGCAGATCTACCGGAGCGGCGATCATGGTAAGTCCTGGTCTCCCCTGAGCCATGGCCTGCCCGATGTGATCATCACGACGATCGCGGTTAAGCCCGGGAACCCGCAGGTTATCTTTGCGGGTACAGACGGGTGGGGGGCTTGGAAGAGCAGCGACGGCGGTCGGAACTGGACCCCGGTGAAATCGCAGCTGCTCGAGGACGCAGCCGTCCGGGTCATTCGTTTTCACCCGGGGCACCATGACACATTGTACGCGGGCCTCGTGGGCAAGGCATTGCGCAGCACCGACGGCGGGACCACTTGGACCGCTTTGA
>CAYQYP010000494.1:0-5518 GCA_964421755.1 uncultured Acidobacteriota bacterium
GGCATTTCTCACGTCGTGCTCGGGGCAACCGCCGTCAGAGCCGCGCGACAGCGAGAGAAGCGAGCGAGTAAGCGGACCACCTGACGGTGTTTAAATGTCTCGACTTAGCGAATGACTGGTGGTCCGCTTACTCTCGCTCACTGCCGTTCGCTTTCGTGCGCGGCTCCATTCGATCTCGCCCTCCGCAGGACATCAGCCCATAACAAGTCCGTCAATACCTGTAGGCCGAACGCACTTCGCCGACCTTATGGGACACCCTCGCTGCCGTGCGCGGCTCCAATTGATCGCGGATACCCTTGAGATTGCCCAAGCTGTGGAGTGCTCCCGAGAGTCGCCGGGGGACTCCCCTCTACACGTTCCTCGTCGCTACGGCCGGCGAGGTGCGCGCTCCCTTCCAGGCGGGGAGAAGCGTGGCGGCCTGGCCGATCAACCACATTCCAAGCACCGCGAACAAGACGAGCGTCGTCTGCAGCTTTACACCGTCCAGATATTGGACTAATGCGTAATTCAAACCGTAGGTGACCCCAAGCCCCACAACCAAGCCGATTGTAGTGATTACCCAATTCTCGGTCAGGAAGTAGCGCAGGATGTCAAACCGCCGGGCGCCAAGGGCTCGCCTGGTTCCGATATGGTGAGCACGTTCCGCGACGGAAAAAGAGGTGATCCCGACGATCCCGAGCGCGGTGACAAACAGAAGGAGCGCGATGACGGCTCCCAGCATCTTGCTGATCGCGATGTTGGACTCGTAGGTCTTGGCCTTGATCTCCGCCAGAGGTCTGATTTCGACGTTGCGGCCGTTGTTTGACGCGAGCAGGTCCTTTTCGAGGACCGGAATCAGCGCGCTAAGCTGGGAGGGATCCACGCGGAGCATGTACCTGTGCCCCCAGTTCAGATCCCCCGGCTCCCCCGGTCGAAGCATCACGTTGTCCACGAAGCGCCAGTTGGGCCAGGACCCGTGCATCCTCTCGACAACGCCGACGATGGTGTCTGGATTCACCGGCTCGCGGCCCTGAATTTGCTTTCCCAGGGCGTCTCCGTCGGGGAACAGCCGGTCGGCATACGCCTTGGTGATAATCACGTTCTTCGACTCCGCCTTGTTGATGTCTGACTGGACGAAGTCCCTGCCCTGAATCAAGCGCACGCCGAGAGTCCTCACCCCCTCCAGTCCGGTGACGAAGGTGTTGCAGGGCAGAGTGTCCATTTTGGAGTTGAGCGGTTTGTATCCCGACGAATTGCCGCTTCCGCTGAGCGGAATCTGGTTGAAAGAGTCGGCTGCCTTTGCGCCCGGAAGAGCGCGCAACAGCGCGAGGTCCGCCTTCCGGGCGTTGTCCCGGTATCCTTCTTCCCTGAATTCCGGGGCAAAAAGCGAACTCCGGATGACGACGATCTCGGCCTCGGCAATTCCCGTTGGCCGGTACATTTTTGCCCGCAGGTCCTGCATCATGTTGATGCAATTGACGATTATTCCCAGCGTCAAGGCCACCTCCAGGCTGATCAGGACGAACCGTGTCTTGTTTCGAAGCAAAGCTCTGAAAATTGGTCCGAATTCCATGGTGCCTCGTTTCTATCGCTCTCGCAGGTGGACGGCTGGCGGGATAGCGCAGATCCGCCACGCGGGATAGGCCCCGGCGATCAGTCCGGCGATCAGGGAGAGGAGGATGGCGACTCCGAGCATGTTGATATCCAGCTGGAAGTCGAAATTGTCACTGAACAGGCTGTTAACGGCCCGCAGGCCGCCGATCGCGATGAGAATCCCGAGAACCCCGCCGATAATTGCGACGGTCTCGCACTCGATCAAGTGTTGCAGGAAAATGGCCTTGCGGTTTGCGCCCAAGGCTCGCCGCACGCTTACCTCAGGAGCTCTGGCCAGGAATTTGCCAAGGAGGATCCCGATCAGGTTCAAAGAACAGACGAGCAGGAAAAGCAGCGAAATCACCATCAAGGTTGTCGCCTCCTCGGGCACGACGCCGTCCTCGTCGAGCCATTGCATGACGGGGAGCAGTCTATTGTTGGTCGGCCGCAACATTCGCCCGAGTTTCTTCTGCCCGTCCACATAGGCGTTCAGGAAGGCCATATAGGAATCGCGCTGCTCGGCCGTGTCCAGCTGAACCCACATTTGTATCCAGACAGCTTCGGAGGCAAGGAACTCGTCCCAGTTGTCCCATTTGAACATCTTCCAGTTGGACGTGTTCCCGGCGCTTCTCACCTTCAGTGGCCGGAACAGCTCAAGCGGCAGGTAAATGCCCTCGCCATCTTCGAATGCGCCGTTATGGGGATCGTAGTACTTGGGGCGAGGATTCCACGGCTTGATTACCCCGACAACCTTGAAGTCCCGGTCTTCGATTCTCAGCATTCGGCCGACGCTGTTCTGACCGCCGAAGACCTTCTGGTTGGTTTCGTCTGCAAGAACAACGACCGCGTCCGGGCCTGTGTCTGCACCGGCAGGCCATGGGCCGCCGTATTCAAAGGGAACCTCGAACAGGCTGAAAAAGTCGCTGAAACACATCCGGGCACGGCTCTTGAAGGGCCGCCCGACCTTCGGGTCCGGGTGCACAAAGAGCGAAGCTTTGAAGCTGCCTCCCTGGTGGGTCGGAATGTCGCTCTTCATGATCTCAACCATATCCCGGTAGGTGATCTGGTCCGGGACCGCCTTCGGATCGTCGTCCCTCCATGGCTTTGCCGGATCCCAGTTGTCCATCTGCACGTAGAACAGAACGTCACTTTTTTCGGGGATCGGGTTGAGAGAGAAGATGTAGTAGCCGGTCACAAAAGTCGTGGAGACACCCACCCCGAGCGCCACGGCACATATCATCAGGGCGGAGAGGACCGGGTTGCGTCGCAGGCTCTTCAGCGCGATGCGGACCTGATACCAAAGCATGGGGCCTCCTTTTCGCCGACCGGCTCTGGGACTGGCTTGACCAGCGCCGGCCTTCCGTTAACCGTCTTGCCGTCGAGCAGGTGAACAGTGCGAGAAGCGTGAGAAGCGATTGATGAATCGTGTGTGACCATCACGATCGTCGCTCCCTGTTCGTTTATCTCTTTCAGGAGACCGAGAATCTCTTCGGCCATGTGTGAGTCGAGGTTGCCGGTCGGCTCATCCGCCAGTATCAGCCTCGGCCGCCCGGCGAGGGCCCGCGCGATGGCGACCCTTTGCTGCTGTCCGCCTGACAGTTGCGACGGCAAGTGTCGTCTGCGTGCCATCAGGCCTACCCGGTCAAGAGCGTGCTCGATCGCGTCCTTGCGCTGTTTGGCGTTCCAGCCGCGGTAACGCAGCGGAACGTCGACGTTGTCGAACACGTTCAGATCGGGAATCAGGTTGAAACTTTGAAAGATGAACCCGATCTTCTCGTTTCTGATGCGCGACATCTGAGTATCACTGAGTCGGGACACGTCGACGCCATCCAGGTGATAAGACCCGTTGTCGAACGCGTCAAGAAGGCCTGCCACATTGAGAAAGGTGGTCTTGCCGCAACCGGAGGGTCCCATGATCGCCATGAATTCGCCCTCCTCGACCGCGAGGTCAATCCCGGCCAGAGCGAAGGTCTGCACTTCGTCCGTCCGATAAACCTTGGTTACCTGGTTCATCTGCAACATAGAGTCGCTCCTTGTTCTTTGCTTACTGCATTCGGCTCGTCAGACCCAAAGGGCCACAAGGACCTCAAGGACCTCAACGACAAGTCGGACCTCCGCACCGCACCATCATTCACGAAGCAGCAGGGAGTCTGCTCCTTCGAGAAAACTGAGGTCCGAGAGGACAATGCTCTCCCCCTCGGTGAGTCCCGATGTGATC
Organism: uncultured Acidobacteriota bacterium; assembly: GCA_964421755.1. Classification (GTDB taxonomy): domain Bacteria; phylum Acidobacteriota; class UBA6911; order RPQK01; family RPQK01; genus CAVUUN01. Next base: position 3,791 of record CAYQYP010000494.1, read on the forward strand.
TCCACCTCGGTCACGCTCAGAGTGCCGACGGTGATCGGCCGCAGCCGCGCCATACCGTCCTTGACGACATAGACTTTCCGTCCAGCCATGCTTTCGAGGAAGGGACCGCGCGGGGCTTTCAGGATATTGCTTCGGGAATCAAGGATGAGCCGCGTGCTGACTCGTTGATTCTCTTTGAGCCTTGGCGGCGTCTGGCTGAATTCAACGATCCCCTTGACCTGGCTGTCCTGGACTTCGGGAGACAGCGATTTCACCCGCCCCGCATACTCAGTCCCCTCGTACAGGATGGCCGCGTCCCCTCCAATAGTGATCTCGCTCGCGTAGTTCTCCGGGATCTGTACTTCGACTTCGAATTTCGACAGGTCAACGACACTGAAGAGGGCCTGGTTTGGCTGGACCGTGTCCTTGTCCTTGACGTCAACCCGGGAGACCAGGCCGTCAACGGGCGAAACGATGGCCAGTTCGATGATCTTCCGGTCCAGGTCCCCGACGATGAGCGATTGCCGTTCGAGCGCTCGTTCCTTCGTCTCGGTCTCGAAGCGCATCGTTTCCTTCGCCAGAACGCTGCTTTGCCTCGCATGCTCGAGCTCGAGCGTCGCCACGTGCACATCGTCCTCGGCCTTCTGGTAGTCGATCTGGCTCCCTAATCGCTGCTCGAAAAGCAGGCGCGCCCGCTCCAACGCCCGGTTGCTCGCCTGCAGCTTGACCTCGAGCAGGTTGACCTCCTGCTGGTTGCGCAGCTCGGTCTGGCGGTTCACGATGCGCAGCCGCTCCAGCTCGGCTTTCATGGACCCGAGCGTGGACCGTTCTTGTGCGACATGGTTCTCCAACTCGGGACTTGCGATATGAGCCAGCGTGGTCCCTCTGCGGACGACGTCTCCCGCCTTTACCGCCAGCGAAACGACGCCTTGACTGGGACTGACGAGAGTCGGATGGTCAGCGGCCACAATCCGTCCCTGGGCCGGGACGTCGCGCAGCAGATCCCCGCGAGTGACCTGCCCCAGCCGCAGGCGCGAGAGGTCAATCGATCTCGAGGCCGAAGTCCAACGCGAGAGAGAAGGATAAAGGTAGGCGACTGCAAGAAATCCGAGAATCAGGACGACAGGAGCGGCAAGCATCCACTTGCGCCGCCCCGTCTTCACCACGACATCCATCGACGCTCCGTCCTGAAGCATCTGGCCCCCTTTGGGTGATATGTCACAACTGCATTGTCAAAGAGACACCCCTGGCAGCAAACGCTGAGAGTCTCCGCTGATTACGGAATCAACTGACGAGTAGTTCATTCAATCCGACGACTGCAAATAACCGCAGTGCTTTAGACTCGTTGAGCAGGCGAAAAGTTGGGGGTGAATTAAGGAAAGAACCACCAGGACCCAAGGGTCTTTCAGAGCCGCACCCATTCGCAGCGAGGGTGTTGCATGAGGTCGGAGAAGTGCGTTCGGCCCACAGGTATTGACGGACTTGTTATGGGCTATGGCGTGCGGAGGGCGAGATCGCATGGAGCCGCGCACGACAGCGAACGGCAGTGAGCGAGAGTAAGCGGACCACCAATCATTCGCCAAGTCGATACATTAAACACGAAGCAGTGGAGCGAGTCAGGTGGTCCGCTTACTCTCGCTCGCTTCGCTCGCTGTCGAGGCTGTCGAAAAAGTCCTTAAGGCCTGAAAGGCCGGCACATATTAGCCCAGGGCGAAGCGCTTTGTGCGCAGCCCTGGGTCTAAGGTAGAG
>CAYQYP010000495.1:0-4552 GCA_964421755.1 uncultured Acidobacteriota bacterium
TCATCGAATCTGTACCCGTTTCCTTCCAAACGGGCGAAGCGAGCCACATATTCGGAAAGCGGGGCGTCGCCGATAAGGTCGTATGCGATATTCAGACGCGAGACTCCGTTCTCGCGCAGCCCGTTGTCAAACTCTCTGAGCCGTGGCTGCAAATAGGACCAGAGGAGGATGAGGCATTCCACCGGGGATGGAGGATCGTACGCTTCGAGCTGATCGAGGAGGAGGCGCCGGGACATGACGAGGCCAGATGATACGCTCGGCGCCAGATACTGTAAATCGGAGAAGGTCCGTTTCGGCAGGAGGGCAGGAGCCCCGACCCGGGTGCACGGGGTGACAGGCAAGAGAACAGTCAACTGAGGGCGGCGCATACTTACTCACTGCGGTGTGCCGATGAGCATACCGTAGCCAGACGGAGCCGTCTCCGCTCCAATTTCCAATAGGGAGATCTCTGTCTTCCACGTGCGGAAAGTCGGATACTGAGCCCTCGGGAACAACGGATTGAAAATCCGAAGGTCGGAAATCCCGTAAGTTATTGATTCTATGGTCGCTAGTTTAAAGACTGGCGCGCCTGGCCCGATTCGAACGGGCGACCTACGGATTAGAAGTGCAACGTTCCAAAACCGCTAACCCCTTTAGTTGCAACGAATTTTATTCTTCTCCACCTGTCTGTATCTTGGTTTGAGTTGGGTTGATTTGATTGTTTTGGATTGTCGTGGGCACAATTCTGGGCACAAAAACGTGGGGTGAACCCGAGCCAGACACCATACTCGCGCCATAGCCGTCGCCTACGCAATAGAGAAGTCGACATCTGGTATCCGGCCGGGCCAAATCCAACCTGCAGCCGGTGGAGACCGCCTAACGGTCCCGGCGCGAATGTTCACGTCAAACCATCAAGTAAGCGAATCGCTGATTTCCAAGATGGTTTGTCAGGTTTCGTCGACTCGTCGGGTCGCTCAGCCCGCCCGCCGTTTCAAAAAAGCGTTGAGTGAGTCTGTAACGTTTGCCTGACCGGTTGGACTGGGTTTCGAATCGGCATCCAGGTCTTCGAGGCGGTCTTATCGAAAATGTCCCGGTACGAGTGCATCCACAAATGACTCCCACTTCGGGCAGGATGGGTGCGGTTCAAACCTGTTGGAGGCTTCGCTTACATCGACTCACCACGTTCAGTTTCGTCTTCGCAGCGCATGACTCGTGATCATCCGGATGTCACCATAGTCGTATTTGTTCCCCAGCTCTCTCCGGATCTCTCCCAAGGAAGCGGTCTTGTTCTTTTCCACAAACGCCAGCACGGCATCGATGGTTTCGGCAGGAAGAACGTCGTACACATTGATTTCCCCGCGCGCAATCCACTGTGTCATGTGATGCTTGATCGTGCCGACCGCAAGGCCCCGGATCTTCGCAATCTCAGCCGCGCCTTTCCCTTTCCGATACAGATCGAGAGTATCCCGGTAGGTGCCCCCCTTCTCGCTCTTTCCGGAAGTCGCGGAACTGACCACCTGCGTCGTCCGTTTCTTGCTGTAAAGGATCTCGCCGCGGTAAAGCTCTTCATCCAGAAACCTGCCGTCGTAGAGCTGATCGATCTTCTTCCAGCTGGTATCCTCAATCAGCTGCACGTGAGCCAGGTAGCGCTTCACCTTTCTTTTGTATGCAAGCTCGTTGATATGGGCGCGAATCGGGGCGAGTATTCGGGTGGCAATCCGGCTGGTGAAATAGCCGATGGCTCTTTCACAGCGGTCCTTCAGCACTGCCGGGTCGACGGTGCTTTGATCCATGCCCGCCAGGATACGCTGCAGCTCGAGTTGAAATTTGTCCGCGACCGCATGGATTTCTTTCACCTCTGAGGCGACACGCTTGTGAAGTTCCAGCGCGGCATCCTTCCCGGGAATGTCCTTTTTATTCAGCAGCTCCAGCCAATCCTCGAGGTGCGCCGACAATCCGGGGAAGGTAAAAAGCCGCAGCAGCAGATGTTTGGCGTAAAGACTCTTCTCCCGATTGAACACCTCGTCGAGTTCGGCGGTGGAGTGATGCGCTCGGCTGAAATCGCTGATCCGCTGATCGTTGAACAGGGCGGTGGATGGGATGAGCGAGTGCAGTACGATTCCCTCCAGCGAACGACAGCGGCTCAGCGCTACATACACCTGCCCCGGCGCGAAGGATCGGCCCGCGTCTATGATGACCTTGTCGAAGGTCAGTCCCTGGCTCTTGTGAATGGTAACGGCCCAGGCGAGTCGAAGCGGAAACTGGCTGAAAGCTCCCAGTTCTTTTTTGACCACTTCCCCGGACTCCGGATCGACGCCGTATTCAATGTTCTCCCAGGTCTCGCGATGCAGCGTGTAATCCGTTCCGCTGTCGTTGAAACTGACCGTGATCTCGTCGCTCTCCGCGTTTATTCTTTTCACAACGGCCAGTTTGCCGTTGTAGTAGCTCCCATCTTCGGTGTCGTTCCTGATAAACATGACCTGTGCCCCGGCCTTCAGATGCAAAACCCGTTCACAGGGAAAGAGCTGGTCGGGGAAATCGCCCTCGATCTCCGCTTCGAATGCATGCGGTCTGCCGGGGAGCTTCGCCAGTTCCGAGGAGTTGACGTTGTCCGCTTTGTAGTTGTGTGTGGACAGCAGGACGTACCCATTTTCGGCAGGCTTGAAATCGGGACTATAGCGCTCCCGCAACAGCGCATAATCCTCGGTTGTCATCTTGCGGTCACGGATGTGGCTGAGCAGCGTAAGAAAACGGGCGTCGCTCTGGCGATAAATCGTCTTCAACTCGATTTCCGACGCGTTCAATTGAGGCCAGACCATCGAGTCGAAAAAGTAGGGGCTGCGGTAATAAGCCTGAAGTATGCTCCATTCCGGTTCTTTGACGACCGGCGGAAGCTGGTGCATGTCGCCGAACAACAATACCTGAATGTCCCCGAACGGCCGTTTGGACTGGCGGACCGTGCGCAGGACGAAATCGACGGCATCGAGTATATCGCAACGGACCATGCTGACTTCATCGATGATGAGCGTGTCCATTTCCCGAAGCACTCGCAGTTTGTCCTTGCGGAAATGAATGTGTTCGTGCAGAAGGCGCTTGCGGTTGGTAGCGAGATTCAAATCCACGAAATCGTCGGAAGGAACGAAGCAGGTGAGCGGTAGGCCGAACATCGAGTGGATAGTGACCCCTCCGGCATTGATGGCAGCCACGCCCGTGGGCGCTACGACGATCACATTCTTTCGTGTCTGCTCGACGATCCGCTTCAGCAGAGTCGTCTTGCCGGTTCCCGCCTTGCCCGTGATGAAGCAGTGCTTGCGCGTGTAGAGGGCAAACTGCTCGGCGAGATCGAATTCAACATTCGTCATCCAGGAATTCCCCCTTCTCCGGTTTCACCTGGCGAAGGATTCTACTCGCGATTGGCGTATAATATACATCGTGAAGCGGACACAACTCTACCTCGACGAAGAGGAATACGGCGTCTTGGAGGTTCTGGCCCGGCAGCGTCGGCGCAGTGTTTCAGAGTTGGTGCGGGAAGCGATACGCCTGACCTACTTTCGACGGCGCAGCCTCGATCCCGTGAAGGTCTTGGCCGAGACGCGAGGACTCTGGAAGGACCGCGAAGACCTGGGCGAGACGGAAGAATATCTGCGGCGTCTGCGCAGAGGCACACGCCTCGAAAGGTGCGATCAATAAGTGGCAGCCAAATTACTCGTGGACACCGATGTGCTGATAGAGCACCTGAGAGGAAGGGACCCTGCTGCCGCAACATTCGAAAGGCTAGTCAAGAGTGAAGACGTTTCCATTTTTTACTCGCCGGTTTCCAAGGCCGAGATTTACGCCGGAATGCGGAAGGGGGAAGAAGAAAAGACCGCAAACCTGTTTAGGTTGATGCGGCCGGTCACGATCGAAGATAGGGTCGGAGAAGCGGCCGGAAGGTATTTGAGGCAATACCGGCAATCCCATGGCCTCGAGCTGGGAGACGCCCTACAGGCCGCCTGTGCCGTTGTCTTCGGAGTGCAGTTGTGGACACTCAATAGGAAACACTTCCCAATGGCGGACATCGAGATCTTTCCTTCATGATCGCGATCAGCTGCTGCGCGAGCCCTAAACGGTAGGCCACCTCCGGGGCATCCACTCTATACTGAGACTCGTGGAGAGCGAACGATCGGCCGGCGGCCTCTTCGTCTGAACTTGCCGATCCAGGCGGGCAGCCGACCGCGAATAGCTCGACTCGAAAGCCGCCGTGGGCACAATCGGCGGAAAAAAGCTCGAAATCCCCAGAAACACGAAGGGCTGCAAAGTATTGCAGCCCTTCTTTTTAACTTGGTTGCGGGGGGGGGATTTGAACCCCCGACCTTTGGGTTATGAGCCCAACGAGCTACCAGACTGCTCCACCCCGCGTCAAAGACAAGTCTATGCTAGTCGAGCGCCCTCCAGGTTGTCAAGGTTCCGGAGGGCCGAAAAGGGGCCACGGATTTCGGGGACACAAAACTTAATTCCCTTGCAGACGCATGAGTCAGCTAACTGCTTGGGAATTAAGTATTATGTCCCCGAAATCTTTACTCGGACAACAGGT
>CAYQYP010000496.1:0-1809 GCA_964421755.1 uncultured Acidobacteriota bacterium
TTAGACGGCGAAACTGGCACAAAAACTAACACACTGGAGTGCGGTGAACCCCTCTAGTGAGACACTCTGAATTGGCACACTTGCCTAACTGATTCCAGCCCGTGCCCTCCAGATTCTGTTCCGGCTCCCTGGGTAAGAACCGAACAGAAGCCCGTTGCAAAGATGCGCCGGACGTTCACCCAGGCGCGTCGCCTCGCTTCAACTCCCGCAGAAGCCAGGCCTTGGCGAGCTGCCAGTCGCGCATCACCGTCTTGTCCGAGATTCCCAGCGCCTCAGCTGTTTCGTCCACGGACAGGCCGCCAAAAAAGCGCAGCTCCACCACCTTGGCGGCCCGCTCGTCGAAGGTGGCCAGGCGTTCAAGCGCTTCATCGACCGCGACGAGGTCCGCATCCCGCTCGGGCGAAGGAATGAGGCCTTCGTCATACTCGATCCTGAAGTCCCCGCCGCCACGCTTCTTGGAGTGGCGCGCACGGGCGAATTCAACCAGGATCCGCCGCATCAGGTTGGCGGAAATCGAGAAGAAGTGCACCCGGTCCTTCCAGTCGACCTCCCGGGCATCGATCAGCCGCAGATAGGCTTCATTGACCAGCGCGGTGGTCTGGAGCGTAACGCCTCGTTCCCGGGCCATATAGCAATGGGCCAGGCGGTGCAGCTCGCGCTCAACCAGGGGGATGAGCCTGTCGAGCGCGTCCTGGTCACCGCGCCGCCAGTCCTTGAGAAGGAGCGTCACTTGATGAGGAGAAGAATTGCTCACCGGCTTCCCTGCCCGTCCAGCAGTGGCGCGATTATACACCCGATCGCACCCAAGCAAGACCCGCAGCCTGCCGGCAGGCTACTCGATCCAAAGGTTCTGGCGCTGGAAGTCGAAGTGAATGCGCTTCAGGCCGAGGGACGCGGTCCCCATGAATCCGTCGATCTTCGAGTTGGGGTTATCGGCTTCGAGGATGGCCACGGCCGGGCGGCTGATCCGGGCAGCCCCGATTTCCAGGCTGGGGAGCGTGATCTGCCGGGCTTCGATGAACCCGCCGCCGTGTGCGACCTTCACCTGCTTTTCGCCGATGACCCTCTTGCCCCACCCCTCGACTGACTTCCCGTAGACCGCGATCAAGTGGGCCCCCGTGTCAACGGCCAGGCGAAGCGTCTGCCCGTTCAAGACTACCGTGATCACCACCAAACCTTCCTGGCTTTCGAAGGCCGTGGCTGCTGCCTCGCTGGCGCCCGCGCCACCGAACATCAACCTGGAGCTTGCGTAGTCGATCGTAAACGAGCCACCGCGCAGGATATCAACGCCGATCACGACGTCGATGTCCTTCCACGGAAGGTCGGCCGACAGGCAGGAGCGGGTGATCAGACGGCGCCCGAGCCGGAGTTCCCGCAGGAGAACTCGTTCGACCTTCATGCCCGAGCCGAAGGCGGCCAGCTTGATTCCCATTACAGGGAGGGCCCGAAGCCCGACCTGCCTGGCCAGCTTGCGGTTGACTACCGTGTCGGTGGCCCCGGTGTCGACGAGGAGGTTAGCCATGCGGTCGAGTCCCGGCACCGACGCCTTCACCACAATCAAGTGACCGTCGCGGAGCTCGAAGGGAACTTCATCTTCAGCCTGCTGGCCGAGAAGCCCTGCCGATTGGGTTAAGGTGAGTAAACTCAGAACCAGTGCCGCTGTCCATCCGTTTGACTTGTTCGCCACGGGGCCGCTCCTCGGGGAGGCGTTGATTGCCTCCCGCGGCCCCTAATGCGAAAACTCGCCGTGAAAACTCCCACGCGATGACCTATAATCGGCTGCAAATTTGCCCCTGGTTCGTCCGACGG
>CAYQYP010000497.1:0-2673 GCA_964421755.1 uncultured Acidobacteriota bacterium
CCCGCTATTCGCGACGGACGAGGCGCAGCAGGGCCAAGGCTTTGCTCACGACCATGTCGGCAGCTTCCGGGGCGAAACCCGAAATATTCACCTCGTAGCCGCCTGCGGGGTAAGCGGAGGCAACCGGCAGGTATCCTTCACCCCCGTTACAGTTGGTAACGATAAACGTGTATTTGAACGGTGATGCCTCTTTGATCGCCAAGCCGATTTCAGTGAAGGCCTCACAGTTCAGTCCGACCACTCCAACGTCATTTCCGATCCGAGCGACTCTGATATCGAGCTGAATCGGCGGTCTGTTATCCTGCTCGCCTGGAGGCAGAGGTTTGCGAGGCAGGCGCAAACGAGACGTTATGCTCTCGATTTCGTGCATCGCAGAGACTTCAGTGGCATTCCAGACCCGACACACCTCCTCGCCAAGAAGCGTCGCCATGCGGACTGTCTCCGGTAACTGACCTGCTTCCGTCGCGAAGCCGGGAACGACCCGCACGGGATCAATGTCTCCCGAAGCTCCGGCAAAGGCCGGACTGACGCAGCCCCGGCCAATCTCCTTCTCAATGAACTGCTCGGCCAGTCCGAAGATGTCGCCGCTCAGAGCCTTGTTTGGCGGACCGAGTGACCGGGAATGGCAGGCGTAGTCAAACAAAGCAGCCAGCGGAGTTCCGTCCGTTCGGACAGCCTTCATGACCAGTACTTCACGATCCACCGGCCCGTCCGGGTTCGGCGCGAGTCGCGTCACAAGTTTGCCGTCTTCCTCCACCGGCAGGCGGCGGTTCACCGCGACGGAGGAACTTCCCCGTCCAACTCCGAGCTTAACGGGCTGGAGGGAGCGAAAAGCCAGGTCGATCGCGTCGATCGTCTTCCGGCGCAGGTTCTCGGTGAACCTGTATTCGTTGCCCGTGGGCCACGATTTGTTGAGAATGACCATCGGTGAGCTATGCGTGTGTGTGCCGGCCAGGAACAGCTCGTCCGGCTCCAGTCCAAACCGGGCCATAATCGCCTGCTCGAAGTAGGGGTGGGTGCCGATTGCGAATCCGGAGACATCGGCGCTCACAAGAACGAGTCGCCTGGTTCCGCTCCGGAAAACTATCGCCCGGACATAGATTCGATCGTGAACCGTGTCATAAACGCGATTCGCTGGGTTCGAATACCCTTCGAGCGCGCAGGGGTAGTCGGGCGTTATGTCCTGCTTTGCGACGCCCACCTCCACTGAAGGAAGCCGGGCTGCCTGTGCGAACACGGGGACAACCAGCGAAACGAGACAAAGTAAGACCACGAAGCATGGGCATCGCATCTGTTCGATTTGCTCTCCGCAGCGCTGCGGATATTAACATGGGACGAACGGACGCGTATTCAGAGTATTCAGGGCAGTTCGCTTTTGATGATGACGCCGGAATGCATCACCAAGCTGACATCCCTCAAGGCGCGAAGGTCCTCCAGGGGGTTCCGACTAACGACCAGAAGATCGGCCCGTTTCCCCCGTTGGAGTGTCCCGAGATCCCGGTCGATGTGAAGGACTTCGGCAGCAGTCCTGGTGGCCGACACCAGGATCTGCATGGGGCTCATCCCCGCCTCTCTCATGGCTTCGAGCTCCGTAACTGGCATACCGATTTCAAGTCCGGCCAGGTATCCGCCGTCGTTACCCAGCGCCACTTTGCCACCGACGGCAACGAATCGGAGCAGGTTGGACATCGTTTCGCCGGCTTTCTTTTGTGCGGTCAGCGTGGGAACCAGAAAAACCCCTGCTTGCACCATTTCGGAGATCATTTCGTCCGATAGCCGGTTCTGGGAGGAATGGCAGATATCGTCGACGCCTGCATCCAAGGCCCTGCGATACATTGCTACCTGAGTGGCGTGAACCGTGACCGGCACATTATGTGAATGTGCCGTCTGGACTATGGCCTCCGCCTGCTCCAAGGTAAGCACCGGCAAGCCGATACCGGGTTCCAAAGTAATCTTGATAACGTCGGCACCGGCGTCCACAAGCTCGCTGATCTTCGTCCGGGCGTCGTCCGCCGAAAGAATCGCCATAGCGGGGAAATGGTTTGGGACAAGCGGGTAGCCACCCGGAACCGTAACGAGCGGACCGGCCGCGACAAGCCGTGCACACTTGGGATCTATCCCATAGTCCTGACGCAGTCGAAAGACGGTGGAATAGGGCTCCGCTGCGCCCACATCCCGCACTGTAGTCACGCCCTCGGAAGCCCAGCTCTTCAGGTAGTCTTCACGTAACGCGTTATGAACGTGCGTGTTGATGAAACCGGGCAGTATGTAACCTCCGGCCACGTCGACGCGTTGAGCGTCCGCCGGAACCGGCACTGCCAAACGGCTCCCGGCGGCCGCGATCCTGCCGTCTCTAATCAGGACGACAGCGTCAGCAACAGGATTGGCACCGGTTCCGTCGATCAGTGTTCCGTTGACGAGGGCAACCGCGGGGCCTCGATCGCGGAGCCTGTCCTTGTACCGCATCTGTATAGCGGCGTTGCCTCCCCAAGCGGCCAGCGCCACCACCAGGAGGACCAGTCGAGCGAAGTACCGTGCGCGCATTTGGACTCTCGCTTAGAGTTGGGAACCGCGGAAAAGTCTCATATTTTGCGTTGCAGGACTCACTTCGGCATTTTACGTGTCTTTGAACAGCCTATGGGACAGTGCGAGCCTCGCGTGAGGGCGAGATCG
>CAYQYP010000498.1:0-4159 GCA_964421755.1 uncultured Acidobacteriota bacterium
GTGATCTGTTCGCCTTCACGTTCGAACTGGGAAACAGTGTCGACGACCAGGATGTTGCCGTCCCATTTCGCAGTCGCCTTGGACGTCCGGCCCATGAAGCCTGGGATCTCCTGCTCTGTGCCGTTGGTTTTCAGCGTGTACTCGCTGTCGCGGGTTCCGCGCTCGCTGGTGACCTGCTGCTTCACGGCGACTGATTCGGCTGTCTGCTGGACGGTCAGGTTGATGTCCGGCGTGGTTCCTCCGTCGCGTCCCATCCGATAATTGCTCTTGTCCTTGTTCAGCACCCAGTTGCCCGAGAAATCGGGTGCGGCGGCAAAAACCAGGCAACCCAACGTCAGGACGACTAGACAAACACCCAGGGTCTTGGTCATACACGTTCCTCCGGTTATGTGGCGAGTCTTCTACACATAAGAGGTTACGTGAGCGTCCGAGGGTTGTTTCAGACAAGGACCCCAGCGACCGCAAAGACCACAAGGACAAACACCAAAGCGGATCTCCTTCGCCGGTTTCGGCCACTCTGCTACAATCCCTCGCATGGGGGCAATGGGAGGACGTTTAGAAACCACGCCAGTGCGCAGAGTTGCCCGGGGGGTGGATGTCTCGGGTGAACCGCCCTTAGCCCTCGCATCTCGAATCGCTCCACGGTTCGATATTCCGACACCGATCGAAAGCTACGACTTCCCGGAAAAGGGGAATATCAACCAGTTCACGTTCGTCGTTCAGGCCGGCAAGCCGGGCGCACAACAAGAGTTGCTGTTGCAGAAAATCAACCGGAGCGTCTTCACCCGACCGCGCGCGGTCATGCAGGCGATGATGGCCTGCATCGAGGCGCAGCGGGAAGGCCTGGCTCGCCGGCCCGCCGGGTCCTCCTCGGCCGATTGGGTGCCCATCACGCTGATTCCGACTCGAGCCGGCTGCTATTTCCTCGAAGCCGAAGAACCGAGCGGGCTGGAATGCTGGCGATTGATGGTCAGGATCCCAGACTCGGTGACTTACAAGAGTCTTGGAGAGCTGACCGATGTCGACGAGCGCCTCCGAACGGCTGAGGAAGCGGGCAGGGGCCTGGCAGTCTACCTGGATTTGACCGCCGGGATGGATGTATCCGGGCTTGAGAACCCTTTGCCCGGCTATCGTGACACACGCCTGTACTACAACCAGCTGCACTCGGTTCTGGCCGGAAACCGAACAGCCGACGAGGCTGCACAACTGATCCCCGAAGATCCGGTTCTCCGGCACAGCACCGGGCAGCACTTCCTGGTTCATCTTCCCGAGGAGGAATACCGCCATCGGCTTCGCCAGGCGGACTCGCTCGTCCAGTTTGCGCTCGCCGAGGAAGGGTTCGGGATGACATTGTTGACCGAAATGGCCACGGGAAAGATCCGACGGCTTGCCATTCACGGGGACACCAAACTGGACAACTTCCTGTTCGACCGCCGGAGCGGACGGGCGAAGGCGCTCGTTGACCTGGATACGATCATGCCGCATACATGGCTGGCCGATTGGGGCGACATGGTTCGATCGCTTTCCAACGTCGCCGGCGAAAAGGAGCGGAACGTGGAGCGGATCCAGGTGGATCTGGACATCTACCGTGCCGTCGCTCGAGGGTTTCTCGGGTCCGTGTCGTCTGCGAAGCCCGAGGAGATAGACCGGATGGTCGATGCCGTTCAGATCATTGCCCTCGAGCTTGGTGTCCGGTTTCTGTCCGACTACATTCGTGGGGACAGTTACTTCAGGCTGGGTCCTGCCGATCCGCCTGATCTGAATCGAGTGCGCGCGGCCGCTCAGCTGGCGCTTCTGAAGCGACTGCGCGAGTGCGAGAGCCAGACGCGCGCATGCATCGGGCAATTCAGAAAAGCATAGCGCTTCTTTTCGTAGCTCTGACCGCCAAGTGGGACATGTCCGACTTGGAAGTCGGATGGACAGGGCAACATCGTGCGAGAGCTGAAAATTGGCACTTCTTGGGTACGCGGGGTCGTCGGCGACGCGCTGACGCCTGAGCTGGTGGTCAACTTCGCCAGTGCCTTCGGGACCTGGGCCGGCGCAGGCAGGGTGATAATCGGGCGTGACACCCGGCGGTCCTCGGTTGCCATGCGTTCAGCCGCGCTGGCCGGCCTTCAGTCTACCGGCTGCGAAATCATCGATCTTGGACTGGCCCCGACTCCTCTGATTTCTTTCGCGGTCCGGGAACTGGCCGCTCAGGGAGGGATCTCGATTACCGGCAGCCATAACGACGCGCGCTGGAATGCTTTGAAATTCGTCGGTCCCGACGGGTCGCTCCTCAATACAGTCAAGAGCGAGGAACTGCTCGACATCTATCACAGCGGCGGATTTAAAACCGCGGGGTGGCAGGATATTAAGCCTGTCATCGAAGACAGGACGGTGATCGATCGTTACCTGGAGCACCTGCTTTCGGTCTTGGATGAAACGTTGATCAGGCAGAAACGGTTTCGAATAGCGGTTGACTTCTGCAACGGCACGTGTGCCCCGCTTGCAACCAAGTTTCTGCAGGCTCTTGGGTGCACGCTCTTGCCGGTCAACGAAGAGCCTTCCGGAGAATTCGCGCATCCGCCATCCCCCAATCCATCCAACATGCGGCAGCTGTCGACGCTCATGAAGTGTCTGCATGCGGATCTCGGGGCGGCGATCAATGTGGACGGGGATCGAATCGGCTTTGTCACCTCTGACGGGACGGCTCTCTCCGAGGAGTACGCACTTCCACTGGCCGCGGGCATTCGGCTGTCCCGTCGACCGGGCACGGTCACGACCGGCTTTTCCACTTCCCGGATGATTGATGTACTGGCGGACCGCTACGAGCAGCAAGTGATCCGCACTCCTGTCGGGGAGAGTTTCGTGATCGACCAGGGAATCGCCGAAGGCGCCGTTCTGGCAGGCGAGGGCTGCGGCGGCGTCACCGCGTTGCCCGCCTCTCTCACCTTTGACGGGCTGCTGACTCTCGGGCTCGTCCTCGAGCAGATGGCTGAGAAAGAGTCGAGCCTGGCGCAACTGGCAAGCGAGCTGCCCAGGTTTATCATGCGCAAGCTCGAGATTCCTTGTCCTCCAAACCAGGTGTACCGGATGCTTGACCGTTTTCGTGATGAGTATTCCGAGCTGAGTCCAGACTGCACGGACGGCGTCTACCTCAGGTGGGACAATGACTGGCTGCACGTCCGCGCCTCCAATACCGAGCCTCTACTGCGCATTATCTCGGAAGCAGAGAGCGAGACGCGCGCCGACGAGCTGCTCGAACAGGCGCAAACGTTCGTACGACGCATGGCTTTTGCATTCAGGGGACGCTGATATGCCGCCTTCTCTATCTCTGAAGATTGGGGTATCCGGAGTCCGGGGAATTGTCGGCGAATCGCTCAGCCCGCAGCTCGTTGTCTCGTTCGCGGCTGCGTTCGGGACGTATTGCGGGGCCGGACCGATTCTGATCGGAACCGACACTCGACCGTCGCGCGAAATGTTGCGTCACGCCGTCGTCGCTGGACTGCTGAGCGTTGGCTCAACTCCCGTGGACGTAGGGATCGTGCCCATCCCTGCGTTAATGCTTCATATCCGCGAAGTCGGCGCTTACGGCGGTATTTGCATCAGCGCCAGCCATAACCCGATCGAGTGGAACGCGCTCAAGTTCGTCGGTCCCGACGGGATCTTCCTGGACGCGGCCGATGGCGAGCGGGTCCGACGGCTTGCGGAACAAGGACCGCCCCGAATGGGTTGGGATGGGATCGGCCAGGTGCGTACCGATCCCGATGCGGTTCGCCGGCACCTGGATGCGATTGTCGGACTTGACATGATCGACGTCACCGCGATCCGGAGGCGCCGCTTCCACATTGCGCTGGATTGTGTGCGGGGCGCCGGGGCCACCGCGATGCTCCCGTTGCTGGAGTCGCTCGGGTGCCGGGTCAGCGGGATCAACCTCGAGACCGACGGCCGTTTTCCGAGAGCTCCGGAGCCGGTGCCGGAGAACCTGGGGGAGCTGGGCGATCTGGTCCGGTCGAAGTCAGCCGACCTGGGGTTCGCGGTGGATCCGGACGTGGATCGGCTCGCGGTGGTGGACGAGAACGGCCGGGCGATCGGGGAGGACTACACCCTGGCGTTCGCGGTCCGCGCAGTGTTGGACCGGCGCAGCAGTTCCGCGGACGTCCCCGTCGTGGTCGTG
>CAYQYP010000499.1:0-38612 GCA_964421755.1 uncultured Acidobacteriota bacterium
CGAGAACCAAGAACCTCTACTGCGGCGTCGCCTCCTGCGCGCCCTGTCTCGATTCTCTCACATCCACTTTGTTAGATGCGGGTAAAGTCCCCGCGGTTCAAGAAACGAGGATCCAAAAGCCGATTACGATGAGGATCCAAAAGCCGATTACGAGTACGAGTACGAGTACGAGAAATCAAAGCGTGGATACCTCCTGGCATTCTGATCGGTTTTTCGTACTCGTAATCGTAATCGTAATCGGCTTTTAGCCCTTGTCTCCTTGTCTCCCTGTCTCCCTGTCTCCTTGTCTCCCTGTCTCCGCGTCTCCTTGTCTCCTTGTCTCCTTGTCTCCTTGTCTCCTTGTCTCCCCCTCTGCTCTCGGGATAAGATCCGTGGCACTCAAGACTTAAGAGGAGGTGCGGATGGCGAAGACGGCCGCGGCGCTGGTTGGTGCGGGGTTCATCGGCCCGGTTCACGCCGAAGGACTGAAGAGGCTGAACGTCCCTATTACAGGCATCTTGGGAGTTTCCGACGAGGAGTCCCGCCAGGCGGCTTCTGCCCTCGGATTGCCCAGAGCCTATGGTAGTTATTCAGAGGTCCTGGCTGATCCCGAAGTTCGGGCGGTGCACATCGCCACGCCGAACCGGTTGCACTTTCAGATGGCTGCTGAAGCACTACAGGCCGGGAAGCATGTCATGTGCGAGAAACCCCTGGCCATGACGTCTGCGGAGTCGGCCGAGTTGGTAAGGCTCGCGCAGCAAAGACCGGAGCTCGCCGCCGGGGTGAACTACAACATCCGGTTCTATCCCCTCTGCATCGAGGCCCGTGAGCGAGTCGCACGCGGCGACATCGGGCAGGTATTTACGGTTTTCGGCAGTTATGTGCAGGACTGGCTCCTGTTTCCGACCGACTACAACTGGCGGGTTCTCGCCGAACAAGGAGGCGAGTTGCGCACCATCGCGGACATCGGGACGCACTGGATGGACCTCGTCCAGACGGTCACCGGCAGTCGAATAACGCAGGTGTTCGCGGATCTGAAAACGATTCACCCGGTCAGACACAGGCCGAAGGGCGAGGTGCAGACCTTCAGTGGCAAAGAGGAACAGGGCAAGATCCAGACCGAACCAATCGAAATCAACACCGAAGACTGCGGGTGCGTGGTTTTCCACCTGGACAATGGCGCCCAGGGATGCCTCTGGGTTTCGCAGGCGACCGCGGGCCGCAAGAATCGCCTCAGCTTCGAGATAGCGGGGAGCCAGTCCGCCCTCAGCTGGACGAGCGAGCAACCGAACGAGCTGTGGATCGGGCACCGGAACAAGCCGAACGAGCTGCTTATGCGGGATCCTGGACTGGTCTCGGCCGAGGCGCGCCGGTATATCAGTTACCCGGGTGGACACATCGAGGGCTTTCCCGATACCTTCAAACAGTGTTTCCGATCCTTCTACGATTACATCGAGGCGGGTGATTTTTCCGCCCGTCCAGGCTTCCCCACGTTCGCGGAAGGCCACCGCGAAATCCTGCTCTGCGAGGCGATCCTGGGAAGTCACCGTGAGCAGCGCTGGGTCGTCGTGGGAGAATAGTCGCGTTTGATAAGGCCTATAGGTCCGGCTAGTTCCGTAGGTCCCTATAGTTTTCTTGAGAGAGGCAAGCATGGATTACAGCTATTCTGACATCGCGAAGATGATCGATCATTCGCTTCTGAACCCAACCATGACATCGGAAGACCTCGAGAAGGGGTGTTCGGTTGCTCTCCGCTACGATGTAGCCAGTGTCTGCATCATGCCCTACTCCCTGAAGCGATGCGCCGAAATCCTCAAGGGAAGTACCGTGCGGGCGAGCACCACGGTTGGCTTCCCACACGGCGGTCACGCGACGGCGACCAAGGTGGCGGAGACTCTTCGGGCTCTCGAGGACGGAGGCCAAGAGCTCGACATGGTTGTCAACATAAGCAAGGTGCTCAGCGGCGACTGGGACTATGTGCGCAAGGATATCCAGGCGATTATTGATCCCGTCCACGCGAGCGGTCAGAAGGTCAAGGTCATCTTCGAAAACTGCTATTTGAACGACGACCAGAAGATCCGACTTTGTGAAATCTGCGGGGAGTTAGGCGCGGACTGGGTAAAGACGTCCACCGGGTACGGGACGGGCGGAGCCACCGACGCCGATCTCCGCCTGATGCGCAGGCACGCTCCCCCGAATGTTCAAGTGAAAGCGGCCGGGGGCGTGCGGGACCTCGACCGGCTGCTGGAGGTGCGCGCAATCGGTGTCACTCGCGTGGGTGCCAGCAAGACCGTCGAGATCCTGGAAGAATGCCGCCGAAGAGTTAGGCTTTAACCGTGTTTCGGAGCCGCGCACGCAGCGAGAGTGTTGAAAAAGGTCGGAGAAGTGCGTTCGGCCGGCGGCTTGTTGAAAGTTTTCAACGCCGAAGGCGTTACGTAGCAAAGCCCGGGGTTGCCCGCGTTGTCTGCGGGAAACCCCGGGTTGAGGGCGGGAAGGATCCAACCCTGAAAGGGTTGCGTAGTGCGGTACGCAACCCTTTCAGGGTTGAATGCGTACACACACCCCTACCCGGGGTTTCCCGCAGACAACGCGGGCAACCCCGGGCTTTGCTACGTGACCCCGTTGGGGTCATTTCGGCAATCGGCTTGACGGAAATATAAGGTAAGGCCACATTTTCAACACCCTCGCTGCGTGCGCGGCTCCGAATGACCAAGGCTGTACGCAACACGCTCGCCAGGTGTGATGGTGTGATCGTGCGCGGGTGAACTCGTGGGTAAGCAAACCCAACCAACCGTGGAGATCTTCCGAGAGGGAGACGAGATTATCATCCAGTCGCGACTTCCGCTACGCGATCTGCTTCCCGCAAAGACCCGGAAGACCATGGTGACTATCGCGGGTGAAGAGTTTTACGTAGCGGACACCAGGTCCAGCCGGGACCGGCGTCACTTTCTTTACAAGCTGACGCCGTGGGTCTCGGGTCGCGAGATCGCCGGCCGGCGCCTCTTCTATGAGTCTGCCGATGATCTGGCGACTGAGGCGGAGTCGCGGCTAAAGGAAAAGAAGACCGCTTTTGTCCGCATCTTTTACACGTTCGTCTTTCCATTCATCGGCTTTCTCCCACTCTCATGGAAGGAGTCCCTCGAAGAGCGCTTCGGTTGTTCCATTCATACTCATACCTTGGTTTCCGTCTGCGCCGAGGCCGTCATAGCGATCGGGGCGACAACCTTGCTGCTTATCTCGAATCTGGCGGCGACCATGCTTGCGGTGATGTTTGGCGGGGGGCCTTCCGGCTTGACCACACTTATCAATCAGAACCTGTTGCTGGGAGCCATCGCCGTTTGCGGCACTGATGCCGTTTTTCGATATCACCATTATTCGGACGGCCGATATTTGGGTTTCTACGAGTGGCTCTTCCGGCGAAGAAATGATTAAAGTGCTTGCCCGAAGCGGTTTTATGGAGGATCATTTTTGGATCTGCACGCGTTCACGTTACGTGCCGCGCATGAGCTGAGGAGACGGGGATGAGCACGACCAACAAGATCAAAGGCACAGTCCTGACTGCACGGAAAGCGTTTGTCCAAAAAAACTTCGGACCGGACGCCTGGAATAGAGTCCTGGCTGCACTCCCGGAGTCCGACCGCAAATTCCACACAGGTCTGGTGCTTGCAGCCGGATGGTACCCGTTCGAAGTCGGCGAGCGGCTGGACAAGGTGATTGTTGATCTGCTCGGCAAGGGAAACCCAGCCGTTTTCGAAGCCATTGGGGCTCAGTCCGCGCAGGAGAACCTGGCCAAAGTGCACCGGAACTTCATCGTTCCTGGCGATCCTCAGGCGTTTCTTGGCAAGACTTCACTGATCTACGGCTTTTATTACAGTTGCGGGCGACGTGAGTACGAGGCGACCGGGCCCACTTCCGGCGTCATGACGACTTACGACGCGGACACCTTTTCCGAGGCGGACTGCCACACCGTGATCGGATGGCATAAAGAGGCACTACGGATCTGCGGAGCGCGGGATGTCCTGATTCGACACGATGTCTGCCGGGCAAAGGGTGGACCGTTCTGCCGCTACTCGATCAGCTGGCAGATCTGACCTGCACAAATTTCTCAGGAGGCACCGATTGTCGCGACTCCTGTTGCTCATGATCGGGGGTGCGCTGGGGACGGCGGCCCGCTGGGGTTTGAACGGGGTCATCTCGGCGCAACAAAGCCGCCTCTTCGGATGGCCTGCCATCTTTCCGTTCGGTACGCTGGTTGTTAACGTGTTCGGCTGCTTCCTGATCGGGATAATCGTCGCCTTTTCGGAACCCAGCCTGGGGCGCGTCTGGATCAAGCCCGAGTACCGGGACTTCCTTATCGTCGGCCTTTGCGGCGGATTCACCACGTTTTCGAGCTATGGCATCCAGACACTCAGTCTCGCCCGGGACCAGGAATGGCTGCTCGCCCTGCTTAACGTTGTAGTTTCAAATGTACTTGGGATCTTCGCCGTTTACCTGGGACTGGTGATCGGAGGATATCTGCAGGCACGGCCGTAAACATGGAGGGAGACTGGCATGAAACTCGAAGGTGAAGGCGTCCTTCTCCGTATCTATATTGGCGAATTGGACAAGCTCGGACACCAGCCGTTGTACGAGGCCGTGGTACTGAAAGCGCGTGAGATGGGCATGGCGGGTGCCACGGTCCTGCGCGGCCCGTTGGGATTCGGGGCCCGTTCGCGCCTTCACACGGCAAAGATCCTGAGACTCAGTGAAGACCTGCCCGTCCTGATCGAAATTGTAGACCAGGAAGAGAAAATCAATCGCTTTCTGGAAATCCTTGATCAGATCCTTGGCGATGGGCTGGTTACAATGGAAAAGGTGCATATCGTTCGCTACAAAGGTGATACGCGAACCGGAGGACCGCATGCTTGAGCAAGTAGTGCTGGACCAGAAAGTGGCAAAAGCCGAGTACAACTTGTCCATCGAACCGCTCGAGCGCACGATGGGTGAGCTTCAGCGCCGTGCCCGGCAGCTGGGAATTCCAGTGATCATCGTATTCGAAGGCTGGGACGCGGCCGGTAAGGGTACGATGATTAACCGCCTGATGCAGGCACTCGACCCCCGCGGTTTTACCGTCCACCCGATCAATGCACCGACGCCCGAGGAGGCTCTGCGCCCCTTCCTCTGGCGGTTCTGGATCAAGATCCCGGAAAGAGGACGCATCGCTATCTTCGACCGCAGCTGGTACGGGCGCGTGCTGACAGAGCGCGTGGACAAACCGATTCCCGAGGCTGCCTGGTCGGGGAGCTACGAATCCATCCGATGCTTCGAGCGCCAGCTGGCAGACGACGGGGCCGTGCTGATCAAGTTCTTCCTCCACATCAGCAAGAAGGAGCAGAAGAAACGCTTTATCGAGCTGGAAGAAAACCCGGCGTTGTCATGGAAGGTAACCAGGCAGGACTGGCGGCACCACAAGCAGTACAAAGAGTACTACCAGGCGGCCGAAGACGGGCTTGCGCAGACCGATACCGCGTATGCTCCATGGACCATCGTAGAATCGCATGATCGCCGATTTGCCACTCTGAAGATCTTCTCCACTACGATCAGGGCACTGGAGCACCGGATCCAGGCGATCGAGGAGGAGGATTCAAAACGGCCCAGCAGGAAGAAGCCGGCCAAAGAAGAAAAGCTCGCGAACACATCGATCCTCGATCGGGTCGACCTCTCGCTCGACTTGAAAAGAGAGGACTACGATAAAGACCTCGATGACCTGCAGAAGCGTCTGCGCGACCTGGAGCACGAGATCTACCTCAGCCGGATCCCCGTAACAGTTGTTTATGAAGGCTGGGACGCGGCTGGAAAGGGCGGGAACATCAAGCGGCTGACCAAGCTCATGGACCCGCGGGGATACGAAGTCATACCCATCGGTGCGCCAAACGACGTCGAGAAGAATCATCACTACCTGTGGCGGTTCTGGACCCGGATGCCAAAGGGGGGACATATCACTATCTTCGACCGCTCGTGGTACGGACGGGTTCTGGTGGAGCGCGTTGAAGGGTTCTGTCCGCCCGCGGCCTGGAAACGAGCCTACCGTGAAATCAACGAGATGGAAGAACTGCTGACCAAGAGCGGGGTCATCGTCGTCAAATTCTGGCTTCACATCGATCAGCAGGAGCAGATCCGCCGATTCACCGAACGGCAGAAGACAGCCTGGAAACAGTGGAAAATCACGGAAGAAGACTGGCGCAATCACGAAAAGTGGGATGCTTACGAGAGCGCCGTTGAGGAGATGCTGGCCCGGACAAGCACCGGGTACGCGCCGTGGACCATCGTGGAGTCAAATTCGAAGCTCTACGCCCGCATAAAGGCACTCAAGACAGTGATCGGCGCTATCGAAGCCCGCCTGTAACTTTTTCGCCAAGTGTGATCTCGGTACCATTCTCGTTACGTTGGCGGATGGTAAAACTATAGCCGCATCGGGCGATTTCCGAATGCGGAATTCGGAATGTGGAATGCGGAATAAGAAGCCGCAATCATCCTCCGGACAGGGGGACGGAGACCGGTCAATACGACCCGGTCACCGCCACAAAATCGACCCGGGATGAATCGCTCCGCAATGGGGCCTGCGAGCAACTTCGATTCCTCCCAAAACGCCCGGCAGAACGGAGAGGATCAATGAACGTCGTCCTCTTGATCGCAGCTGTAGTCGCGGCCCTCGCGGTCGCCCTCATCGGCTACGGTTTTTACGTCTTCCGCCGTCTGGCTCGAAAAAGTCTCGCCGGTCTTCCATCATCGATAAGTCTCGTCCCTAGTGCCACGGACTGGAAAGACCCAGCCAAAGTGGCAACGGCCGAAGAGCAGCTCAAACGATACCGATTCAGTCCTGTCGGGCGGTTCAGTATTCCGGAATTCGGGATTCTGGTGCAGGGCTTCGTCAATGAGGAAGAGCAAATAGCGGCGATGATCTACGAGCATCCGGTTACCGGTGTTTGGACCGACGTCACGGTTCAATATTCCAACGGTGAGGGCCTGACCGTCTCGAATGCTCCGCACGGTGCTGAAATAGACAGCCGGCCAGGTCAGACGAAAATAATCGACTCGGAGCTCGATGCGGGGGCTCTGGTTCGAGTCATGTACGACTTTGTTCAGTCGCATCCCAGGAAGGGCGCTACGCGGCAGGACTTCCCCGCGTTCGTCATCGACGCGTACGCCCGCGATTACCAATGGCGGAAGAGCCGCGGCGGCACAACGCTTCGCGAGGTGGCCAAGATCCTCGACCGGATGGAGAAGGAGAAGATCGAGCTGCCCTGCGGTGGCAAAAGCGAGTGCCCCTACGACACGGACAGGTGTTCCGACCGCGATATAGAGGGAATGCCGTTCCCCGACAGCCGACGAGACCCGCGGGCCTGCCCCACCTACGGGCATGTCTGCCCCGCCTTCATGGAGCATTTCGGCCTTACGCCGGATGAACTGGCCATCCGCGCCACGATCCACTGCGGAAGCCTCGCCGAGTCACTCGTGCGGCAGGGTAAGCTCAAGAACGATTCGCGCGAATACGTCGAATTGATGACCCGGTATAACAACCTGACCATCAAGTACCCGAGAACAAGCTATCCGAAGTATTACTAGAAAGGCAAAACTCGGCAGGTAAGGATCAGTCGCGTCAACCGGGCCGAAAAGCGGCGGATTCTGAACAGCGAATCCGCCCTACAACTGAGCGCTTCCGCATGCCGGGGGGGCGTAGGGCGGATTCGCTGTCAAAATCCGCCGCTTTTCGGCCCGGTTGACCGCGACTGCAGCCCCTTTGCCGCCGTCCCCCCCGTTCCCTTGCTTCTTGCATCCGAGTTCCGCCCAAGGCATGCTGTAAGATTATTCCCTTGGGCTTCAGGAACCACAGGATGTCACGGAATCGAAAATCAATCATCGCCCTCGGTTTGTTCGTCGCCGCCTTATCACTTACTTATGTCTACTGGCCCGGCGAACCCAGGCTGCTGCCGACGGACCACCGTCAATCAACTGATGGACCAACGCGGGATGCCGGCCAGGCACCGGGCACACGCCTTCCGGAGGGTTCTTCTGGCGACCTCGCCGAATCATACTCGAACGCCTCGAATCCTCCAGGCAGCGGCGGCCGGCAACAGGCCGCGACTCGACGCCATGGTTTTTTCGTCCGGGGCATGATCCTGACGGAGAACGACGACCGGGTGGCTGATGCGCGCGTCGAAGCGTGCGACCTCGGGCCGGACAACTCGTGCACCAACTCTGTGAGCGTCTTCTCGGATCCCGGCGGCTTTTACGAGCTCCAGCTGGAGCTCGACACCGAAAAGCAGAAACTCGTTACCGTCCAGAAGCCCGGCTTCCTGGTTACTGAAGGCCTCGTCCAGATGAGGACACCAGGCGGGATCCAGCAGGATTTCACGCTTCGGTCGGCCGCCGCCTCCCTGAAGGGCCGCGTCCTCGGACCGGACAGCAAACCTGTCGCGGGCGCCGAGGTAACCATCGTGTCGTTGTCAGAGGGGAAGTCCAGGTGGACCGATACGCCGGTCGGCCACGCGACCATCCGGTCCTGGAGTTCGACGACAACCGCCAACTCCTCGGGCGACTTCGTCCTTTCAGGCCTTCCGGTGGGAAACGGAATGGTTCAGGCGCGCGCGCCCCGGTATCTCCAGAACAACCTGCACCGGGTCTCCTTGAACTCGGGGGAGAATTCGGTCGATATCCGACTGGACGCTGCAACTCTCGTTTCTTTTCTGGTTAAGAACCGGCGGGGGCAGGCGGTCGACAACGTCAGCGCAGGAGGTTTCGCTCCGGAGACGGAAGCATCCTTCCAGGGAACAAGCGACCGCCAGGGAATCGTGGAACTCAATGTTCCAGTCGGGGTCACCCGGATCGAATGCGAGCTGACGGCCGTGAACTACCGATCCAAAGTGGTGAGAATGAGCCCCTCCGCTCCACCCTCGGAAGTTATCCTGGACGATGGTTGGACTCTTCGGGGAACGGTGGTTTCAGCGACCGGTCAAGCTCTCCCTGGTGCCAGGGTCGCGGTGGTGCGGTTTGTCCGTTCGGGCGAAAACCTCGACTCGAAGGGCGAGGGCCAGGTGTCGGCCGATGGAAACGGCAGGTTCGAGATCGGCGTTTCCTCCGATCGTTACCTGAGGGTGTCTGCGCGCCGCCAGGGATATCTGGATACCCGCGTCTGGATCGACAGCCTCAACGACGAGCAAGATTTACAAATCGTCATGCGGCCGCCCGATGGGGCATTGCATGGGGTGGTTCTGGACCCATCGGGAAAACCCGCGCGACAGTTCCAGATCCAACTGTGGCAGCGGCCGGCCGAGGTACCAGCCGATGCCGATCTGCTGAGCCGCACCAAAGCCGATGTGCTATTCACCACCGCCGCACGTTTCGACCAGCCTGGCGGGCGATTCGAATTCCCCGAGCTACCCGCCGGCATTCTACAACTGCGTGTGAGCGGGCAACAGGGTGACGAGTCACTCAGCAAGACCCAGACGGTTCAGATCCGTCCCGGCGTGGCTACAGAAGTGGTCATCAGATTTGATGGGACTGAATAGGGGGGAGTACGTAGACCGGGGTGTGCCGGTCGGCACACCCCTTAAGGATTAGTGTTATTACTGCGACTGAATTGCGCCAGTCGGGCAGTCGCCCTCGCAAGCGCCGCAGTCAGCGCAGTTGTCCTCGTCGACTTTTGCTTTGCCATCTACGACTTCGATGGCAGCTGTCGGACAAGCCTCCACGCAGGTTCCACAACCATCGCATACTTCAGTATCGATCACTACTGCCATTATATTTACCCTTTCTGCAAATAAGAATGCGTCAGTATACACCACGGGAGGACGCGGCGCGCAATAGGGTTGTTGCGGTTCAGGGTTAGACGGTTCAGAGTTACACAGTTCACGGTTATCCGGTTGAGGGTTAACGGTTCGACCCCCAACCGTGTAACCCTGAACCGTGTAACCCCGAACCGGTCTAACCGTGACCCTACCCCAGCCCCACCAGCGGCAGCATGAGCATCACCGTCACCCAGATCGTGATCGCGCCGACCAGATCGAAGAGGAAGCCAGCCCGGATCATCCGCGTGATCGGAACCATGCCGGACCCGTAGACGATCGCATTCGGAGGCGTCGAGACGGGCAGCATGAATCCCCAGCTTGCCGCCAACGTGGCGCCAACAGCCGGCGCGATTGGATTCAAGCCGGCGGCCATGGTGAGCGAAATCATGACCGGGACGATCATGTTCGCCGACGCCGTGTTCGACGTCGCCTCACTGACCAGGATCGCGACGACTATGGCCGCAAACGTAATTCCTGCCACGCTGCTTGCACCGGTCAAAGCCAGCAATCCTTTGCCAATGGCTTCCGCCAGCCCTGTCCCGAACATCAGGTTACCCAGGCTGATTCCGCCTCCGAACAACAGGAGCGTGCCCCAGTCGATTCGGGATGCCTGGGCCCATGTGAGGGTAAAAGTCCGTTTCGACCAGTCGACCGGAAGCAAGAAGAGCAAGGCCGCACAGATGATGGCCACCGCAGCCTCGGGCATTCGCGAATTGAACCCTTTGAGCTGGTCCGAAGTCGCTCCGTAAATGAACGCGAGGAAGCCCGGGAGCACCCAGAGCGACACCGCCAGCCCAAAAACCACCACGGTGTTCTTTTCGCCTCGGGTCCATGGGCCCAGCTTCGACAGTTCACCCCTGACGTACTCCCGGGCGCCCTCGATGGTCCCGACTTCGGGTTTTTCGAGCCTGTAAAGGAGCAGGAAGAGCACAACGTACATGACAATGAGGCACGGGACCGCGATCGCCATCCACTGGAAGAAGTGGATTTTGACGCCGATCGATTTCTCGATGATCGCGATGCCGATCAGGTTTGGCGGAGTGCCGATCGGAGTACCGATGCCCCCTGCCGAAGCCGCGTAGGCGGTCATAAGCATCATGCCGGTTCCGAAGCGAAGGTGAGCCGGCCTGACTCCGCTCCTGCGGCCGATCATGTCCCCCATGGCGCCCACGATGCCGAGACCGATCGGAAACATCATGGCCGTCGTCGCAGTGTTGCTGATCCACATCGAAGCGACAGCCGCTATCGCTCCGTAGACAAAGAGCAGGCGGAGCGTGCTGCCGCCGACCCATCCAAGCGACATGATCCCAAATGCGAACCGTCGATCCAGCCGGTGCACGGCCATGGCGCGCGCCAGCACGAAGCTCCCGAGGAAGAGGAAAATCGTCGGGTCGGCGAACGGGGCAAGCGCCTGAAGAGCCGGAGCGATCCCGGCAAGAATACACAGCACAACACCCAAGAGCGCCGTTACGGGGATCGGGATCGGCTCGGTCATCCACCACGTGACGACCAGCCCAAGGATTGCAGCAAGCGCGTGAGCCTTCGGCTGCAGGGCAAGGGGCAAGACGTAAATGGTCGCTCCCACCAGGGGACCGAGGAAAAGACCCACCGTTCGACGCCACCGCTCGAAGCGCTCCTCGGCCGGCGAAAGTTTGCCTTCGGAAGCAATTCCGGAGGCAATCTCGTCCAATGACTCGTCGCCCCGGATTCGTTCATCCGCCATCAGTTATCCTCCCACCGCGCCATGGACGTCATTTCACGCCGGACGATGTCCGACTTGGAAGTCGGACCTGCGTCAGGATTTTTTCGGGACCACCAGCCACATGATGACGTAAGGAAGGAACCCGGGTAAGCCGCCGGGTAACAACAGAATGATGAAAGCAATGCGGAACCAGAGTGGCCTCAGTCCGAAAAAGGCTCCCAGCCCTCCACAGACACCCGCGATCACAGCATCCTGCCGCCGAAAGACCTTGGTCTCCATATCGTCGTCCGCGACCTCCGTGTCAGCGATTCTAGCCGGATGACTTCAATGACCTCAAGGACAAGGACATCAACGATGTCAAGGCCAACAGCTTCTGAGATCCTTTGGGTCGTCGCCGGTGTTGAACAACGCTGCGCAATTTGATCGATTTGTTGAGGGATTTAACAACCTTCTTCAGGAAGCAACATCTCTAGCACCGAGAGAGAGGCCCCGCGAAAAGGCCACGAGAGGCCATTTTGCGGTGAAAAGGGCTGTTGGCATTGGCCGTGCCTTATTTTTCGCGGAGGTTTATTGATGAGAAAAGCATTTGTCATCCTGTCTATGGTATTGGCTCTTTTTTTGGGTTTGAATTTCCAGGCGGTCGGATCCGCCAAGTATACGAAGGAAACCGGCAAGAACTGCAAGTTCTGCCACGAGTCCGTCCCTGCGAAGGGAGCGACCGATCCGAAGCTCAATGAAGAGGGGAAGAAGTTCAAGGACAACGGCAATAAGCTGACCGACGACCAGAAAGCCGAGAAGTAACCTGCCGGCCAACCTCGGCAACCGGGCCGAAAACAGCGGGCAGAAGGCAGAAGGCAGCGGGCAGCCAAGGCACGAAAAGGCAACGCCGGCTCCGTGCTGCCCGCTGCCTTCTGCCTGCTGCCCGCTGTTTTCGGCCGGTTGTCGACGGCGAAAATTACAGCTTCCTGAACGGGTAGTGCTTGATCGTGAAGATCAACCCGATCACCAGCAGCACCACGGGCCACCACAAATCCGGGTGCAGTTCCTGCAACGCTACCGGCCTCTCCGGCGGCACGAACAGGTGATAGATCCCGGTGCCCAGGATGACGATCCCGTAGAAGGCGACGATGACCCCGATGAAGAACCAGATTGGTATTTGACCGTGTTCTTTGTCCACTTTTCTTTACCAGAATATGATGTTGACGCTAATCAGGACTGCGGCCACCACGCCGGCCCACACGACCGGGCGCTCGTACCACGCACCTTTGCCTTCGTCAGGCAGCCGAGTCAGACCGTAAACCAGGTCTTTTAACTCCTCGTCCGACTTCGGCTTCGTCACGAGGCTCACTGTGATCGTGACCGTAACGCAGATGATCAGCGACCAGAGCGCTCCGAACATGTTGACGGCCATATCCTGCGCCAACGGCGACAGGGCGATGTACTTGACATGCTCGGGGTTCAGGGCCGTAGCGTCAAACCGGTCCGCAAAGCTGTGAACGTAGATGAACGTCCCCATCGAAGCTAAGATACCGGACAAAAAACCCCAGAAACCCCCGGCAGCCGTGGCACGCTTCCACAGCATTCCGACGATGACCGCCCCAAAAAGCGGGACGATGAAAAACATCACCAGGACCTGCAGATAAATCAGGATATTGCTGAAAAGCATCGCGGCGTAGGCGGTCCCGATAGCGATGAAAACCCCGATGACCGAGCACCAGCGCCCCATGCTGACATAGTGCGCGTCGGTCGCCCGCTTGTTAAGCAGCGGCCGGTACACGTCATAGGTCCATACGGTGGCAAAAGCGCTCACATTGCCGGCCATGCCCGACATGAATCCCGCGATCATGGCCGTGACCCCGAGGCCCAGCAGACCGGGACCCAGGTAACGCGCCATCATGAGCGGCAGGACGTCGTTGTAGCTGTGACCGCCGGTCGCCTGTGCGACGTGCTCGGGCTGCAGCTTGATCCCCATCTGCTCGGTGAGGACGGCCAACCCGAGGAGCCCGGGCAGCGTCACAATCAACGGAACCATCATCTTCAGGGCCGCACCGATGATCGTCCCGTTTTGCGCCGCCCGCAGATTCTTCGCTGCCATGACGCGCTGAACCTGCAGGAAGTCGGTGCACCAGTACCCGAACGAGACCGCCAGTCCGAGGCCGAAAACCATCCCGATCCAGTGCATTCCCATCGGATTGTCTGCCGCCGAACCGAGATTGGCCCAGAGACTGGTGA
Source organism: uncultured Acidobacteriota bacterium (assembly GCA_964421755.1). Taxonomy (GTDB): domain Bacteria; phylum Acidobacteriota; class UBA6911; order RPQK01; family RPQK01; genus CAVUUN01. The sequence goes on from CAYQYP010000499.1 coordinate 13,741, forward strand.
AATTTTCGCCCGGATGCTGGCGATCTATTGACGCCATCAGCTTCCTCCAGCCTCCCGCTTCGATGATCCCAAGGATCGGAATAAGTAACGAGCCGAGCCAGATCAGGAAGAACTGCAGGACCTCGTTAAAAACCGCGGACAGCAGCCCGCCGAGAGCGACGTAAACAGCCACAGTGATTGATGAAACCCAGATGCTGAAGTGGATGTTCCAGCCTAGGACCAACTGCATCACCTTGGCCATCGCGAACATGTTGACACCGCAGACCAGCACGGTCATGAAGGTGAATGAAATGCCGGCGAGCGAGCGGGCACCTTCTCCATAGCGCAACTTCAGGTAACCAGGTACCGAATGGGTCTTGCAGATGTAGTAAAAAGGCATCATCACGACGGCCAGGAAGAGGATCGCCGGAATTGCCCCTATCAGGTATGCATGCGCCCCCAGCATCCCGTACTGGTAGGCCATCGCCGACCATCCCATCGTCTCGAGCGAACTGAGATTCGCCGAGATGAAACTGAGGCCGGCCACCCAAGCGGTCATCTTGCGGCCTGCCATGAAAAACTCTTCGCCGGTCGTGGTGAATTTCTTCAGGTAAAAGCCGATTGCGAGAACCACCGCGAAATAAGCGGCGATGATCAGGATGTCGACCCAGGACAGGGATAACAGGGTATCGGTCATCTCGCCCTCAAAAGAAAGTTTGTTGCCCCCCAATGAGCTACGACGGCGGAGATTAGCACGATTGGCCAAGGGGAGGAAAGACAGAATATGTGAACGTTAACGGTTTTGAAGCCGTTGTCTTGCGGCAGTGTGCGAGCGTACGAGAATGGCGTGCTATAGTGGGTCCAAGTTCTCGAGGCATCCCCGGCAATCTCCACCGTCATTCAGACGTCACGTCCGGGGGTCCTCCATCTCTGAGGGAGTCCACATGGAAATTCACAAAACCAGTTCAAGTGTCATTACGAACTCGATCAAGGCGGCAACTCAGGATTTCATGGCTGCGTTCCGATCCAAGGACGCGAACGCGATGGCCCGCCTCTACGCCGAGGATGCGGAGGTAATGCCTCCTCATGCGGACGTGGTTCGCGGGCGAGACGCCATCCGAGCCTTGTGGCAGGAGTTCATCCAGGCAGGCATTCGCGAGATCCGGCTGACAACGGCGGAGGTTAGCGAGGGCGAGGACCTGGCTTTCGAATCCGGTCGCTACGACATAATCGGAGATACCGGACAGTCGATGGACAAGGGGAAGTACATCGTGGTCTGGAAACAGGAAGGCGGAAGTTGGAAGCTATACCGGGACATCTGGAACAGCAGCATGCCCGCCGCACACTAGCAGCGGGCAGCGGGCAGCGGGGAGTGGGGTGTGGCACGCGCCGGCCGCGCACGTTTGATCCGACGGATCCGACGGATCAGTCCGATCGGTCCGATTCCGACGCGCGCGGCCGGCCCGCGTTAGGTTTTGTTCGTCGACGCCTAAAAATTGAATCGGATGCCGATCTGCGGGGTCAGCATGTCTGTTTCCGATTCGAAAACGTCGAAGATAATGTCCCCGTTTGGAGCCTGCCTGATGGACCCTTTCTTCATGTAGCGCGCCTCCGCTCCCCACAGATAACGGGCGCCGAGGTGGATTGACAACTCGGCCGGCGCTTGACCGCGCCTCCCGGAGGTGCCTTCCCAGACCGTTATTTTCATCCCGCCACCAATTCCGTAGCTGAACGCCAAGTCGTCGAAGTTCGTGGTTGAAGCGAGAGTTTCACCGGGGAAACTGTCGTCCCGGATTGAGCTGCGGGTAAACAGGTATTTGAATCCGATCAGTCCGTCGAAATAAGGGCGGACCGGGCCGCTGCGCGGCTGCACCCGGATAAAACCATGGGTCAGCAGGATGTTGTTAGTGGTGCTGACGCGGACGATTATCTCCGGGATGTCTGGACTGAATGGCTCGAGGCGCTCGACAGTCCCGTAGTTCAAGTACCCCACCTCCGCGCCCACAGCAATCGGGCTTTCGCCCAGGAAGTATGCGAACTGCCCAGAAACACCGTACCCCGTGGTGTCCACATTATCGGCGAATTCTTTCTGAGCCACGCCGATCAGAAAATCGGCTCCCGCCTCCATTTGCTGAGCCAGGGCCGGCGCCGGGTTGAACAAGAGGAACAGAACAGCCAGAAGCGTGAACCAGAAGACGCGTCGGTGAAGTATCGTCATCCATCAACCCCTTTCAGCATGTTTGACGGAAACGAGGCGACTGCGGTTCAGAAGGCGGAGCGGGAGAAAGCGCAGGTCCGACTTCCAAGTCGGACTCTTTCTTCAGTTGTTGGGGAGTCGCCAACTTGCCGAAGTCCCACTTGGAAGTGGGACCAACATCAGCCGAACCGGGCGGATTCGCCTTTCAGAATCCGCCGCTTTTCGGCCCGGTTGGCAATATCGAGACCCAGCTTACTCCACAACCGTCGGCGGGACTGCGGACAGGAATGTCAAGACGTTGTTGCCGAACAATTCCTGAGCCACGATCGGCTGCGACGCCTCGAGCACGATGAATCCCCTGATCAGCGTTCCCGAAGGGGGCACCAGGTCTTCGATCAGGCGGGACAGACGCTGGCGCGGGGCAAGCGAGGTCGTGAATGCCGTTCCTACCTGTGCGCCGTCCCGGTCAAACACCGTGACTGTGACGTCGCTCGCCTGAGTCCCGGGATTGAACAGAGCAATCCCGGTGAACGTATCGGTCGAGGGATCAGCGGGCTGCAGTTGCCCGTTGGCGACCTGGCTGAAAACGGCCCTCCGAAACGGGTTTGGCTGCAGCGGCAGGGCGGCCGCGAACTCCAGATCGGTGGGATCGCCGAAAACGACGTCCCCGATCACCCCAGTCCCGTCCGCCTCGATAGTCATGGAGCCGACCGTCTGAACGCCTGTGGGCGGTCCCAGGCCAAAAATCTCACCGGCGTCTTTTTGAAATGTCTGGTTCGGCCCCAAGGTGAACGCGAGAATCGTCCCGATTGGATTCCCTTCAGTTCCGAAGGCCGAGATCGTGAGAGCCCGGGGCGAGTTCGAGGTATTGACCACTTTCAGGCTCGTGAAAATGCCGGAACCGTCCGCCGTCCCATTCGCCAGCTGGGCCGAATGGACAACAGTCGCGCTGCCGGGGACGTTGGCATTCAACCCAAGAAGCGTGTCCGACAGTTCGATCAACTCGAAGCCTACCGCGCCGTCGCCGCTGGTCACCTCGGCGCGTACGAATCCGTCCAGGACGGGGCTCGTGGTGTTGAACAGCTCGTGCAGGGATGCCTGCAGAACGCCTCCGGCCGCGATGGTGCGTGAGACATCACCGGCCGCCGGCTGGCCAGTCGGCGCGAAGAGAGTGAACTGCACCGTAATAGCGGCGGCGTTCGGGTTTGCCACGCTCAACAAGGTCCGAGCCGGGAGCCGGCCACTCAGAGAATCGACGACAGCATCCCCCTCGTAGACGCGGGAGAAGTACAGTAGCTTCGCCTGTCCGAGTACGGCCGTCGATCCATCCATGCGGGTGATTGGTCCGGTCAGCCCGTTCCCAATCTGGAAGAAGCTGGCGAGATTTGGAGTATTCGAGCTCAATCGCATCCAACCCAGTTGATCGGTTCCGGCGGCGACTCCGAGAAGCTCCTGTCCAAGTTTTGCCAACTGGTGCTGGGGCTGCAGAGTCTCCGCATGAGGATTGGAGGGAGAGGGAAGGAGTGCGCCGTCCGCCCCGCGCGCCTCGAATTCAAGGAGTGCATCCCTCGTGTCCAGATTGGTCACGCCGAATGCCGAGAACTCCTGCAAATTACCTCGGTAGAACGGAAAGAAAATCTCGGTTGCTCCGGCCACGAAGAAGATTTCCCGACCCTCGAGGTCGAAGGAATTCCCGACGAAGACCTGGTACACCGGAGTCGGCTGGACAGGGATCGTCGGCCCGATGGCCGAAAGGTCCCTGGACGCACCGGTAGCACCGCCGCCCGGCGTGATTCCAACTATCACTTGGAGTCCCTGCGGAATGGCCGGATCCTCATCCGGGGTGATCGCGACGCGATCATAATCAAAGCGGATGTCTCCGCTGGCAAACAATGTCACGGAAAAGAGGTTCCTCGTCGGAAAGCTCGTATCCGAAAACTCCGGGACCCGGTCCCAGGTGAAGGTAACCTGTCCCGGTGAGACGCTTGCCCTGATTTCGCCGGCTGCCTCAGGGTCCATGTCGGTGAACAGTGGTGCGATTCGGGGAGGCCCATTCAGGAATCGCGCCTCGCTGCGGGCCTCGCCGGGAACCCCGTCGCCAGCCCCGAACGTGAGGTTGCCGTCGGAATTCACGTAAACCTCGGTGTAGCGTGTTCCGAAGAATGGAAACGTGAAGTCGGGGGGAAATCTGAAGAGCATTTCGCCGTCGTCTGTCAGCAGGTCCAGGCGGTTGCTGAACTCGTTAGCCGTGATGTCGATGTTCGGTGTTGTCGCCGTAATCTGGACGGGAACCAGACTCTTCAGAAGCGGGTCTTCCTCGGAGCCTTCTCCGGGCTCGTTGTAGTAGTCTTTGAAAAACGCGACAAACCGCTGGTCGTATGGGCCGACGCCGCTGCCCATGATGAACTGTGAATCAATCGGCTCGATGAAGACATGGTAATTGCCCGGTTTTAAACCTGGTATCTGAAACGAGCCGTCTCCGTTTCGCAGGAAGTCGGACACCACCGAGACCCTCTCATTCCGAGCCTCTTCCTGATCCTGAACGAGCACAGCCACGACGTTCGCGCCGAGCAGCGGTGATCCGTTGGCGCGCAGAGCCTTTCCCGCGATCGTGCCGGTCGTCGCGGCAAACTCGGCGGTGGGGTAGAGCCATGAAACCCAGGCAATATCGTCCCGCAGCAAGACACGCGTGGGGAAAAACTGGAGGATGGGGTACATCACCGGGACGCTCTGAGAGTTCGACGTTCCGGCGAACTCGTAGCCGGCCTGCGTATGATCCAGCCCTATCAGGTGACCGAGCTCGTGGACAATGGTCGGCGCAAACAGGCTGTCCGAAGAGTTCGGGCCGTTCAGCACCGCGAAGGCGTAGGAGAACGTCTTCCCCTCCGGGACTGCGGAGGCAAAACCGAGAATGTTAGAACTGGATCCTTCGCCGAACTCGGCCTCCGTAATCTCGCCATCGTCGTCGAAGATTATCGCGTTCCCCTCGGGCCGCTTCTTGAGGTAGTCCTCGTAGTTCGTCACATTAACATCGACGGGGAGGAAGCCCCGGTCCTCGAATGTGATCGAAGCCGTTTCAACATTTTCCCAGGTGGAGAACGCCCCGCGCACAAGCATCGCCGCGTCCTCCTGCGGCCGCGAGCCCAGCTTGCCGGCATCGATGACATACGCGACACGGGCTGGATCCCAGCGAACGGGGGTGTGGTCGGCGGCTACGAAGTTCGGGCCACCGCCAAAGCCCGAGCTGAAGGATGCAATCGCGATCAAACAAGCGAGGAGGCGAGAAACGGAGAATACCTGGTATGACTTCATTACCTGTTCCTGTTTGGGTCCGTGTTGTTGAGCCGCATCATCCTGTTCACGATACTCGTAAAGCTATCCAGGGGAATCGCGCCCTGCCTCTTCAGCATTTCGTACTCCTGGGAGCTCAGGCCAAAATCAGCCGCCACAGCGTCCGACAGGCCGTACGTCAGGTTCCGGTTATTCAGACGATTCACGAGGCCTGTTTTGCCGTCGGGAGTCTTGATCAACTTGAAGGTTCCCTGCTGCAAACCGACGGGGCTCGTCTGCCCGCGTGCGCTCTTGCCGTGCAGGAACAGCATGTACTGCTCTCCCGGTCGGTAGGAAGGAACACCCTGAACACCACCCAGCCCGTCGTCACCTGATCGGAGCTGTCTGAAAACGAAGGTCTGGCCCTCGGACACGCCCTTGATTGCCTGTTTCACCTGGAAGGTATATTCCACGACCGGAAGGCCTCGGCCCGTATCCTCGACTGGCTCGGCTTTGAGGCAGGTGCCGTAAAAGACCGTCTTGGCGCTGGAAGTGATCTGCTGGAGGCTCAACGGGCGCACAGTCGTGCCCATGAGAGCGCCGGAGGCGAAGCAAATCACCACGGCAGAGACGTAAATGGCCGCTTTTCGCATGGTTGATTATAACCTGCGGCAACAGAGGCATGTGTAAGGCCTCCGTTAAATGCGGATTGCGGATTTCGGATTGCAGATTTCGGATTTGAGATTGGGAAACAGACCGCGGGGGCCAGCCTCGACTGTATCCGGTACTCAATCCGAAATCCGCAATCCGAAATTGGGCAAAACTTGCCTTTTGGCCGGGGGTTCCAATATTCTACTTCTTCCCGATGTTCCGTCTTCTGCTTCTCTGGCTGGTTCTGCTGCCACTTCAAACAGGCCTCCTGATTATTGTCGGGCTGGCCGAAATGATGCGGGGCATACGCGCGCTCTTTTCCGGTCGCCCGGCCGCTGTCCAGCCTCCCATTGCTCGATCCGGCCTCTGTTCTATCGTGGTGTTGAACTGGAACGGAAAGCATCTCCTGGAAGAGAGCCTGCCTGACCTGCTCGCGGCTGTCCGCCACACCGGAAAGGATCACGAAGTCCTCGTCGTCGACAACGGGAGCACGGACGGAAGTGTCGCTTGGCTGCAGGCAAGCCACCCGGATGTGCGGGTGTTAGCCTTGGATCGCAATTACGGATTCGGCGAGGGGAACAATCGCGGAGTCGAGGCGGCAAGCCACGACATCGTCATCCTGCTCAACAACGACATGCTGGTCGACGAGCGGTTCATTGAGCCTTTACTCGACGGCTTCGGAGATCCGGATGCGTTTGGCGTCTCGTGCCAAGTGTTCTTCCCCGAAGGTCGGCGACGCGAAGAAACGGGTAACACCCAGGCCGAACTGGTTAATGGCTATTTGCACGTCTCGCACCAGGACATCGAGCCGTATCATTACTCGCGAAAGCATCTTCCGGTCTTCTGGGCGGGAGGCGGCGCGTCCGCGTTCGACCGGCAGAAGTTCCTGTCGCTGGGAGGCTTCTCGAAGCTCTTCTCGCCGTGCTACTTCGAGGATACCGATATTAGCTACCGGGCATGGAGGCGGGGGTGGAAGTGCCTGTTGGCCGCGGATAGCCGGGTGCTGCATAAGCACCGAAGCAGCAGCACGGTTCGATTTCAGCCCAAAGACCTGGGCGACCTTGTCGAAGAACGCAGGCTGCTCTATCTCTGGAAGAACTTCCCGCTCTCGGAGCTGATCGGGCACTTCCTCCTATTGCCTTTTCATCTCCGCTCGAAAGTCTCGATGCGTGCTTACCTGAGAGCTGTCCGGCTATTACCTGCCGCGCTTCTCGAGCGGTCCCGCGAACCGCGGGCCCTCTATACGTATCGACAGGTGAGCGAGTGGGTCTCACATCCGCTGCGGTACCTCGACAGGTTCTTCCCGGATCGTAGCAACCAGGGCGAGCGTTCCCGACGTCCGCTCAGGATTCTCTATGTCACCGCATACCTGCCACACCTCGGCTATCACGGCGGGGCGGGGAGGGTTTTCCAGCTGCTTGTCCGCGTTGCGAAGGCAGCCGAAGTGCATCTTGCAAGCTTCGTCGAGACCAGAAAGGAGCGCGAAGAGGTCGAGCAGGTGCGCCCGCATTGCCAAAGCGTCGAAGTGATCGAGCGTAACGAGTACGACCCGGTCTCTCTTTTCCCGTACGAGCCGTTTGAAGAATTCAATTCCCCCGATTTCCGGAAAGCTCTCGAATCGGTCCTCACCGAGCGGGATTTTGACCTGATTCACTACGAGTGGACTCAGATGGTCCAGTTTGCGGACCTCGCCCCGAATACCCCGAGCCTGGTCACGGAAATCGAAGTGAACTACGCGGCCGAACAGAGCCGTGCCCGGCTGGAGCGGAACCCGTGGAGGCGTGTCCGCCAATACTACAATACGCTGCAGACTCTTTACCGCGAGATCGAGATGTGCCGCCGGGTCGACAAGGTGATCACGGTGACTGACGTCGACCGTGATTTCCTGAGCGGATACCTGCCCGACGACCAGCTGGCTGTCATCAACACAGGTGTCGACGTCGACTATTTCGAGTTTGCCGAACCGGCCGAAAGTGATCCAGACGCGGTCGTGTTCGTCGGCGCCTTCCGCCATCAGCCGAACGTCGACGGCATCCTCTGGTTCTGCCGCGAGATCTTCCCGACCATCCTCAAGAAAAGGCCGGCGACGCAGCTGTACATCGTCGGGTCCTCGCCCCCTGAACAAATCCGCCGCCTGGAGTCCGACTCGATAGTGGTTACCGGTTTCGTTCAGGACATCCGGGATTATTACCGAAGAGCCAGGGTAGTGGTGGTCCCCCTGCGCACCGGTGTCGGGATCCGCGGCAAGATACTGGAGGGGTGGTCGGCAGGCCGGCCCATGGTTGCGACGTCGGTGGCCTGTCTGGGAATCGAAGCCGTGCACGGGGAGAACATCATGGTCGCGGACGACCCGCGGGAGTTCGCCGATTGGACGCTCGCGCTTCTCCGAAATCCTCGCTTTTGCAACCGCTTGGCACTGGCCGGGAGACGCTTGGCCGAGAGCCGCTACGACTGGAGCGCAGTGAGCCTTCAGTTGCTCGAGCTCTATCGGACAATGGTCCCCGGTGCCGAACCGAAGACCGCGGAAGAACTGGTGCAAATATGAAACGGCCACGGTACCTGATCGTCCAGTGCTGTCATATTCCGCACTTCTTCTTCGCGGTGCGTCAGCTCCGCGCGAAATTCCCCGACGCCATCATCGACGCGCTAGTCGTAAAGGACGAACAGGTTCGCTACTACGTGGGGCTGTTCGGAGTCCTGGGCAAGGTCCACTACGCGCCGGACATTCCGCAGGGGGAATACGACGGCGTGGTGTTCCCGCTTCTGAACCGTGGCTATCGGACAATCAAGCTCGAAGCGTGGTCGGTCAAAGGTCCAAAACTCGATCTCGACTTCGAAGGCCGAATCGTCGGGCTGTCGGCATGGAGATTGCGCAAATCGTACTTCCGGCCGCTCCACGCGTACACTGGGGAATTCCAGGAGTATCTCGCGAGTTTTCCTCACCGTCCGATAGGGGAAAGCGTCCTGTTTTGCGAGAGTTGCGATCGTTCCCTCGTGCGGAAACTCCACCCCAAGGTGGATGAGTACCTGGCTCCAGGATCGGACATCTGCTTCGTCCGATCGCGCAGCCTGCGAGCGGCTCTGCGCCGCATCCGTGGACGGGCGTTCGACTCGGCCGTCGTCTTCTTTTCCGCGGAAAAGGGGTTTGCTCATCTCAAAGTGCTGCCGTTTCTGCTTCGGATAAGAAAAATCCTGGTCGTCAATGAAAACGGCGACTGTTTCTATGCGTCGGCCCGATCACTCGCCGGCTTCTTGTGGCTCCGCGTACGATCGGGCTTTCGACAGCCGCGTTCCCTGCCGCCTCGCATCCTGGTGTTTCAGACAGCGACCCTCCAGACGACGGAACGCGTGATCCGCAGAATCCGCTTACAGGCCCGGTTCAAGCGAGCAGAGATCCTCGTCGTCTCCGACCCGGAATCGCGGGACAAGCTTAGGGCGCTACCGGAAGTCAAGCGTCTCTACTCTCTGCGGAGGCACCCGAGCTTCAGGCAGAGGATCGCTTTCTGGCAACGGCTGCGAAACCTGGCGCCAGACTTGACGATCGCGCCGCTGACTGGCCGAGGCGAACACCGGTTCAACAAGATCTTGTTTTGGTTGTTGCCTGCCCGGCGTGTCGTCTTCACTGCCGCGATGCAGTCCTATCGGCTGTCACCCGGTAGGCTGTTCCTGGCTTTTCTCGAGCAACCGATCGAAACCGCAGAGGAACTTGATGCCAGCGAAGGGACCATCCTTTTCGTGGATGGCACCCGCTCGGCCGCAGCTGCCGAGGCAATCGGCATGCTCGGGAATCCGAAAATCGTCCGGCGACGACCCATTGTCGTGCTCTGCCAGGCCGCCAGGAAACACGTTTTCCGCGATTTGCCCGGGATCCTGCAAGTCGTCACTTACAGACGTTGGAACCCCTTCACCAAATTCGTAGCCGCCTTGCGTTGCCTCGCGTTCAACGTGGACGTGGTCACTGGCATCTTCGCCGGACGCCGGCTGTCCCGCCTCAATCAACTGCTGTTTTTCTTCCTTCCTGCCCGGCACCGTCTTGTTTTCAACCAGCATATGGCGTGCTTTTATGCGGGTTGGGGCAGCCTTGGACGTTTTCTGACGACGATTGTCGAGCGGACGGTCGTCGCGCGCACCGCGAGCAGGGGCCACACGCTCTTTCTCGACACGACGCGGTCTCCCAAGGCAGTTGAGTTCGTCGGATTCCTTAATGATCCGACGGTGATCCGCAGCCAGCCCGTTGAAGTGCTCTGCCGCGAGGATCGACGGAAGCTGTTCGAGGGGTTGCCCGACGTCCGGGCAATCCATACCCTCGAGCCCAGGCGACCACTCCGGAATCTTAAAACGCTCATTGGCTGCGCGAGCTTCGATGTGGACGTGATCGCGGGTGTTTTCAGCGGCAGCCGGCCACGACGTTGGTTACAGTTCCTTCTGTTCCTCCTGCCCGCCCGGCACCGCTTGGTGATCAACAGGTACGGGGGCTGCTTCTATGCCGACCGGGACCATTTGCCGCTGTTGGTGCGGAACCTCTTGGATGCGACGCCGCCGGCCGAAACCCTTCGACCTATCCTGTTCATCGACAAACAAGGTTCCCACCGTGCACCCCAAGCCGCGCGGAAACTACAGAGCCCGGCCATCTCGCTCGAGAAACGCCCGATCACGGTCGTTTGCCCCAAGGGCCGTGAGGCACTCTATCGGGGGATCACGGGAGTTGGCCGCATTCAGGCGTACGGATGGGGAGGTTTTCCGCTTGCCCTTCTCCGGGTCCGCCGCACGGTCGGCCTGCGGCCCGAGATCGTCGCCACGGTCTTCGACGGGCGTCGTTTGACCCGCTTCGCGCAGCTTTTCGCTCTCGCCTTTCCGGCGAGGCATCGACTTCTTTTCAACCAGAATGTCGATTGTTTCTACTTTTCCTTACGGCACTTCGGACGCTTCTGGCGCGCTCTTCGGGAGCGAGACGAGACGTATGCGCGGCGCCACTCCTACTCGTTGTTTATCCAAACAGCCGAAGACGAAAAGGCCGTGCGGGCGTTGCGGATGCTTAACGACCCGTTGGTGGCGCGGCCGCGACCGATCATTGTCTTCTGCAGACAGGACAAACGCCCGTTATTTCATCGGATGGAAGGCGTTTACCGAGTATTCGCATACAAGCCTGGAAGCTACTATTCCAATCTGCGAACGCTGGCCCGGTTCTTCGCCATCGACATCGAAGTCGTCGCCGCTGTCTTCACCGGCCGGCCGATCTACCGGCTACAGAAGTTGCTCTTTTTCGTTTTGCCGGCCCGCCACCGGCTCGCGTTTAACTCGCACCTGGACTGCTTCTACCTGACTTCCCGCAACTGGTCCTCACTGCTGAGACAAGACAAACGTCAACCCGCCCGTGTGTCGCCTGCGCTGCGGGTTTTTCTCAAAGCTTCGCTTTTTTTCCCTAGATTTCTTTTCCTTGTGATTTGGGTCACCGGGCTAAAGATGAAACGGGCCTACACTCAGGCCCCAGAAGTGAAGTAGCGTTTCCTCAGTCGCCGGAGCAAGTGATTTATCAACAGGGCCCCATACTTTGATCTTGCTCCGGCGGAATCTTTCCCCCTCCAGGATGCCAACTGGCTCACGGTCCAACGAAGACTCTCGCTTGGAATTCACCGCGGTTGTCGAAGTTGTTATCGTCGTTGATGCCCAGAAACAACCTCCCGCCCTGAGTCGCCCGCCCGGTAAACGCTGAGCCGACGACGAAGCAGGAGGAGGAGCTTGGTCCGATTTTGCCGATCAGCACCGCCGTGTTGGCCTTTGAAATCGGTTTCCAGAACCCCTTGCCCGGGACTCCGTCGGGGCCGCAGGCCTCCTGGCTGTTCTTCTTCCAGAACACCTGTCCGGTCGCCTGAATTTCGATCCTGTGTCCGGGCAGGACATCGAGGCCGGTGTCTACCCACGTGCTATCGCCCGGGACTCGGATGGTCTCGGATCGCGACGGGTCGGAGCTCTCGGAGTGTGCGACCTGGTCACTGCCACCGCCTCCGCCCTGGGCCGCGTCCAGTGCCGCCAGGGCGTTACTGAGCGTTTTGTCCTTGTGGGGAGGCGGCATGAGGATGCTCGCGAGCTGATTCTTGCACTCCATATATTCGACCTGGGAGTATCGCGAACCGGGTTGATCGATGTTCAACTCGGCAATCTGTTGCCTCATGTTCGCCTTGCGCTCCTTGGGGAGCGGATGCGTACTCAGGAACGCCGGCGTGTGTCCTCCAGTGGTCATCGCTTCCAGTTTTTCGAAGAAGGTCACCATACCCCAGGCATCGTAACCCGCCTGGTTCAGCTCGTTGAGCGCGAGCCAGTCAGCTTCCCTCTCGTCATCACGGCTGTATTTCAACGATGCGAAGAAGAGTCCGACGCCACCGATCAACGTCGCGATTTGGCCCCATCTTTCGCTCTTTGCGCTGATGGCCATGCCTGCCCCCACAGCAATCCCTGCCAGCAGAAGCTTCTTGGAAAGCTGCTTGAGCGAATGTCGTCCGACGACGTGACCGATTTCGTGGCCCAGGACACCTGCCAACTCGGATTCAGTATCGGTCTTTTCGATGAGCCCCCGGTTCACGTAGATGAAACCACCTGGGACCGCGAACGCATTGATCTCCTTGGTATTCACCACAAAGAAGCGATATTCGATGTCTTTTCGCTGAGAAACGTCGATCAGCCTGGTTCCGACTCGCTCAATGTAGGACTGTATCTCGGGATCGTCGATCAGCTGCAGCTCCGCATTCAACTGGGACGAATACGAACGGCCCATCGCCACTTCCTGGTCGCGCGAGAAGAAGTTGAGCCCTTTCCCGATCTTGTCCGGCCGAAACTTGTTGTCTGCGGCTGGATTGCTGCTGAAAACCAAGGCGGTTATGACTAGAAGGGTGAGGATTTGACGACAGAGAGCGCGAGAGGACGCAGTTGTCTTTAGCATGGTCATCCCTCTATGGAAGCGTCCGTGGAACCGGAAACATGTGCCGCACATACAAGGAATAAGACAAGCGAGATGATAGCCGTTCCCATCTTCGTTTTACAGGCGACAAGGTGAGACGTCGTTGGTTTTCACATCGGAGGCTGGAGGAGGAGCTGAGCGCGTGCACCCCGGATTTGGAGTGCGGCGGCAGAAGGAGTCCGATGCTTTATCGGATTCCTGGCGACGCCGCTTTCCCCTGTGCACGATCGAACCGGCACGATTTCTACAGGCCAAAGCGGCGTCGACAGGACTCCTGTTAAAGCATCCGAGTCCTTCTGCCGCCGCACTCCAAAAAAGTTGCCGCGACACCCTGGACAGCGAACCGAGTCGGTTAGTCGCCCGATTTGCGGGCCAGCCGGGTGCCGGCTGACCAATCGGACGCGGCCGAGTAGATTGAGTTGAAGACCAGCTTGAAAGTCCCGTGAGACTGGCCGCGGAAATGCGGCCGGAAGCCCACCAGGACGATTTGGCCCTCGCCCATCCGCACGCGGAGGACCGCCCGTTTTCCTTCAATCTTCTCCTCGCCTCTGATCCAACCGCTCAGCAGGAGGTTCTTGTTGGCGTATCGGGCAATCGTCTGTACGGCCGCATCGCCGGGGGCGGAAAGCTCCGATCCGGTCGAAAGATCGAACGCCTGGCTCTCTGCGAAGCACGCCACCGCCTCTTCGGTCATCCCATAGCCGAGGGGGTCTTCCGGATCAACAGACAACCGGACGAGAGACCCGGGGCAGGAAAAATCGTCTGCGGAAACGCGCTCCAGGCTGCTGGTGAGCGGCATATCGAAAAACCGCAACGGGACCGAGCAGGCAGCGTCAAAGGCCACGAGCGTTCCGCCCGCTTCCGCAAATTCGCGCAGGTGCTTGAGTCCCAGTTGACCGAGCCCCCGGGCGAATTCGGGCGGCATTCGGCTGGGGGAATGCCCCTGAACCAGGTGAGAAGCGGTGTCGCTCGGCAGGATGATTGCGTCGAAATTCTCGCGCAGCCGACCCTCTCGGATGTCCGCATCGGACAGGCTGCGATACGGGAATTGGTACTGCTCCAGGAGCCAGCGAGTCCATCCTTCATCCGCGTTGGCAACCCACGATTTGTGCACGCCGACGCGGGGCTGGCGGAGTTTCTCGTACCAGTCGCCGCCCGGCCGGGCCGACAGCGGACGCACCGGAACCCGAAGAGCAGCCGACAGCCGGCCGAGTTGCTCGCGGTACCCGGCACTGACAAGGAAACATCCGGGCGGGAAGACTTCCTCTCCGAGCGCGACTTCCTTGGCGTACACCTCGACAGGGACACCAGCTTCCAATAACTGGTTGACCAGCTGGTAAGAGCTGTTCCAACGCCTGTCGATCAGAAAGCTTTGGGCCGGGACGAGCGGGGACACGGCGGGCAGACTGATAGTTGTTACCGGAGAAGTCTTCGCGGTCAGCTCTTCTTCAACCCGGACGATCTTCACACCCATCTGCAGCGGCAGCGTCCAGCCGGTCATGTCGTACGGGCGCCCATTGCCCCCTTCGGCATCGGGAGAAGGATAGTATTGCGGCTCCATCAGGTCGACCAGATGCGGCCGAAACGCCTGCGCCGTGCGGATAACAAACGTGCCTTGCGGAAACAGCCGGGCGCCGTGGAGGAACGGGGTTTGCGCCTGTTCGATTTCAATTCCACCCCGGTGCAGCGCTTCGAGCATCGCCACCGCAGCCGAAGGGTCATGCTGGTCTGGCGCGATTAGATAGGCGCGAGGGCCCGAGCTTTTGCCTCGTTCGATCGACTCGCGGGCCATCCGATAGATGTTCAGGAGCCAGTCCTCGCGGTGCTTGGCCCCCATGTCAAGGACGGCCAGGGAGGCGGTCATCATGTAGTCGATGGCGTCGCGCAGCCGCCAATGCCCGCCTTTCCACGGTTGCGGGTAATCGCGCGAGGCGACCTGCGCGGACAGCCCGTTCTTGAAGCGCGCCGGTATGTTCTCGCTCTTGTAGTAATAAGGCGTGGCGTAGTTGTACAGCGCCGTCTCGGCAAGGATTCCGACCATGTTGTGGAAGCAGGGCGTCGTCCGCATGCCCCCGTTCCACCAGGCGTCAAACTCGATCCGCTGAACGACGCCGCTCTTTCCTTCTTCCAGAAAGCGGTTGCCCATCGCTCCGGCCAGCGAATTGATCCCCTGCATGACCAGCGAAGGAATGTTCGGATTGGTCGGATCCGTGAAAGGCGGGATGAAAATCCTGGCCGGAAAGGGCGGCGTCTGGTGATGATTCAGGACGATCTGCGGGTACCAGATCTCGTAAAGCAGCCGGCTGACATTGCGAGTCTCCGGCTGGGTCATCATGTACCAGTCGCGGTTGTTATCGTGTCCCGCGTACTTGTGATAGAGCTCGGGCAAAGGACTGGTCTCGAAACGCGTGCCGAGGTTCCGTTTGTACCACTCGACTACCAGGTCCAAGCCATCCGGGTTCATCACCGGCATCTGCAGGAAGATGACGTTGTCCCGGATCGCCCTGATCTGCTCCGACTCGTCGGCCACCATGTGAAAGGCCAGTTCCGGCGAGAATTGAGCATGTCCTACCTCACTCGCGTGAAGCCCTCCGTCGATCCAGACGACGGACTTTCCCGACCTGGCCAATTCGGCGGCCTCCTGCTCGGTTGCGCGGCCGCGCGCCAGTTTCTCCGAGATAGCCCGGAATTTGGTCAGCTCGGCCATGTTGGCTTCGGAACTGATGATCGCGAGCATCATCGGTCTTCCCTGCGCCGTAGACCCCACTTCGACGACCTTTATACGGTCCGACGACGCATCCAGCCGGCGATAGTAGTCGAGCATCTGGGCGTACCCCGCCAACTTGTAATCAGCGCCGGGTCGAAAGCCGAAAACGTCCTCCGGTCGGGGAATCACCCCGGCAAACGTTTGGAGAAAAACCGACAGAACGCACAGGGGGATTAAGGCGACAGCATGGGGGAATAAGCGTCTCATAAACCTCGTGATCCGCTGCAATGCTTTCCCAAATTGGGAGTGCTATACTACCATGAGGAGCCGCCGACAATAAGAAAGAACTTTATTCTTTCGCGGTATTTTTCCCGGAAAGAAATCCTCGAAATTCTGGCAGTCCCCGAAGGACAGCTGCGCGGGTGGGAGCGCAAGGGGTGGGCTTGTCCAACGGTCCGGGATGGGCGTCGGGTTCTATATAGTTTTGCCGACGTCGTTGCGCTGCGGACAATCCAGGCGCTGGTCGCGAAGAGAATCGGGCCGGAAGTCTTTCTGACTCCCCTTCGACTGTTGCAGCGCAGATTTCTTGAGACCGACGAGTCTTGCGAGAGCAAGACCGTTACTCTCCTGGACGACCGTGTGATCCTGGGTCGAGCTAACCACCTGATCGACGGCGCGGCAGCCAATGTTCTGGTGAGGATAGACCTTCAGGAATTAATCGACCGGGTCAGTCGTTCGCAGGGGACGGGCAGTCCAGGCCGAACTGACGAGGAGTGGTTTCGTGAGGGAGTCCGGCTCTCGGCGAATTTGAAGACCGCATCGCAAGCAATCGCCGCCTACAGAGAAGCACTGAAACTAAATCCCCTCCGGGCGGATGCCTACCTGGACATCGGCAAGATCCACTACCGGCAGCGGAACCTCGTCGACGCCGAACGGCTGCTCAGAATGGCCATCCTCCGGGATCCTTACAATTCGGGCGCGCATTACATGCTTGGCCGGGTAATGGACAGCCTCGGTTGCCTGGAGGATGCGATAGCGTTCTACCAGCGCGCTTTGGCAGTCACTCCGCGCTTCACGGATGCCCACTACCGCCTGGCACGGGCTTGCGCCGCGGCCGGTCAGATCGACAAGGCCATCCGTCACTTTCAGCAATACCTGGCGCTTGGACCTGACGGTTCGCGGGCCGAGGCGTTGCGCCGGGAACTGGAAGCGCTTCAGTCGGCGACGACAACCGAGTGAGCCTGACCTTTTTCAACACCCTCGCTCCGTGCGCGACTCCGACAAACGGCACTCCAACGACCCCACCCGTCTCAACTGCTCGGGACAGGCTCGGCATTGCGCGCAGCGACTACAGTGGAGATCCGCGCCGCTAATCGCTCGGCAATCTCAATGAAAGATTTGGCCACGGGGCTGTCCGGGTCTTCGAAAACCACCGGCTTGCCTGTGTCCCCCGCAACCCTCAAGGCCGTCACCAGTGGAATACTGCCGAGCAGCGGGACACTGTAGCGCCGGGCAGTCTGTTCCCCGCCTCCATGGCTGAAGATATCGCTTCGCTCGTTGCAGTGGGGACACACGAAATAGCTCATGTTCTCCACAATTCCGAGCACGTCGACATTGACCTGCCGGAACATCATGACGCCCCGCCGCGCGTCAGCCAGCGCGACATCCTGAGGAGTCGTGACAACCACCCCACCGCTCAGCGGGACCGACTGCATGATCGTCAGCTGCGCATCGCCGGTACCCGGAGGCAAGTCCACCACCAGGTAATCGAGCTCTCCCCAAGCCACCTGGTAAAGGAACTGCTGGATCACTCCATGGAGCATCGGGCCGCGCCAGATCAGTGGCGTGTCACCCTGGGCGATGAACCCCATCGACATGACTTTCATGCCGTACGCTTCAATGGGCGAAATGCTGTTCTGATCACCCTTCGGCTGCCGGTTGACCCCGAGCATGATTGGCACATTGGGGCCATAAATATCGCAATCCAGGAGACCCACACGCGCACCGGATCGCGCCAGGGCGCAGGCCAGGTTGACGGAGACTGTCGTCTTTCCGACGCCGCCTTTTCCCGAAGTGACCGCAACGATATTGGACACGCCCGGGATCGGTTTGCGGTCAACGGCTCCCCGATGTTTGGGGACTTGGGCCTCCATTTTGAGGTTCACCTGCTCAACGCCAGGGACGGCCTCGACTGCCCGCTTCGCCTGGTTCTCCAGGTCTTCGCGCACCGGACAGGCCGGCGTGGTGAGGACGAATCGGAAGGAGACGGCGCCCCCGCAGATCCGGACATCCTGGATCATGCCTAAGCTGACGATGTCGCGCTTCAGATCCGGATCCAACACACCGCGCAACGCCGCCAGTATCTGCTCTTGAGTGACCATCGTGTCATCTTACCGGACCGGTGAGAGAGTGATCAAACAGGTGGCCAATCCGACGCGAAAGGTGCAAGGGGCGCTCATGTTTTCACGCAAGAGACGCAAGAATCGCAAAAGGAGCGCAAAAAGAAGGCTTCCTCCGGAGTCTCACTTGCGTCTCTTGCGCCTTTCGCGTGAAACATTTGCGCCTCTTGCTCCGTCTTACGTCCGGTTTAACTGACTCACCCCGCACGATAGAATGTTTAACAAGGACGCACCATGGTTAGCCATGCGATGGAAGACTACCTGAAGGCGATCTACACGCTTCAGACCGACGACGAACTGGTTTCCACCACCAGTCTCGCGGCGGCAATGGACTGCTCACCAGCGAGCGTCACCAACATGCTTCAGAAGCTGTCGGACCTGGAACTGGTGGATTACATCCCCTACCAGGGCGTTCGGCTTGCTGAGAACGGATGCAAGATTGCTCTCGAGGTCATCCGCCACCACCGGCTGATCGAGCTGTATCTAATGCAGGTTCTTGGTTTCGGCTGGGACACAGTTCACGCCGAGGCCGACCGCCTCGAGCACGTGATTTCCGAGGAGTTCGAGGACCGGATCGATGCCGCACTCGGACATCCAACCATTGATCCGCATGGCCACCCGATCCCGACCAAGGAGGGCCATCTGACGAGCGAGCAGATATCGCCGCTGTCAAAGGTCAGGCCCGGCGAGTGTGTCGAGGTCAGGCAGGTGAGCGATCGCGACCCGCAGACGCTGCGATACCTGGCGAACATCGGGCTCGTCCCGGATGTCCGCCTGCGCGTGCTGGACCGGAGCGAACCGGGTCAGATCGGGATCAGAATCGAAGGGGACGACCATCGGATCACCGAGGGCGTGGCCCGGCTCGTCTATGTCGCGTCGACCAGCTGACCAGCTGACCTAGCTGACCACTCACAACCAAAAGCCAGCCAACCGGGCCGAAAAGCGGCGGATTCTGAACAGCGAATCCGCCCTACGACTGACTGCTTTCGCACGCCGAGTGGTCGTAGGGCGGATTCGCAGTTCAGAATCCGCCGCTTTTCGGCCCGGTTGGCTGAACTCTTGCGGTCAGCCGGTGAGCTGGTCAGCTGGTCAGCCGGCTCACATCTGGTGTTCTTCCAGGAACTTCTCCGCGTCCATCGCTGCCCGGCAGCCCGCTCCCGCGGCGGTTACCGCCTGACGATAGGTCTTATCGTGAACATCTCCGGCGGCAAAAACCCCCTCGACGCTGGTTCGAGAGCCGTTCGTGACGACAACGTAGCCATCTTCCAGGTCGAGCTTTCCTTCGAAGACCTTGGTGTTCGGCCGGTGACCGATCGCCACGAAGACGCCGGCAAAGGGCAGGGTCGCCTCTTTCCCCGTTTTCAGGTTGTGAACCCGCACGCCTTCCACGGCTTTCTTTTCCGGATCAAGGATCTCGGTGACGACCGTATCCCAGCAAAAATCGATCTTGGGGTTGATAACCGCGCGGTCAGCCATGATCTTCGAGGCTCGCAGCTGATCGCGCCGGTGAATGACGGTCACTCGTTTTGCGAACCGGGTGAGGAAGAGCGCATCCTCCATGGCCGTATCGCCGCCGCCGATGACAGCGACCTCTTGATCCCTGAAGAAGTAACCGTCGCAAGTGGCACAGCTTGAGACCCCGTGGCCGATCAGGCGCCGCTCGGACTCCAGTCCGAGCCACTGCGCGGAAGCCCCTGATGCGATGATCAGCGCCTCAGCCTCATAGGTCGTTTTGGCGTCCGTGCGAAGCTGGAAAGGCCGCCGGCTCAAGTCAGCCTCGATCAGCTCCTCGAACTTGTATTCGGCGCCGAAACGCTCGGCCTGCTGCTTCATGGCCTGCAGGAGGTCGGGGCCCTGGATTCCGGCCGGAAAGCCAGGGAAGTTTTCGACTAGTGTGGTGAGGGCCAGTTGGCCGCCAGGCTCATGTCCCTCGAGCACGATCGGGTCGAGATTTGCCCTGGCCGCGTAAATGGCGGCGGTCGATCCGGCACAACCGGAACCTACGATGACAACTTTACGCCTCATGTCGCCTCCGACTGCGGTAAGAGAAGTTTCTGCAAATTAATGCAATTAATCTATTCAGGTTTGCGCGGCTGGACGGTTTCGGCCATCGGTCTTCCCAAATGCTCGGAGAGGCTGCGCCGCCCCTCTCACCGACTGCTTGACCCTCCGGCCGGGTATTGTATACCAGAGGATCGTGATTTACCGGGGAACTGAGTGGCCAAACACCTCGATCCAGTCGATCCTGGAGGAGACGGGGGTTCCGCCGCCTGGCTCGAGATCGGTGAATCCGATTTCCACGACTTTTCGAAGGTCCGGCTTTTTCTGGGTAGGCGCCGGAACAAACGTGTCCGGATTCAGTGCCGACCACGTCAAACGTTGGACAATGAACGAAAATACGTGCCAGTCGGCCGTGTTCGTGTCGGTCTGGTCCGAGACGAAGAAACGTCCGTCGCCGAGCTTAATCAGTATTCGCGGAAATCGTTCTCCGGTCTGCTTGGAGCGCCACTGGATCATACCGCCTCGTGACAGATCCAGCGCCTGGTTCTTCTTTGACAGAGTGACCGCCCAGCTACCCCTGCAGGTGCCTGACCAGATGTAATAAGGGTCGTTGGCGGGCTGATCGTGATGCGACTTCTTGATCTGGTTCTTGGCAGTGCCGTAGAGCGTCAGGACAAGGTCCGGGTTGTTTACGTGGCCCTGGGTGACGGGCGTCTCGGCCGGCGTCTCCTTCCAGTCCTCGCGGAAATACAGCGGTGCGCCCGAGCTGGAAGACTTGGATTGCGCCTGCGCAAGGAGGGGCGAGCAGAATACTAAGAGCGAAATAACCGCGGGAATCTGTCTCAATCGTTTCACGTTTCAAACCTCAAGCCTGGCCGCGCAGCTTTCTAACCGCCTCTTCGGCATTGTGCCGCACCATCGGGTCCGAGTCGCGCAGCGTAACGGTCAGCGCGGCGACCGCCCGCCGATCGCGGAGCTCTCCGAGCGCAAAGGCGGCATTCGCCCGCACCGCCGGAACTTCGTCTTTGAGGGCGGCGACCAGAGGATCAACGGCGTTCGTCTCTCGAATCGCGGCCAGCGCGAGAGCCGCTTTGGATCGCACTTCGGAGTCCCGGTCTTTGAGCGCAAAGATCAGGGGTCCAGACGCCCGGCCATCAACGATTTTGCCGAGTGCCTCGGCTGCCAGCCCGCGTACCTTGGCGTCTCTGTCCGCCAGCGTCCAGATCAGCGAGTCCACCGCCTGCCGGTCCTTAACGGAACCGAGCGTCCAGGCGGCGCTCGCACGCGCCTGCGGGTCATCGCTTTGCAGGCGATCAAGTAACGTATTCAACGAACTTTTCTCGGGAATCATGACGTTATCCTTCTTACTCCTGATGGAGCGATTATTTGACGCCCCTTCCGGAGTATTTGCAAGGTCCCCGGTAGTTCACCAAGTGAGTCACTCACCGGAAAGCAGCGAATACTGCTGAAGGACCGCCTCCTGGCCGTACTTTCGTTCGAGGCCCCGGATGATGAAATGGCCGTGGGCTACGTCCTGGAAGTGAGATATGAAGATGCCGTTAACCGCTGCTCCACCGGCGGCGCCCAGAACCGGAACGGCCATGGCCGCCGCTTTTTCCGAGACTGCCACCCCGAAACGGGCGGCGATGCTCGAAACCAGCCGGACCAAGGCCGGCGCTCCGGTCTCCGCAACCCCTCGCCCCGCCAGGTAGCGCGCCGCTTCACTGACGGACTTCGCCAGGGCAGCACGCATGGCGAAGTACCCGGCCTCAGCCGCATCGTCTTGTGCGGATCGTCCTCCCAAAGCAAAGACCTCCAGGCAGGCAAGGCGGGCTTCGATGCCGTTGATGTCCTCCCCCCTGCGTTGCGCGATATCGGCGATCGAACGGAGCATCAGCACAGTCGACACCGGCAACTCGACCACGAGTCCCGCCAAGCCAAACGCGCCTCCCGCCGCCCCGCTGGCCAGGACTGCAAAACGGTGGAAGCGTTCGCTGCGCCTTCGTGATCCGTCGCCAAGAGATTTAACAGCAACATTCAGCGCACGGATAAGGGATTCGTTGACCGCCTTGTGAATCGTCGCGGCCCATTTTTCGGGAAGCAGCCCGAAACCGCGCTCGAGCGGCGCGCCGACCGTATCGGCCAATCGGGCGGCAAGGCTGGGTCTCTCCAGAAGCCATTTTGCTCCCTGAAGATCGCGCAAGTCTTCTTCAGTCAGTTGCATAATTCCATTTTGAACTCGAAGAACGAGGACAACAAGGAGGGGGTAAGACAGGGAGACAAGGAGAGGGGGAGACAAGGAGAGAGAAAGTAGAGACGCGAAAAAGCCGATTACGATTACGATTACGATTACGACTACGATCACGATCACGAGCGCGAGCACGACTACGAGTTCGAGCAGGATCACACTACGATCACGAGGAGCACAAGGTCGAGCCGAACAGGTAACCCGCCAGCCTTTCCGGCAGTCTCCTCGCGCTCGTGCTCGTGCTCGTGCTCGTAGTCGTAATCGTAATCGTAATCGGCTTTTGCCTTCTTCCTTTCGCTCCTTGTCTCCTTGTCTTCCCGTCTCCCTGTCTCCCTGTCTCCTTGTCTCCTTGTCTTTCTTGAGGTGTCGCGGAAATCCTCACTGTGCTTTAATGAGCAGATATGTTACCCGTCAAAATCCAGGCGGTCGGCACCGCGGTGCCACCTCATCGGGTGGATCAGCAGACGATTCGTGACGCTGTTCCGCAGGTGTTCCGAAGCGCGTACGCGGAGATCGATCGTCTACTGTCACTGTTCAACAACACCGGAGTCCAGACCCGTTACTTCTCGCAACCCCTTGACTGGTACAGGCATCGTCACACCTTTGCCGAATCCAATGCCGCCTACCAGAAGAGCGCATTGGAACTGTCGACTGAAGCGGCCCAGGGGGCACTTCGACAGGCCGGGGTGGAACCCAAAGATATCGGCATCATTGTGTTTGTGTCGACGACCGGGATAGCGACGCCGAGCCTGGATTCCAAATTGATCAAGATTCTCGGCTTGTCGCGCAACACCGTTCGGGTTCCGGTTTGGGGCCTGGGTTGCGCCGGCGGCGTGGCCGGGCTGGCACGGGCAGCCGAACTGTGCCGGACCCAGCCCGATCGGAAAGCGCTGCTGGTTGCCGTCGAACTGTGCAGCCTGACTTTCCAGAAGGATGATTTGTCCAAGGCCAATCTCGTCTCGACCAGCCTGTTCGCGGACGGAGCGGCAGCTCTCGTATTGGGCGCGGACGGAGAAGGTCCCGAAGTTCTGGCCAGTTACAGCACGCTGTTCGAGGACTCCGACTACGTCATGGGATGGGACCTGGTCGAGACCGGGTTCAAAGTCAGGCTCTCCAAGGATCTCCCGAGCATTACCAAGGATCGGCTTCCCGAGGAAATCGAAGACGCGTGCACCGTCTGGGGAATCGAGCGGGATTCAATCAGGCATTTCGTCGTTCATCCAGGCGGAGCCAAGGTGTTGGCGGCCTTGTCCGAGAGCCTCCATCTGCAGAACGGGGAACTGTGCCACGCGAGCTCGATCCTTCGGGACTACGGAAACATGTCGAGCCCCA
Organism: uncultured Acidobacteriota bacterium; assembly: GCA_964421755.1. Lineage (GTDB taxonomy): Bacteria > Acidobacteriota > UBA6911 > RPQK01 > RPQK01 > CAVUUN01. Next base: position 37,480 of record CAYQYP010000499.1, read on the forward strand.
CCGTTTTGTTCATCCTGCGGGAGTTCCTGGAACACACTCCAAAGGTCGGCGATTACGGCGTGATGCTGGGGATGGGACCCGGTTTCAGCGCGGAGCAGATACTGTTTCGATGGTAACAACCTTCGTCTGGGTCCTCGCTCTGCTCGTGGCGCTCCAGCGGGTGATGGAACTTCGGCTGGCACGTCGAAACTACGCGCTGGCAATCAAGGCAGGTGCCCGGGAATTTGGAGCCGCCCATTATCCCGCAGTTGTCTTCCTGCATACCGCCTGGCTCGTCGCCTGGCCCTTCGAGGCGTTTCTCCGCGGCCCGAACCTGGACCGGCTCTGGTGGCTTTGGCTGGGCCTCTTCCTCCTGGCACAGGCTCTCCGATACTGGGTCATTCTCGCGCTCGGGACCAATTGGAACACCCGCATTCTCGTCATACCCGGTGCAGGCCGCGTCAGCCGGGGCCCTTACCGCTTGCTCAACCATCCAAATTACGTTGTCGTGGCGATCGAGCTTTTCACCGCGCCGATGATCTTCGGCGCCTGGGTAACGGCGCTCGTCGCGACGGCGGCCAACGGCTGCCTGCTCCTGTTCGTTCGCATTCCAGTCGAGAACAAGGCGCTCCGAAGCCTGCGATAACCTCGGTGAATCGAAATGCCTTAACGGCGCCGGATTATGTTAGACTCCGCGTCGTATGGCCATGGAGCACGAGGTGTCCGGCCACATTCAGTTAGACTCCAGAACCTTCGACGAATCGCTGAACCTGGAGCGCCAACCGTTGGTTGCGCCGTCGCCCCTGCTGCACTTTCTCTGGCGACAGAAAGCGCTCATCCTCGCAGGATCCCTGATCTGTGGTCTTACCGCTCTCGTGGTCAGCTTGTTGACACCTTCTGCCTACGAAGCCAGCACATTGCTGATTGTCCGGCCCTCGTCAGTATCCAGCGGCCCGGAGGCGTCTTCGCTGGGCATCGATGCATGTCGCCTTCTTCTGGAGTCTGATTTTGTCATCAGCGCGACGTTGACCAGACTGGTCAGCCGGAATTTAGTCCCTCGACAAACCGGGCTCGAAACGATCAGAGACAGGCTGACGGTCGACACGCAAGGAGACAGGCGAGACATCCCTTTGATCGTGCTCCGGGCCCAGTCT
>CAYQYP010000500.1:0-2349 GCA_964421755.1 uncultured Acidobacteriota bacterium
AAGTCGAGGATATCGTTTGCTCGGCGTTCGGCTCTGTCACTGTCGCTTTTCCAGCGGTGCATATACAGGACGAACGATGATGCCAGCGTCTTGCCAACGATGGCACCCAGAGGCGCGCTTGGGTCTGCATCCACAAGCAGAATTCCGATCTTCTTCATCTTTCCATCCTCTCGGACGGTTTTCGATGAACCGGTTAGCCCCTGCTCCTAAGCAGCCTGAATTTCTAGAGGTGCGCCTGCGACAGAGATAGCTCTGCCGGGGAGCGCAACGCTCGTTTATCCCCCGTCGTGTGGTCGAAATCAATGGGAAGCTGAAACGAGTTCGCGATTAACGACCTGACAAGAAGTCTAGTTATGGCCAAAGAGCACTGCAATATTTTTTGTATATGCCAAACGATATTTGAATGAGGACGACTTCTGGCCTTGGATGGCCAACTACTTGAAAATGCGATCTCCCGTGGGAAGCTGTAGGGTCCGTGGAACACGCCAGTCCGGCGTTGTCGCAACGCCCGGTTGGCATTACCAGCCCGGTTGACCACGCAGGTCGCCAGGAAGCTCCGCAGGTTGCCCGCCAGCCGAAGCTTGCCTGGTGCCTGCGCCAGCCGCTGGAGGAAGACATCGTGGACGATGTCTTCGGCCATGCCAGTGTGGTTGAGCAGGCCCGAGGCTGAGCAGGCAGGAGAATGCGAGTCTGAGCGCACCCCCTTGAGCGCAACTGCTAAATTTTTAGCTGTTAGTTTTGCTTCCAATGAGCTAGTATTGCCTGGGGGTAAGAGATGAAACAGATGATCGGTCGACTCGTGCTCATCGTGGCCGTTCTGACCTACCTCGCTCCCAGCCTCTTCGCCAGGTCCGTCCCTGTTACCGGTGGCAGTGCGGAAGGGGGAACAGTTCTCTGCGTGGCTGTTGACCCGGTTTCGCCTGAAGTCATTTATGCAGGGACTTGGGCCGGTCTTTACCGGAGCACCGACGCCGGCTTGAACTGGTCTCTCATCAAACTCCCCTTTGCCGACCCGGTTTTTAGTCTGACCTGGGACTCGGGGCAGTCGAGGCTATTCGCGGGCGGGTCCGGTCGCGTCTTTGTGGCAGATTCGTCAGGATCATCCTGGGGCACGCTTTCCATTCCGACGGACGGGGCGCCTCCCGTGACCGCGATTCTAGTTGACTCTACCATTTCGCAGGCGTTGTTTGCCGGCACTTCCGGTCGGGGTCTCTTCTCGAGCAACGACGGCGGATTAAACTGGACTGCCATCATGCCCGGGATGGCGGACATCGAACGACCTGGGATCCTGAACGTCAATGATATTGCCCGTGAATCAAGCTCGGGCACGGTCTTCGTGGCAACGTGGGACGGGCTTTTTCGCGTCGGTCAGGGCGGTCTGCTGCGGGTCGACTACTCAAGGACTTCCGCCTTGGTCGTCCGTCCGCAAGACTCTGTTCTCTATGCGGCAGTCGGATGGGACATCCGCTATCGGGACCCGGTGTTCTCCGTGTACGGAACAACGATCGGGTGGAAGACGCTAAACGCCATCGGAAACGCTCCCTACCTGATTGACCTGTGTTTCGACCCTAATGATCCGTCGATTCTTTGGGCTGGCGCCACATCGGGACTGTACAGAGGCAGGTTCGAGGTCGACCCGGCCACGAACGAGCAGGGGATCGCGTGGACCATGATTGGAGAGATTGAGGACAGAATAGGCTCGGTGGCTTGTTCGGCCGCAAAATCCGGGACCGTTTTCGCGGCGGGCCTCTCAGGGGTTTGGAAGAGCGCAGACGCTGGAAAGAGTTGGCTCGTCTCCAACGCCGGGATACGCTCGTCGCGCTTTCTCGACGTCGTCGGAGTATCGGGAGATCCGGGCACGATCTTGGGCGTCACCCTGGATCCGGGCCCCGTCGGAGGGTGGGTCCGAGTGCTTCGCTCCTCTGATTTCGGCGCAACGTGGCAGTTGTCTTTCGAGGATCGGGACTATAGTCCCCCTTACCCCGGGAAACCGAGTCTCGCGATCGATCCGCGCCCGCCAGGCCCGGGGACTCTCTACCTGGACGGAAGACGAGCGAGCATGGACCTCGGCCAAACGTGGACGGCCGACATCCCGTTTACAGGCGGAACCGCGGGGAGCTTTTATGTCGATCCGACAAACCCAGAGAACCAAGCAGTTTACGCGTACTACGTCTTCAAGCCTCAGTTCCCCCCGGTCTTTTACACATTTACCCGGGTAACGACCGACGGGTGGCAAACCTATCGCGAATTGTGGGGCGGCGGCGGTCCGTTGCTCAGATTCGATCCGCATTCGGCAGGTTCGTTGTACTTTTTCAGAGGTGACCCCACGGGAATTCATCGCTGGGACTA
>CAYQYP010000501.1:0-28180 GCA_964421755.1 uncultured Acidobacteriota bacterium
AATGAAGCCTTCCACCACCGTGCGCGCGACTAGTTCCAGGTTCCTGATCCGCGAGAGCACAACCGGGTCCAGAAACCGAGTGCCCGGAGTTGCGGTGTTTCGCCATCGAGTTGAAGTGACCATAAAGTACTCACTGCCCGCTGCCGTCTGCCGGCTGCCGTCTGCCGGCTGCCGTGCCCACTGCTCACTGCCCACTGAGGGCGTCGAATAAGTTCTTAAGGCCTGAAAGGCCGGCACATAATAGCCCAGGGCGAAGCGTGCTTTCGCGTAGCCCTGGGTCAACACGGTCTCGACCGTGAAGCCCTGTAAGGGCGTAAGATCCTGATAATGTTGCCGTTCTTGCGCCCTTTCAGGGCTTGTCTCCGCCTCTACTGTGCGATCCCAGGGCTGCGCACAAAGCGCTTCACCCTGGGCTAATATGTGCCGGCCTTTCAGGCCTTACGAACTTTCTCGACAGCCTCTACTGCCCGCTGCCCACTGCCCGCTGCCCGCTGGCTCTCAGATCCCTGATTTCGGCGCCGGTACGGCCTCAATCAGCTTCCCGATGATCGCATCGGTGGACACCTGCTCCGATTCCGCCTGAAAATTCGTCAGGATCCGGTGACGAAGCACCGGGTAGGCCAGATGACGGATATCCTCGACCGCAACGTTGTAGCGCCCTTGCATGACCGCTCGCGCTTTAGCCCCGAGGATCAGGAATTGCGATGCGCGCAGGCTCGCGCCGTAATTGACCCAGGACCTCACGAAGTCCGGAGCGTACGACTCGCCCGGACGCGAGGCTCGCACCAGTTGCACCGCGTACCGCGTCACCGAGTCGGCGACCGGAATTGAGCGCACTATCCTTTGGAACTTGAGTATGTCCTGCCCCTCGATCAGTCGCTCGAACTCGATCTCCCGGTGCTGTGTCGTGGAGTTCACCACGTCGATTTCCTGGTCTTCCGAGAGGTAGTCGATCACGATGTTAAACATGAAACGGTCGAGCTGGGCCTCAGGTAATGGATATGTGCCTTCCAGCTCGATGGGGTTTTGCGTGGCCAGGACGAAGAACGGGCGCTCCAGATCGTAAGTCACGCCCTGCACGGTCACGGAATACTCCTGCATCGCCTCGAGCAACGCCGACTGGGTTTTCGGCGGTGTCCGGTTGATTTCGTCCGCGAGCAGGATGTTTGCGAAAATGGGCCCTTTGACGAAAGTCATCCGCCGGTGACCGGTCGCACGGTCCTCCTCGATGATGTCGGTGCCCGTGATATCCGCCGGCATCAAGTCGGGTGTGAACTGAATTCGTTTGAATTTGAGGTGCAGGGCATTGGCAATTGTCTTGATCAGCAGGGTTTTGGCCAGGCCCGGAACGCCGGTAATCATGGAATGCCCGCCGACGAAGAGCGATACCAGCACCTGATCCACGACCTCGTCCTGTCCGATGATCTCCTTGCGAATTTCACGCACGATCAGCCGGTGGGCTTCTTTCATCTTCTCGAGCAGTTCCATCTCCGGGCTGTCCGTCGGCTGCCACGGCACCAGGTTTGACTGAATACCTTGTCGATCCGACCCATTGTTTCTAAACATGCCTTTTCCTCTTTTCCTGTTCAGCGATCAGTCACTTGCTCAACTGCAGCAGCAGCTCCTGTGCGGCTTCGTACTCGGGTGCGATTTCAAGAGCGGCGAGCACTTCGCGGCGGGCTTCCTGGGGACGGCCGAGCTGCGTGAGTGTCTTTGCGATATTGAAGTGAGCGCCGGCTTTGTCCGCCTGGTCAAGTGCCAGCAAGACACGGTATTCGCGCAGTGCGGTCTGATGCTGGCTTTTCTGAGACGCAAGCTCGGCGAGGACCTGGTGCGTTTCCAAGTCAAATGGATAAACGTAGAGCGCGTCGGTCAGTGCAGTGATTGATTCGTCCGCTCTTCCGGCTTCCTTCAGCCACAGACCCAGGCGCTTCATCGACTCGAAGTTGTTGGCGCTATGCGAGCGCAACCCCTGTAATTCGGCGACAGCCTGCTCGAGGCGTCCTGCCTCTTTGTGGATGTCCGCCAGCTGTCTGTAAGGGTTGTCCGGTCCGTCGTACTGGGGGTACAGCTTTTTGGCTTTCTCGAGCAGCGGGATTGCTTCCTGCTTCTTCCCTTCTTCGACCAGGAGTTTCGCCGAGGCCAACGTGCCAAAGAAATCGTCGGGATTGGCCTCGAGCCAACGACTCAGGGCGGACTGATCCTTCAGCAGTTGCTCCTGCTCGAGGATCTTCACATCCACTGCGCGGACGGTCGATCCGTACTTTTGGTCGAGGTGCGCCGAGAACCTCTTGTCAAACGCCTCGGTTGTAAGGCCGAGCGCCTGTTGGAGTACCTGGTCGAGAGACTGCCCGCTCTTGTACAAACTGAGCATTGCCAAAATCTTGGGAAAACCAAACTCCTTCTCGATGAATTCGCAGACCTGCCCGGCCTGAAAGTACGCAAAAGGAACCTGCCCCGGATAACGAGGACGCGAAAAAGCTGCGTTTAGTTCCCCGATTGGCAGCACCTTCTTCTCACGAAGGAGCTTTACAATATCGACCGTCAAGGCATCGCCCCACCCGGGCCGTGCCCGATGCTCTTCCATGACCGATATCCCCTCGCTGAACCAGCGGGGGATGCGGTGATCTGTCATACCGAGCGTGATGACGTGTGCGAACTCATGCCACAGAGTGCTTCCCCAGTTGAACGTGCCCTTGGGGCGGGCACTGGGAGAATCCATAACCATCCCCGTCCCAAAGCAGACGCCGAGAGCGCCGAGCCCGGGCATGCCGAGCGTGCGGACAGCGAAGTCCTCGTGATCGGGGTACATCTCGAGATAAATCGTCCCATTGAGCCGATATGAGTACCGCTCGCCGAGGGTTCGGTTGACCTCGTCGAGCAAACCGGGTGCGTACTGGCCGAGCACATCCGCTTCTTTCTCATGAAGCTTGATTCGGAACCGGCCCTCGTTCACCTGACGAAAGTTCTCATAGCTGTCGATCAACCGAAGGGTGTTGACCGTCCAGACGTTGAAGGGATCGTTCTGATACGAGGTCTCCAACGCCTCGCGCGCCGCCGCCTCGTCCCCCAGTCGAAGCAGGTTGATACCGAGCGTCGAGTAGGCGCTCCACAATCTTGGGTTGAGCTTGACGGCTTTCCTGAAATAATCAACGGACTGCCGATAGAGCCGCTGCGAGACCGCGAAGTTGCCCAGGGCCTCGTAGACTTCCCCCCAGGACGGGTTCAAAGCGAGCAGCCCTTTGATTTCCGTGTCGACACCGGCCTGATCCCATCGCGCCTGGCGAAGCACTGCCCGCAGCGTTAGTGCTTCCAGAGACCTCGGGTTCACCTTGAGGACACCGCCGATCTCCTGTTCGGCCTCCTCGTAGTCTTCCTCGTCGATAGCAATCTGGGCGAGCAGCAGGTGAGCTGTTTCCAGCCTCGGATTCGCGCCCAAGGCCTTCTTGATCAGCATCTCGCACTTGATCGGCTCGTCCTCCAGCATTACGGTTGCGAGCCCCGCCAGAGCCTCGGGGTGATTGGCGTTTATCTTCAGTGCGTCCTCGAACGTTGATGCGGCGTTTGCCTTATCGTATTTTTCGAGGAACAGGTTGCCCCAGTCGATCAGGGCCGCTGCGTCGCTCGGGTTCTGAGTGGTCGCCTCCCGAAACAGGTTGTTAGCGTCCTGGAATTTTTCCAGCTGCTGGGCCGCGAGAGCCGCGAACCGCGGTTGGTTCTGCTGGCTGGCCTGGTTGTAAAGCTCGGTGAACAGCGAACGCGCACGTTGCCAGTCACCGGATCGTTCGAGCAATGACGCGAGATGGAAGCGCGCCTCAAGACCGGCTGAGCCCTGTGCGGGCAGCCCGGCCTCGAGAGCCTTGGTCGCCTCGGCGATTTTGCCCGTTCGGGCCAGTACCTTGCCGAGGAGCACCTGGATTTGAGGGTCCCCCCCGGTCTGCAAGTACTCGCGTGCCAATGTTTCGGCGCGCTCGTAGTCACCGGTTTCCAGGAGCGCCGTGAGCAGTCCCTGGCGAGCTTCTCTTTGAGTGGTTCCTGGCGCGGAAGCGTATTCTTCGAAGGCGGCGATCGCTTTGCCGTACTCACCTGAGCGGTAGCTGGACCAGGCGCCCTCAATCGTATCGGCCCGTATGAACCCAGGCAGGATGGCTGCCGCAATCAGGCAACAAAAAGCCAGGATCAAAATCAGCCGGCTCGGCCGGACAAATCCTCGGCTTCGGCCCGATGGCGCTCCTCTGGGCGGGGTTCCATAATGCCGGTTTGTTTCGCCTGAAAAACGCATGGTTCTTACTCCGAAGAGGTCTTTAGCTCCCGGTTGGTTTTGGCCAGCTCGAGTAGCAGGCGTTCGAGCATGGTTTGGTACTCTGTCGCCGGCATTGAATCCTTCTTGTACTTGAGGTCCGCGATCTCGTCTTCCAGTTGCTTCTTGCGTGCCAGCAGCGTGCTATTTGCCGGATTCGAGGCCACGGTTCGTGTACGAGCCGTGTCTCCGGCAACCGGCGATCCAGGCGCAATCTTCTGTGCCAGCAGGCCGTCCCCGTTCTGTGGGGAAGGGATCGGCGAGCCTTTCCCGTCGCCGTTGTCTTCCAGCAGCGAATGCTCGGTCGCCAGTCGCCCCTTTTCTTTGTACCAGGTGTCCACCTTCTGTCGTGCGAACAGGTAGGCCTCGGACACCGACACTCGTTTGTTCTTGTCCGAGTCCGCCGCGCGCCCCTCGAAGGCTTCGACGAAGAACTGTGGGAATATGACCTGATTCGTCTCGAATTCGCTCTTGGTAGCCGTGAGAATCACGGTCCCCTTGGAGCTCAGGGATCTTGTCAGGCCGCCGCTCGCCGGAGTCCCGGCAACCAGGACCACCTGACGTGAACCCAGCTGATCCAGGTGCTTCCGTATTTCGGTGCCCGTGAGGTCAGGGCCGACGAGGTTGAACTTGTACTCGGACCCATCGAAGCTCGCGTGTCCGATCAGGAAGACGAAGAGCAAGTCCGGCTTCGCCTGCCGGGCGGCGAGTCGATCGAAGACCGACGCAAGGTCTTTCTTGGTGGATCGTGCGGTGACGATCTCGCTCTTGCCCGCCTCTTCGAAGAGCAGGAAGATGTTCTCGGCCGGGAAACCGAGATCCGACTTGAGCGCGGCATGCATCCTGGTTGCCCAGTCCCAGAACTTCTCCTTAAACTCGGGCTCGCCCGCCGCGCTGGTCACGACTATTGCGTAATTGCCCCCTCCGCCCGGCTGACTGTCGTTCGCCTGGCAGAGGACCGCCGACAGGCAAAGTGCGAGCGCAAATGCGACCTTCCTCACCGGTGCCTCCATCAGACTGCCCCCGATTTTCGGCGCAGAGACCATTCGCCAATCAGTAATGCCAGAAGGATCAACAGGAGCGCGGGCATATCCCATAGCGCCAGGTTCTGTGGCACCGAATTGGACCTCTCCTGGTAAAGGAGCTCTTCCGGCAAGTCGTAAGCGTTTGACAGGCTGTAGTATCGGCCGCCGGTCTCGCCGGTGATGTGCTCCAGCAGCTGCCGGTTTTGCGCCGGGCTGTAGAACTCCTGGTTCGATTCAGCCGTCAGCACCGCTCGCTGGGAATGCCCTATCTCTTTGTCGCCGCGTTGCGCACTGACGCGGATGTTGTGTACTCCCTTTTCCGTTGGCTGGAATGCTGCCCGGTAAATGCCGTCTTTCTGCCCGTTCCACTTCAGAGGAAGCTCAAGTGCCTGGCCGCTCGGCGATGTGACGGTCGCGGTTACCTCGGCGTCGTTGAGCGGAACGAAGCTGGGATCGTTTACTTCGACATCGAAGCGAATGGTGTCGTCGTCATGGAACACAGTCTTGGGCAGTTCGATCCCCACTCGATCGGGAGCGGAGCCGACCAGCCAGCGCAGGGTCTGCCGCCAGAACACCTCGTGCGAGTCGTCCGTGTGCGGCATCTCCATCCGCCATCGCCACGAACTGTCCGGCGTAAATGCGATTGCACGGCCGCGTCCAAAGCGATGAGCCGCCAGGACGATCATGCCTGCCTGAGGGCCGTCGGCAACAGTCGCAAGGACCGTCGCGCCCGGTTTTGGCGTCGACACCCAGTTCAGATCACCGATCGGAGGCAGAGCGCCCCAGCGCCGCTCGTTTTGAGCCGCATCGGCAACCAACCGGGTGACCGGGTGATTCTGCCCGTAAGATGTGAGACGAAGTCTCGAAAGCCGCGGAAGGTAAGACGATTCGGCGCTCCGTTGGCCAAGCACCACAGGCAGAACATCCGAGATCGGCGTGTTTTTGTAGTTCCCCGCGTCAAACGATTTCTTCCCACCCAGCATCATGAACCCGCCCCCGCGTTGGCTGACGAACTCGGCGATGACCCGCTGCTGTTCCGCAGAAAAGAAGCTGCTCTCGATGCTGCCCAGAAGCAGGGCCTTGTACTCGAACAACTCTTCCTTAGCGGTGGGAAAACCGGACGCGAGATTGTCTTCCTTCTCGATCCCCTGGCGATAAAACTTGTTCCCCGAGGTACGAAGGAGAGTGACCAGCTGAAGCGCCTTGTCTTTTTCGACCGCCTGGCGGATGAACTTAAACTCCCAGCGTGGAGTGCCCTCGAGGTAGAGGATCTTCGGCCGCGTGTCCTCGACGTTAAGCAGAAAGCTCTGCGAGTTGTTCTCCCGGATGGTCTCCCCCGGCCGGGGGGCTACCGATACCGCGAAGTTTTTCAGGCCCTTGCCACGCGGCTGAAGGTCCACCTCCACCATTTGGGGTTCGGGACCGCCTTCCAGCGTGATTTCGCGGGAGTTCACCAGTTTGCCCGCGTCCCTTACCTCCAGGGTGACCTTTTCCCCGGCGAAACCGCTGCTGCGCAGCGAGACAGTGGCCTGTATGACGGACTCCGGGAGCACCGACTGCGGAGCGGTCGCCTGGATCACTTCGATGTCCGGTGTCACATCCGTCTTTCCCAGCCCCACCGCGTTTATCGAGACCTTCCGGGCTCGATACTGCCCGAGCAGTGAGCTCAGGTCGCGAGACAGGTTGTCGGCCCCGTCCGTCAACAGAACGACTGAAACCAGTGGGGAGGAAGCCAGTTCCGACATCACGCCCTTCAACGACTCTTCGAGATCCGTGCCGGAGCCCGCGGGTGCTATCTCGGTCGGCGTCCGCATGGCCTGGGTCTGTCGCGAGAATCTGAAGAACCTGGTCTGGAACCGGGACTGCAGCCCTTCCAGGAAGCGGGAATCCTTAGCCATCAGGCGTTTCATGTCTTCGAAACGAGTCGTCGCGCCCCCATCCTTGACCGTCATGCTTTTGGAGTCGTCCATCAGGACAGCCACGATGTTCTCGTGAGGCAGGAGCGTCGAGACAACCAGCGTTGGTTTCGCGATCGCGAGGAGCAGCAGAGCCAGAACTAACACCCGGAACACGACCGGGAGGATATTGGGCCAGCGTCCCCACCGGGGATCGGGCGGCATCGAGAAACGGCGCCGGCTGAAGAATATGATCGCCGCGACCAGCACGATTCCTATCGCGAGGATCAGGATCCCCGGAAGGTTCGAATCGAAGACGATCCGCCCCTTCTCGTACAGGAAAGGTTTGTGTTTGAACAGCAGTTCGAAAACTCGGTCCATCAAGCGAACCCCGCAATTGAGAATTCCGGGCAGCCAAAAGCCCGCGGATCCAGCCTTTTGCTGCCCGGAACGGAGTGAGGACGAACTAGTGAGTCATCGAATAGATGATGTAGTTAATCCCCAGGCGATATGCAGTCGACGAGTACTTTTCAGGATACGGAGGAAAGTCGGCCCATTCCCAGGCATCCCCCAGGTCCGAGTTGAAGTTGATCATGACCATCAGCCGACCCGACTCGTCGAAAATCCCACGGAAGCGAGCGTCGTAGCCGTCCCTTTCAAACTGTCGTCCCGTGTACAGGTACTGGATGCCGGGCACCTGGATCAACTCTTCGACGTCGAAGAAGCAGTGAAAGATCGGGTGAGACAGGGGGACCTCTTCGATCCGGCAGTTGGGAAGAACCGCTCGAATCTGGTTCTCGAAGTTCGACCATTCGTACGTGCCGTGGAAGTCATCCACCACCAGGAATCCACCCCGCAGCAGGTATTCGCGTAAGACCTGGGCCTCTTCCGGGGAAAGCCTCAGGTAGCCGACCTCGACCGCGTACAGAAACGGGTACTTGAAGATCTCCTTGGAGGTCAGCGGGATGTAGAAGGCGGAGTCCCGAACATCCAGGTTTGTCAATCGCTTAATTCCTGCCACGAAGGTTACGTCGGCCTTGGGCGCGTCCGTCGTCCAGCTGTCGTATCGCCATCCCGTGCCGCCGGAGTAAACCAGCCGTGCAAACGTATACTCATTTTTCGGGGGTCCGGATTCAGGTGTCTCGAACTTGTCGGTGTCGTAGGAGGGAAGAGTCGGGGGAATCCGGCGGCCGCGGCGCCCGCCCCAATCACCGCTCTGTGCGAGGGCTACTACGACCATCAAGGGAATACCAAAGAGGGCGACGGCTTTTCTCAGTTTAAAACGCATTTTTACACTTCTGAGCTAAGGAACCAGACTGGTATACATTCATTGTAAGTCAAAGAGACGTTCGGGGAAAGGAGGGGGGACCGACGGAAAAAACGACATCCAGGACGGTAGCGAACACTGGGATGCCACGGCTAAGCGATGGATGCCTCTCTCTTTATTGCCCTGAGCCCCGTCGGTGGCATTGGGGTCCTTGCGGTCCTTGTTCCCTGCCTGCGGATGCACCGGATCGCCTCCTGGCTCGATTGCCTGTTTCTGACCGGCGATGTATCTTTGATTCATTACACGCTCGCCAAGGAGATTTGTGCCCATGATTTGTCCGAAATGTGGAGCCGACTACTCGAACGACCAAAAAACATGCCCCGAATGCGGCGAAGTGGAGGGCCGCTCCACGACCGAAACCCCTGATCCGTATCTCGAGTTGGTAACGGTTTTCACGACTGGTGATCCGGCCGATGTCATGGTCGCAAAGTCGTTATTGGACGGCGCCGGGATTGAGTATTTTGCCAAAGACGAGGGTGTGCAGGATGTCTTCGGCGCGGGTCGGATAGGCTCCGGCTTCAACGTCATGGCTGGCCAGGTCGAGATCCAAGTGCGCCCGGCGGACGAAGAACCGGCGCGACAACTGCTCTTGGATTTGGACGAGGGAACCAGCAGCTCGCGGGAACCGGGCGAATTCGACCCGGGCACCTAGCCACGGTTCATTCCACGTCGATCTGCGGCAGGTAGTCGGGTTGGGCTGGTGTGGTCGGCAGCTCGGGCGAGTATGCCGCTTCAAGGATTTGTCGCAGCCACCGGTAAATATCGTAACTGCGCACTCCCTCCCGCAACTTGTTCATCCTCGCGTGCCGCTCGTCGAGTGGCATGTGAAAGGCATCTCGGATCGCGTTTGCGACCCCCTCGATATCGTAGGGGTTGACGAGTAGTGCCGCGTCCTGCATCTGAGCGGCTGCACCGGCGAATTCACTCAAGATCAGAACGCCGTTTTCGTCGACGGTTGCGGCACAGTACTCCTTTGCCACCAGGTTCATGCCGTCTTTCAGCGGCGTGATACACGCGATCTCGCATGCGCGATAGTACGCGAGAAGCTCTTCTTGCTTCAGATTCCGAAAGATGTAATGTACGGGAACCCACCCGGATCGCGTGAATTTGCCGTTGATCGATCCGACGAGCCTGTCAATCTCGGTCTTCAGCTCTCGGTATTGCGGAATTGTCTCCCGGCTTGGCACCACTACCTGAATAAACGAGACAGCTCCGGTTAACTCCGGAAAGCGCTCGAGGGCATTGCGAAAGGCTCGGAAGCGATACGGGATTCCTTTCGTGTAATCGAGGCGATCGACGCCCAGAATCAGCTGCCGGTCGGGCAGGTTCTGCCGAATGTGGGCGACCTCGGTGTCTACGTCCGGGGCAACGGCGTTCTGCTCGAAGTCCTCGAAATCAATGCTGATTGGAAAGACTCCCACGCGGATTGTCCGTGAGCCGGAGACGATAGCAGACACCTCGCCGTCGCCCTCACTACGTGCGTCGGGAACCAGGCGCCTGACGCACTGGAGGAAGTTGCGGCGATCGCGCAGCGTCTGAAAGCCAATGAGCGAAAAATCAAGAAGACCGCGAAGCACCTGCGAGCGCCAGGGCAATTTCAAGAAGATATCGAGTGGCGGAAACGGGGTGTGCAGGTAAAAGGCGATCGGGGATTCCACGCCCCGTTCCCGGAGGAACTGCGACACGGTAATCAGGTGGTAGTCGTGGACCCAAATGTAGTCGTTCGGCCCGCATACCTCGGCGATGGCGTCGGCAAACTTTTCGTTGACTCGCTGGTATGATCGCCAATACTCGGGTTCAAAATTGCAGAGCGATTGCAGGTCATGGAAGATCGGCCAGATGACCTCGTTTGAGAAGCCGAGGTAGAACTTCTTGTACTCGTCACGGGTGAGAATGACCGGAAAAAGCCGGTACCCGGCGGCGTTACCAACGTCGTTCAGGGCTTGGTTAAAGCCCGCACTAAGGCGGTCCTCGGTGACGCCCGGCCAGCCAATCCAGACCCCTCCACGTTCCTGAAGGATAGGCAGCAGTCCGGTAATCAGTCCGCCGGAACCCGGTTTGATCTTCCACTGCTTGTCGACGCGGGTGAGAACGATGGGAAGGCGATTGGAAACGACCACCAATCGGCCCTTAGCTTGGGTCATACAACCATGTTAGCGGGTCGCTTCAGGCAACCGAAGCGATTGCGGATTGCGGATTGCGGATTGCGGATTTCGGATTGCGGATTGAAAAGGCGGATAGGGAACGAATCCGCGACGAATCCGCAATCCACAATCTTCATTCCGCGATCGGTAAGGTTGCCCGATTGGTCAATCGCAAATCCTGAAGAAACCAGCTGAGGTAGTCGTACTTACGAATACCGGTTCTTCAATCCGAAATCCGCAATCCGCATTCCGCAATTCTTCAGCGGTCCCCGCCGATGAGGTCGCCCAATCCGCCGAGCACGGACCCCTCGCCCTGCCGTTTGCCGCCGGCCGAAGGGGCAGCCTTGTAAATGCGGTCAGCCAGGCGGCTCAGGGGCAGCGACTGCAGCCAGACTCTCCCAGGGCCGGTAAGGCTTGCGAAGAACAGACCTTCCCCGCCGAACAGGGCGGTTTTGATCTTCCCGACGAACTGGATATCGTAGACGACTGATGGCTGGAGTGCCACCAGGCATCCGGTGTCGACGCGTAACGTCTCTCCGGCTTGCAGATCGATCGTCTGGATGGTTCCTCCCGCGTGGACGAACGCCAATCCATCCCCTTCCAGCTTCTGCATGATGAAGCCCTCACCGCCAAACAGGCCCGCTCCGATTTTGCGCTGGAAAGCGATCCCGATCGACACCCCGCGGGCCGCGCACAGGAAGGAATCTTTCTGGCAGATCAGCTGCCCTCCAAGCTGGGACAGGTCCATCTTCAGTATCTTGCCCGCATAGGGAGCCGCGAAAGCCACACGATGCTTGCCCGCTGCCTGGTTCGTGAAGACGGTCATGAACAGGCTCTCCCCGGTGAGCAGTCGTTTGCCCGCCCCCATGAGGGCTCCCATGAAGCCGCTCGCCTGCTGGCCGCCCCCATCTCCGAAAATCGTCTCCATCTGGATCCCCGGAGTCATATACATCATGGTTCCGGCCTCGGCCACCGCACTTTCGCCCGGGTCGAGCTCGATCTCGACAAATTGCATTTCCTCGCCAATGATCTTGAAATCGATCTCATGAGCCCGCCGAGAGGCCGCGGCGGCTCCAGCAGGGGGCTGGTAGACCGGGGTGGCGGCTGCCGGTGGAGCCGGAGACGGCCGGGTAGCTACTCCCAGATGGGTTGCGAATTGCGGCACTTCCCGCAACGGTGTCCAGTTGGTCATGCCGCCCGTAAAAATCAGCGTGTTCGCGTCTATGCTTCCGTTGACGATATTGTTGATGATTTCCTGCTCCGACACGGGGCCTACCTGCCGACCCCCGATGGCCATGAACCACTGCTGACCGTTTGACATTGCTCTCCTCCGCTCGAAAGGTTCACTTACCGCTAGTACTGGCCTGACTCACTGGCGATCCGTGCGATCGTCTCTTGCTCCAGGGCGGAGGTCGTGACGACGTCAAGACCGAGAAGATGAGCCAGCTGTGCGAGGTAAATCTGTTCGGCGCCGGAAACTCCCTCATCGGCGCGGGTAATCGTATAGGCGAGCACGTAGAGATCCTTCTTCTGCTGCTCGGACAGAGGGCCTTCGACTATTTCAGTCAGGGGTCTCGGATTGCGAAGTTCCGATTCGACCAGGTGCTCCGCTCCCGCGTCGCGCGCACTCTCCTGGATTTGCTGGATTTCCTCGGGCGACAGCTCGCCGTCTGCCCGGGCCGCCGAGATGGTGAGCCGGACGAGCCGGACGAGGTCGGCGGGAACCGCCTGCGAGGAAGGCCCCGCGGATTGTGGAATTCCGGGAATTGGCGGCGGGTTCGATGTTGATCCCGCCGCTGATTGGCCGGGCCAGGACCCGGGAACTGTTGTCTTTGGCTTCATTGTCTCGTATAGGCCCCAACCCACTCCCACAGCCGCCAGAAGGGTGCTCGCGTTCAGAAACGAGCTCCTCCCGCCGGTCAGGAACCGGACGGCGTTGTTCTTCCTTTTCCCCCGCATCGCCCCACGAATCAGCGAGCCAAGAAGTCTCTCAGCATCCACGGCGTCTCCCTCCAGTTTGTCGACGAGAATAGCACAACTGACTCTCCCCGGCGATGCGGCCGCATCTGATGCGGCCGCATCTTAGGTTGGCGCCTCCCGCAATCCAGTCAATGGGGAACCAGCTAGGGCTCCTACAGAACAAACGGACGGAACCGGACAGCCGGTGTCCGGATGGTCGATTATGATGATTCACTACCCGCATTTCTCACAATTCTGCGGCTGCTTTTACCGTCAGAGCCGCGCGTAGCGCTTTTCAGCGGAGTAAGCGGGTTCTTGGCGCCAGCCACGATCGTGCTCAAGGCAAGAACCCGCTTACTCCGCTGAAAAGCGCTACGGGCGCGGCTCTGACGGCGGTTGCCCGAGCACGGCGTGAGAAATGCGGGCTAGCTCGGGGCTAGCTCCGGGGGGCGGGGGATTGCTATTGAGAGGAATTATGAAAGCAACGAAGAAAATGGACTTGATTCGGGCCCTGCGAACGCTGGACGCCGACTCGGTCCTGCTGGACAGGGAAGGAAAGGCGTGGACGGCGGAGGATCTCGAGTATACGTTGCTCGAAGACGTCCGCGACCTGACCTGGAACGGTCAAGTCGTTCAGGTCAGCAGTGAGGGCATTTACGGATTGGATGAGACCGGCACGCGAAAAGAATTGCTCTACCTGTTCCCCGAATTGATCGATCGCAAATCCTGAGAACCGAACTCGGACAGCCGAGTTCAAAGTACCCCTCGGTTACTCCAAAGTCCAAATCCGACATCCGCATCAAGAGGTCGACCCAGAAGACCAGCTGCTGAGCCTCCACGGCATTCTTCGGGTAATGGGAAAGGTCCACCCGAAGGCCGGGCGGCGACCAGCAGACCATTCGGCCGGCGCCACCGAATGTCTTCTCCCGATCGCCCACTATGCGGATTCGGCCATGCCGGCTTCGATCGCTCCGTACAGGTCTTCCTGGTACCGGATCGCTCGCATCACATCTTCCCGGACGGTGTCCTTGGTCGATTTCTCGATCACGTAGATGAACACCCGTTCATGCCGGCCGGACGACTTCTGATAATCCACGCGGCATCGTTCCCAACCGGACCCTGACTGAGCCTTTGAAATTGAATGGAACCGGTTCCCCGAATCCTCAACTGCTTTCTGAATCGCATCCTTGAATCGAATGGTTTCCAACATGTGAACCTCCTGTCACCTCACTGAGAACTTCCGAAGGGAAGTAAAATTCCCTCCTGATGTGTCCGATTGTATCGGTCCTTGCAACCCTCTGTTAAGAATAGATTTGTCCGTTTTTTCTGTCAGTATTTCTCCGGCGATTTGTAGGACAATTTCGGAGATGTGAGGTGAAAAAGGGAGTTGGACTGACGAGGAAGGGGCAGAGGGGCAAAGGGACAGCGGGCAGCGGGCAGCGGGCAGAGGGCAGAAGGCAGACGGGAGAAAAGCAAGGGGTAGAGAACAAAGGTCTCCCCACCTTTCCCTTTGCCCCTTTGTCCCTCTGCCCCTCTGCCCCTCTGCCCCTTTGTCCCTTTACCCCTTTGTCCCTCTGCCCCTTTGTCCCTTCTTCCTCACGATTCCGTGACCTCGTAGGGCTTGCGCTGAGGGCGCGACAGACGGCTGTTGGCTTCATCGTCGTTGACGAAACGCTCTTTCGCTGGATCCCAAGTCAGTTTGCGGCCCAGCCTCATCCCGATGTGATAAACGAGGCAGGCGGCGGTCGATCGATGGCCGACCTCGACCGGTGAGATCGTCTCCTTGCGGGAACCGATGCAGTCGAGCCAGTTGCCGTGCTGGTCCGCGCTGCGGTAAAGCCGGGTCTCGGTTTCCGCGATCGTGGACTGAAGAATCTTCGGGTCGCTGGCCGTAAGTGCCCGCGCATTTCTGTCTTGCGCCACCGGGTCGCTGGCCGTGGCCGCATAGTTCCCTCGCGTGACGAAGATCCACCCGTCCGTTCCTTCGAAACGGATGCCGTTGGGTAGTTCGTCGCTGATGAACATGGTTGCGCCGTTTGCGTATTTGGCCTCGATGTTGTACTTGCCATGCACGTCCCAAAGACCCTTTGTCGGGAACTGAGCGGTTGCCTGAACCTCGACCGGTCCGGTCAGCTCGGTCCCCATGCCCCAATGGGCGATATCCACGTGATGGACCCCCCAGCCGGTGATCATTCCAGCGCCGAACTGTTCGCATCGCAGCCAGCCCGGCCGTGAGAAGTCCGCTTGCGGATGAACCCGCTTCTCGGTGTAGTAGACCTTCGGCGTGGAACCGAGCCACATGTCGTAGTTCAGGTTGGCGGGAACAGCCATTTCCGGTTCATCTTCGCCGGCGGGATCTATCGGGAGACCGATCCTGACCGTGTGGATCTTTCCGATCCGGCCATTCCGCACCAGCTCGCAGGCATACCTGAACTGCTCGGAGGAGCGCTGCTGGGTTCCCAGCTGAAACACCACGCCTGCCTTGCGCACCGCGTCGCTCATCAATCGCCCTTCCTGGAGAGTCAGCGACGCAGGTTTCTGCAGGTAGATGTGCTTACCGGCGCGGGCTGCTTCGATCGCGGGCTTCGCATGCCAGTGATCGGGGGTGCTGATAACGACCGCGTCGATTCTTTTGTCCGCCAGCAGCTCGCGGTAGTGGGCAAAGGTGCGAACGCCATCGGCGGCGATCCCGCGCTCCTTGTAACGGGTCTCCACAAGCTCCTTCCCGAGCGTACACCGTTTGGAGTCCAGATCCGACACCGCAACCACGCGCGCCTGTGGATGCTGCATGATTCCAGGCAGATCGTGGTCGCGCGAAATTCGGCCAATGCCGATTGCCCCGACGGTGATCAGTTTGCTAGGTGCCTGGGCACCGAAAACGCTCGCCGGAAGAATCGTCGGGAATCCAACTGCTGCCGCTGTCGTCGCCGAAACAGTCTGCAAAAACTGCCGGCGCGACGGCTTTCCGTTTATCGAATTTAGTGACGACTGCCTTCGTCTTTTCATGTCGAAATGATAGTCTCACAGCTTCACTTTTACACTCTCTTTTCGAGCGCTCAACGAGGGCTCAACATAGGGACAGAGGAGGCGCTGATTCGTGCGACCAGACCAGTGGAGGATCTTCAAGCAGATCGCAAAAGAAGGACGGCCCGGGCAGGTCCCCTGCGCGTTGATTGTGGACAGCCCGTGGATTCCGGGGCATCTGGGGATTACGCACTTTGATTACTACGACTCCCCCGACGTCTGGTTCAAGTCGAACCTGGAGATCGTCGAAGCGTTCCCCGACATAACCATGCTTCCGTCATGGTGGGTCGAGTACGGGATGGCCATCGAGCCGAGCTCGCTGGGTGCGAGGGCCTTGTTTCACTGCGATCAGCCGCCCGGCATCATCTCGACGATGACGTCCGCCAGCGACGTTGCCCGACTGCCGGACGTCAATCCTCTGACTGACGGTTTGATGGCCTTTACGCTTCACCGCTACCGAACAATGAAGCAGAGGGTTTTCGACGCCGGCTACACCATCCCCATGGTCGCCGCTCGTGGACCGGTTTGCACCGCCGCTTTTGTGCGCGGACTCAACGATTTTCTGATGGACCTGCTGGACAACCCGTCCGAGGCGCACCAACTACTCGAGCTAACGACCAGGTTGACGATAGACTGGCTCACCAGTCAGGTCGAAGCGATAGGGCCCTCCGTCGAAGGGCTGCTTATCCTGGACGACATCCCGGGACTCATGTCAAGAAACCACTACCTGGAGTTCGCACACCCTTACCTGACCGCCGTCTTTCAGGCGTTTCCCAAGGAGTGGGTGAAGGTGTATCACAATGACGCGAACACACGACCGGTCCTGGATCTTCTCCCGGATACCGGATTTGACGTGCTCAACTGGGGGAAAACGATCGATCTGGGGCACGTCGCGCAAGCGACCGGAGGGCGGGTCTGTCTGCTCGGCAACCTCGATCCTCTTGAGACCGGGGTTCGCGGAACACCGGAAGAGGTGGAAGAGGGCACGCGCCTTCTGGTTGAAACCTGGCGTTCAGCCGGGCGCCAGACCCGGTGGATCTTCTCCCTCGGCGGTGGCGTAAGCCCAGGCATGCCCGGCGAAAATATTGCGGCGATCAGCCGGGCCCTCCGAATTGCGGATTCCGGACTGCGGATTTCGGATTAAAAGACCTCAATCCCGCGACCGGGTATTCGTCTTTCAATCCGCAATCCGCAGTCCGCAATCCGCAATTCCTTCGGGTTCGGCTTACTTTCCCCGCTTGTACGAAATCGACATGCCCCCGCCGTCGGTATTGAAAGTGGTCTCGAGGTTTGGCTGTTTCTTCAGGAAGTCGACGAAGTCCGCGACCCAGCCGAAGCGCCTCCAGCCTGAATCGCTGACGTTATGCGCGACGAAGCAGCCTCCGACGCTCAGCTTGGGAAGCACCGCCGTAAGGTAGTTCTTGTACCAATCCTTGTCCGCGTCTGAAAAAACGAAGTCAAAAGGCCCGGGAAGCTTGGGTACCAGGTCGTGGGCGTCAGCCAGCCTTGCGTCAATCAGTCCGGCAACACCGGCCTGCTTGAAGTTCCCGACGGCCTCGCGATGACGCTCTTCGTCGATATCGATCGTGATAAGCTTCCCACCCGTCTTGCTCAGCGCCCACGCGATCCAAATCCCAGAGTGGCCTGTCGAAGTGCCGATTTCCAAGGCCCGGGTGTACTTGTGTCGAACAATCAAGTCATGGAGAGTCTTACCGTCGCTCTCCGGGACGTTCATGTCTCTCCAGCTGCCACTTCGACTGTCCAGGAAACTGCGAACCTTCCTATCTATCTCGGCAGACTGCTGATTGGATTGCGCCATGGATGGCAAGCCGTGAAGAGCGAGAACAAGAAAGAAGAACGCCGCAACGAATTTGTGCGCCACGAGACACCTCACTCTGTTTGATCGTTCCGACTGCCCTGGGAACCGGTGCCCCACGTCCGGTGCCGCTGACGAGAAGGAAGCTGTCCGTCGTTACCTTCTACGAAGCGGACCGCCGGTTGTTTCCTTTAAGCCCACGCACTTAAGTGGTGGAACGAGGGCGCGTAAGTGAGCCCTTGCTCCACGAGTCAACTCGGAGGTATAAGCACTCGCAGATGACTGATGAGCACCCGGCCGAGCAATCTCTCAGACTCTCCGAGGAGGAGTACCGAAACCTCCTCGAGCATCTGAACGAGGTGATCTACGTTGTCGACACCCAAGGGGCTCTCAAGTACGTGAGTCCGGCGGTGGAACGGATCAGCCTTTATCGACCTGACGAGGTGGTCGGTCTGCCTTTCTTCCTTTTCGTTCATCCGGACGATCTAGCCGGTCTGCAGGCCAGCTTTCTGAGGACCCTGAACGGCGAGCTCAAGCCGTCCGAATTCCGAATCGTTGCAAAGGACGGGAGCGCGCGGTACGTGCACACTTCCAGCCGCCCCCTCCATCAGGACGGCGAGTTGAAAGGCCTCATAGGAGTCATCACCGACATCTCCTCGCACAAGAAGGCAGAAGACCAGCGGAATCGGGAAAATGCTCTGCTGAGCACACTTGCCACTCACCTGCCCGATGCGATTTACGTCAAGAACCGGGAGGGCCAGTTCATCTACGCCAACCCGGCGGTTGCCCGGATCATGGAGATTGACCGGCCGGAGGACCTCCTCGGCAAGACGGATATGGATTTCTATCCACCCGAAATCGCGGCCGTTTTCAGGGCCGACGAGATCGAGTTAGTGCGCTCAGGATTACCGCTCCTCAACAAGGACGAGCGCCATTTCGACAAGAGCGGCAATGAAATCTACATCTCGACAACAAAGGTGCCTTTCCGCGATGAAGGTGGGAACATCATTGGGTTGGTGGGGGTCGGCCGTGACTTAACTGACCGGGTTCGCTTGGAGGAACAACTGAGGCAGCTGCAGAAGATGGAGTCGATTGGCCGCCTGGCTGGAGGCATCGCACACGACTTCAATAACCTCCTGACCGCTATTTCGGGCAACCTGCAACTGGCTCTGATGGACATCAGGAAAGACCGCTCGCCTGTCGGCCGCCTGGAACAAGCGCTGAAAGCCCTTGAAAATGCGGCCATGCTGACCCAACAACTGCTCGCCTTCTCTCGAAAGCAGATCATTGAACCGAAAATCATCGACCTTAATGAGGTGCTGGCGGGCATGAAGCAGATGCTCTCGCGCTTGATTGGGGAAGATGTCGAGCTGATCATGGTGCCCGGTGACCCACTGGGTCCGGTCAAGGCGGACCCGGGTCAAATCGAGCAAATCGTGATCAACCTTTCGGTCAACGCCCGCGATGCCATGCCCAACGGCGGCAAGCTGACAATCGAGACGGCCAATGCTGTACTGGACGACGAGTACTGTAAACATCATCGCGGAGTCGTACCGGGTGACTACGTCAGTCTCAGTATCAGCGACACAGGCGTCGGCATGACTCGGGAGGTTCTCGACCAGATCTTCGAGCCGTTTTTCACCACCAAGGTAAAAGGTAAGGGAACTGGCCTGGGGCTGGCGATGGTTTACGGCGCTGTCAAACAAAACGGCGGTACCATCGGGGTCTATTCCGAGCCAGGACACGGAACCACTCTCCGCATATACCTGCCCAAGGTCTCCGGTCAAACGCAGGCGGTTCCTGCTCCTGTGGACGTCGGGGAGCTGCCGCAGGGGACCGAAACGGTTCTCCTGGTTGAAGACGAGACGTTCATCCGTTCATTCACCGAGCAGATCCTCCAGCGGTTGGGTTACTCGGTGATCTCGTGCGCATGCCTGAGAGAAGCGATCGACCAGGCAAATGGATACGATGGCCCCATAGATCTGCTGCTTACCGACGTAGTCCTTCCGGACGGAAACGCTCGACTCCTCGCGCGACTGCTCGCCGAGAACAGGCCGGACATCCGGGTGCTTTTTACTTCAGGCTATGCCGAGAATGTCATCGCCCACCACGGAGTTCTGGATTCTGACGTGCAATTCATCGGGAAGCCGTTCACCGTGGCCGCCTTGGCGCACAAAATAAGGGATGTGCTCGCCTGACCCCAAGGACCTGGTGTCCTTGACGTCCTCGGGGTCGGCAATCTGTCACCGTCAGACTAATAACTGTGCTCGTCGATGACGACCGGTCCCCTGAACACCCTGTAGATGAAAATCGTATACGCCAGGACAACCGGCATCCCCACGAGTGCAATAATCAGCATTGTTGTGAGCGTGGGAGCTGTCGACGAGGCATTCGAAATCGCCAGGCTGGTCGCCTCTGGATTCAGCGCCGGCACCAGGTTCGGATAAAGCGCTGAGCCGGCCTGCCCTATCATCCCGAGGATGGTCGCGCCCGACGCGACCAATCCGGGCAAAGGACGGTTGGATCTGATTGCCACCGGCATGTAGAGAAGCGCTCCCAGGAAAACGAGCGAGAACAGCCAGAAAACCGGGTTGCCCACCGTGCCGGCAAACAGGTGCCGCGCTTCGAAGAAGGCGTATAGCGTGGTGACGATGTACAAGAGCACCCACGCATACCAGCCCTTCGAAGCGGCGGCCAGCGCTCGCTGGCGCAAGTCCCGTTCGGTCTTCAGACCGAGGTAGAAGGCGCCGTGGGTCACGAACATGACGAGTCCGAGAACCCCAACCAGCAAAGAAAACGGGTTAAGCAGTGAAAAGAAGGTCCCGGCGAATTCGCCGGCAGGGGTCAGTGGGAGGCCACGCAGGATGTTACCCACGGCGACCCCGAAAAGGAGCGCGGGAAGGAAGCTGCCAAGTCCGAAGGCCAGGTCCCAGACTCGCCTCCACTGAGACGATTCGACCCGCCCGCGGAATTCCATGGACACGGCACGGGCGATCAGACCAAGCAGGACGAGCATGAGCGCGAGGTAGAATCCACTGAAAACGGTCGCGTAAACGGGCGGGAAAGCGGCGAAAAGTGCACCGCCCGCGGTGAGCAGCCAAACCTCATTGCCGTCCCACACCGGAGCAACCGCGTTTACGTAGAGCCGGCGTTCGCGGTCGTCCCGGTTGAAAAGCGACAGGACGCCCACTCCGAGATCGAAACCGTCCAGAACGGCGTAGCCGCCGATCAGCAGGAGGAACAGGAAAAACCAGATGTCTTGGAGAACGGCAAGGTCCATCATGCGAGCACCTCCTGGACTTTCTCTTCCGACTGGATCGGTTGTTCTGGACCTGCATCCACCTTCTTCTTGAGCAGGAAGATCCACAGACTCCCCAAAAGCAGGTAGATGATCCCGAAGAGAACGATCGAGAACAGGATTTCTGCGGCGCTGACCACCACCGAGGCGCCCTGACTGGTCTTCAGGAGTCCGTAAACGATCCACGGTTGGCGGCCAACCTCTGCCGTGATCCATCCGAGTTGGCAGGCAGCGATGGGGAGGGGGATCGACCAGGCGAACAGCTTGAGGACCCATCGCTTCTCGAACAACTTTTGCCTCCAGAGAAGCAGGACCGCCAGCCCGGTTAAACCGATGAAGTACATGCCGAGGATGACCATGTTGTGGAAGGACACGAATGACAACCACAGTTCCGCACCCTTCGGCACTTGGTCCGCCGGGAAATCATCCAAGCCGCGGATCGGGGCATTAACATCTCCGAAGGCCATCCAGCTGAGCATGCTGGGAATCTCGATCGTCGCTTTCAGTTCGGGCGGGCGCGTCACCGGAAGCGCAAAAAGGACCATCGGCGCGTGCCCCTTGTCATATCCGCTGTAGAGGCCTTCGATCGCGGCGAATTTCTGGGGCTGGGTGGCGGCCACCTGTTGAGCGTGTTCGTGCCCGACCGGAAAGGCGACGAGCATTGAGGCGACGAGGCCGACGACGACGGCCACTCCGAACGTGCGCTGTGCTACGTCGATCGAACGCCGGCGCAGCAGGAGGATTGCAGAGATACCCCCCATGAAGAACGCCCCGGCTACCAGTGCGGCCAGCACGGTGTGAAAGTACCTGGGGAATGTCGAGGGATTGAAGACCGCCTCGGCGAAACTGGTCAGCTCCGCCCGGCCCAGTGCTTCGTTGATTCGATACCCGGCCGGCGTTTGCTGCCATGAATTCGCGACGATGATCCAGAACGCCGAGATGGTCGCGCCAACGGCCACCATCAGGATGGCAAACCAGTGGACCCCCTTGGAAACCCGGCTCCTGCCAAAGATATAGAGTCCCAGAAAACCTGACTCGAGGAAGAAGGCGAACACTCCTTCGGCTGCGAGGGGCGCCCCAAAAATGTCCCCGACAAAGCGCGAATAGGACGCCCAGTTCGTGCCGAACTGGAACTCCATAACAATGCCTGTCGCCACGCCCACGGCGAACGTCAGGGCGAAGATCTTGCCGAAGAATTTGCCCGCCCTGATCCAGACCTGATCCGCGGTCCTCCAGCCGAATCCTTCAACGATCACCAGGAGCCAGGCGAGTCCGATGCTGATAGGAGGAAATATGAAATGAAAACCGATAGTCAGTGCGAACTGCAGCCTTGCGAGCAGCACTGGATCCATGAAAAGACCCTCCCTTCCTTTTTGACGAAGTCTACTTCAGCTGCCGGGAGGGTTCAAACGATTGCGGATTTCGGATTTGGGATTTCGGAACAAAACCAAAACCTGGGAGCGGGTGGTTCAGACTCTCCACCCGCTTCTAATTCCGCCATCCGCAATCCGCAATTGGCTCAGGCCTTGCGTTTGCGGTATCCGAGGAAAAACATGATCAGGCCGAAAACGACCAGGCAGATGCCCCACCACAAGTTGACGTTGATCCCCAGCGAAGCCTGATAGATGGAAGGATCGGCTATGATGCCGTAAACCACCAGAATGATGCCGATGATCCCAAACATAAGGCCGACAGGGATTCGAATATCGAGACCCATAGCTCCTCCTTCCTACCAGAAGATGATGTTCAGAATCGTCACCAGGATGAGAACCAGGATTCCGAACTCCATCGGCCGCTTGTACCAGACCACCCGCTCTTCCTCAGGCTTCGGTGTCAGCGAGTAGACCAGACCTTTCAATTCCTCGTCGGATTTGTTCTTCCGGGTGAGCATGGAAATGATAATCGTCATCCCGAAGCACACGCTCCATGCCCAGATAGCCGTCCAGAAATTTTGCGCCATCTCGCTCGGGTAGATCTTGACCACTTCCGAGATCATCCACCCGCCCTTGATGCCGGCGGTAGCCCCTGCGGGAAGGGTGAGACCGTGATGGAACATCGCCGCCATGGTCCCGAGCAGCAGGCCGAGGAACGCTCCGTGTCCCGTTGCCCGTCGCCAGAACATCCCGAGCAGGAAGGTGGCAAAGAGCGGGGCGTTAACAAAAGCGAACACCAACTGGAGGAAATCCATGATGTTGTTGAACTGAGAGGCGAGGTAGGCGGTGACGACACTCAGCAGGATGCCCACCACCGTCGCCGCGCGACCCATCCAGAGGTAATGGCCGTCCGATCCCTTCTTATTCAAGTAGCTCTGGTAGATGTCGTAGGTCCACACGGTGTTAAAAGCGGTGACGTTGCCGGCCATTCCGGACATGAACGACGCCATCAGGGCGGTCAGTCCAAGGCCAAGGAGCCCGGAGGGGAAGTAGCTGGCCAGCATCACCGGGATGGCCATGTCGAAGTCCATTGTGCCGTCCGCTTTCATGGGCAACTTGAGCCGGCCGTCGCTGTAGGTGAGTGCCACAGCGATCATTCCAGGCAGGATGACCAGGAAGGGGAAGAGCATCTTCGGGACCGCAGCGATCAGGGGGGTCCGGCGCGCGGCCGACATGGAATTGGCAGCCATGGCGCGCTGAACGACCAGGAAATCCGTGCACCAGTAACCGAACGAGAGAACGAAGCCGAGACCCATGACCATCCCGAACCACTCGACTCCCATCGGGTTCGTTGCGGGACTGCCGAGGTGCGACCAGGATTCAGTGAAGGCGCCGGGCGCGAACCCTTTTTGCGTCGCTACCTGGCTCAAACGCTGGGTCAGACCGTCCCAGCCACCCACATCGCGCAGCCCGAGAAAGACGAGCGGAATGAACCCGAGTACGATCAGGAAGAACTGCAGCACCTCGTTGTATATGGCTGAGGTCAGGCCGCCAAGGACGATGTAGGCCAGAACGATGATCCCGGAGACCCAGATGCTGAAGCTGAAGTCCCATCCCAGAAGCAGCCCGAAAAGCTTGGCCAGTGCGTACATCGATATGCCTGACGAAAAAATGGTCATCGTCGCAAAGGAGATGGCATTCAGGCCGCGGGTCTTTTCGTCAAAGCGCAGCTTGAGATACTCCGGGACGGAGCGTGCCTTGGATCCGTAGTAGAACGGCATCATGAAGATGCCCACGAAAACCATGGCAGGAATGGCACCCACCCAGTAGAAATGGCTGGTCGCGATGCCGTATTTGGCACCAGAGGCCGCCATGCCGATGACCTCCTGCGCCCCGAGGTTGGCGGAGAGGAAGGCAAGCCCAGCGATCCAGGCCGGGATCGATCGGCCCGACAAGAAGAAGTCGGAGCTGGTTTTCATGTAGCGCTTGAGCGCCCAGCCGATGCCGAGGACAAAAGCGAAATAAACGAGCAGGATGATGTAGTCGACCGCACCCAGTTGAATTCTTGTCACGAACGTGTCCCTCCATTTCCCGGAGTGCCCGGCCCCCGCAGGCTTCAGAGAATACCAGAGCCAATGGACGCGGGCAACGAGTGAGGTCTTAAAAAGCTGACAGGCTGACGGGCTGACCGGGACAACTCGCCCGGTTGGCGAGTTGATGGCTATTTCGTTCCCGGCGGGCCCTTGGGCGCCACCAGAGGTTGGTCGAAAACCGACCGATAGCCGCCGCCCATGTTCCGCGCCAGCCAGAGGCGATAATCCAGATCCTCGGTCCTCGATACGAACCGGGCTGCAGTCGGATGTGCAACCATGACGACCGCGATCGCCCGGCCGCCTCTGCCATTCGGAACGTCATAGACCAACTCGTCGCGGAAGTCTCCGTACAGGTCCGCGGTCATGAGAAGACGGGCGTCTTCGGCCGGTGCGAAATTCAGACCGTTGATCGGTACGACGTTTTTCCCATCGAAATCCCCGACACTCTTCCCCTGATTTCCCAACAGCTCCCGAGTCGGGTCCCCGTCGTATTCGAAAGGCGTGTAACCAAAGGGGAACGGCTCGAGCAGTTGTCGTCCGTCGGCGGAAAACATCACAAGGTTGCGATCGTCGTGGCCCCGGCGGTTGACGACGCATTCGAGACCGGGCGATCCGGACCAGACGTCGGCTGTCCAGCCGATGTGTCCGTGATTCCACCGCGAGTCTTCCTCGCGATTGACCTTCCAGATGATCGTGCCGGTCTTAGCGTCGACCATATACGCTCCGGCATGCATGCTCGATTCGATGAGGAAGAAAACCTCGAAACCCGGCCTATCCGGCAGGTAATCGTGCACTGAGATGATGTCCGGATGCTGACGGTAGATCGACCAGCGGAGCGACCCGTCTGGGTTCAGGCACATGCTTCCCGCGAAGACTTCCTGCTTTCCGTCGCCGTCTACGTCGGCTGCCTCGATCTTGTGGCCGCCGCTGCCGTTGGTCTCGGCGAAGCTCTCGTACTTCCAGAGCTGTTTCAACGATGCGTCGAAGGCGACGAAAAGCTCATTTTCATACAGTCCCGTCTGCGTCACTACGGCCGGACGCTTTCCATCGAGATAGACAACCGACAGGTGAACCCGGGTAGAGGAGCGTTGAAAATCGCTGACCATCTCCGGCCAGGGCGCTTTGGCCTCGACTCGGCCGGTCATTCCGTCGAGAATTGCGACAAAATCGTCGTCGCCGATCTGCAGCCGGGTGATGACTTCGGCCTTCCCGTCTGCATCCATGTCCCAGACGTTAAAGGGGACGTTATTGGCGTTTCCGTAACAGTGATCATGGGACATCAGGTCTTTTCTCCAGAGGGAACGCCCGTACGACGTGAACGCCTCGATCTGGACCGGGAGCCCTGGGTCCTGTGACATCTCCGAATTTCCGTTGTCAAGTCGCACCACGCAGTCCAGCGCGCGGTCCCCGACCAGGTCTCCAAAGACCGGCACCAAGCCCCCCTGCCTGTAAAGCGGCTGAAAGGACACCAGCACCGACGCGGCTTCCGCGGTGGCCGTTACTCCAGCCCATTCGGAGCGGCTCCTTTCGATTCCCGCTGAATCGAGCGCCGTCACGTAGTATTGGTAGCGAACTCCGGGATCCGACTCCGTATCGATAAAGCAGGTGGACCCGGCGATGGGCTGGTCATTGACCTTAAAGCCATCATGGTCCCGGTTGTCTGCCCAGTACACGTTAAAGGTCACGTCAGCCGGGTCAGAAGAGAGAAGTGCCCAGCTGAGAAAGACCTTGCCTTGCCCGACCGGTTGGGCTTGGAGCTTTCTCGGCTGCATGGCCCAGTTCGCGGCATCAGGTGACCGCACTGGACGAAAGCCGACGTCTGGCTGACGGCTGCCCGCTGACACGCTCACGATGTAGCCGCATCGCAGATACTCGGGACCGCGTGCCCAGGAGCCGCCCGTGACGGGGCCTTCCGCCAGCCGCTCGTTTTCGATTCGATACTTGAAGCGCTGAGTGGCCGGTTCGGGGTTGGCAACCACCATCTGCCAGACGTTCCCTGCCATGCCGTAAAGCCCGAACCCGTTCGGCGTCCCTTCGCGCGCGAGGCGGAGATGGTTCTGCCAGTGGCCAAAATCCCGAGTCCCATCCGGGTCGTAGTTGGCCTTGCCGGACGGCGGCTCGTCTCCCCACGGGTAGCGGCTGTATTCCCGCCCGCCGCGGGCAGCGTGTTCGAACTCGGCACCGGTTGGGAGCCGATAAACCCGGCCATCGCGTTTGGAGGCCCAGTCCAGAAATGCGCTGACGTCGTCCCGGCTGACGAAAATGACTGGGTGGTTCTCCTTTCCGGCGGGTATGCGACCGTTTGTCCAATGCAGGGGCTTCCGGTGACCGGCAGCGTCGACGAATCTCTTGTACTCGCGGTTCGTCACCGGGTGATCGAGGATCTCGAACGCGTTGACTCGAACGCGCTGTTTGTCTCCGCGGCTGGTCGTTCCGGATCGGGAAAACGTCGCCCCTTTAATCAGGACGAATCCGTCAAGCACGGGGGGCTTGGGGGCGGGTTGGCCGAAGGCACCCGTCGAAAGAACGAACGAGGCGAGAACAATCCAGCTGCACGGCATCTTCTTCATGGCAACCGGATTGTAACAGTCTAGTCAATCGCCCACTTGAGAAGGACGCTTCCCCACGTGAAGCCGGCCCCGAAACTGGCGAGCAGGATCAGGTCGCCTCGTTGCAAGCGGCCGCAGTCCTGGGCTTCCGCAAGACAACTCGGGATGGTCGCAGCCGTCGTGTTCGCGTAGCGGTCGATATTGACCGCCACCTGATCGTCCCGCAGCTTGAGCCGGTCCTTGGCAGCGGTGATAATGCGCATGTTCGCCTGGTGGGGGACGTACAGCTTCACGTCCTCGGTCCCAAAACCGTTGCGGGCCAAAACTTCGTGAGAGACTTCGGCCATCAGCTTCACGGCGTATTTAAAGACGTTCTTGCCGTCCTGGTGGACATAGTGCATCTTCTTTTGAACGGTCTCTATGCTGGCGGGGCGTCTGCTGCCTCCGGCGGGCATATAGAGAAAGGTCCCGCCCGAGCCATCTGCTGCCAGGATCGAGTCGAGTATTCCGATTCCGTCCTCTTCCGTTGGCTCGAGCACGACCGCGCCCGCCCCATCGCCAAAAAGCACGCAGGTTGCACGGTCCTCGAAATCAATGATGCTGCTCATCACGTCCGAGCCGATGACGAGGACCTTCTTGTATGTCCCCGTCTCGATAAACTGAGCGGCGGTGACGAGCGCGTAGAGAAAGCCCGAGCACGCGCCCGAAAGATCAAACCCCCACGCCTTCTTGGCCCCCAGCTTGTTCTGAATGACGCAGGCTGTGCAGGGGAACATCATGTCCGGAGTAACGGTCGCGACGATGATCAGGTCCAACTCTTCGGCCTTGACGTTCGCCTTCCGAAGCGCGTGTTGAGCCGCTTGAATCGCCAGATCGCTATTGGCTTCGCCTTCCGAGACGAGATGCCGCTGGCGAATCCCTGTCCTCTCCATGATCCACTGGTCCGAGGTGTCAATCAGTTTCTCCAGGTCCTTGTTCGTGACCACCTTATCCGGCACGTACATGCCGGCTCCCGTTATCTTTGCGCGTATCTTGCTCAAACCTGTATCTCCCGCAACAACTTGAAAAGAATTCCGAGTAATCGTAGTGCCGTCTTAAGAGGAAGAAGCGTAGACGGCTGCCGCCTGTATGTCAAGCTTGGGGGGAAGGCGGGGGACAGCGTTCGGATTTTCTCACATCCGGGCAGCCGGTGTTTCTTTCGAAGCCGCGCACGGAGCGAGGATGTTGAAAATGTTGACTCTTCTATCAATAGGCGATAGACCGCCGAGTTCCCGGCGGAGGGCGAGATCGAATGGAGCCGCGCACGAGAGAGGGTGTGGAGGAAGTTCTTAAGGCCTGAAAGGCCAGCACATATTAGCCCAGGGCGAAGCGCTTTGT
>CAYQYP010000502.1:0-17735 GCA_964421755.1 uncultured Acidobacteriota bacterium
GGGTCAAGATCACGGTGCTCGCCAAGGTGCCGGAGAGCTGATTATCACTTGGTGGTTGCCTGGCCGCCGGCCGCCAGCTCCTGCAGCTTCTTTATGCCGTTGAGGTTCTCCGGGTTGAGCAGCAGAGAATTCGCGTAGTTCTTGATCGCTAGTGTCTTCTCGCCCTTGGCCGCGTACGCCTCCGCCAGGCTGTCGTAGACATTCCAAGCCTTGGGAAATGCTTCGGCATTGGCGGCGAAGATTTTTATCGCATCATCGGTCCTGCCATTCGTGAGCAGCGTATATCCGAGTTGATTCAGTTCTCTCTGGCCGAGCTCATAGCCGGGCAGGTTCTTCGCCTTGATATCGCGGTACTGCGCGATCGCCGCGTCGATACCTTTTTCCTTCAACGTCGACTGAATGGTGCGGGCGATAGAGCGCTTGGGCGGCTGCGGTTCGCGCCCGAAGAGAATGTCGCCGATGCCCTGTGCCATCGCGGTCAGCGGGGCGCCCCCGGTGTTGTTCAGAAGCACGATCAACAACCGGTCCTCCGGAACGCGGAAAATTGTGCTGCTGAAACCGTTGATGCTGCCGCCGTGCTGGAAAACCGTTCGCTCGGCCTTCGATGGCCCGACCGGAGCCTTTTGAACGTACCAGCCGTAGCCGTAGTTTGAGAGCCCGGGCGTGAATATTTTGGCTCTCCCCGCCTCAGAGATGAGCTTTGTGCCGTAGAGCGCCTGATCCCAGAGATAGAGGTCTTCAACCGTTGAATAAAGAGCCCCCGCGGCGTGGGGCAACGACATGTCGAGGAAGCCCGCGTTGCGCAGGCCGTCCGGCCCGTTGTCATAACCGGCAGCCCTCCGGTTGATCAGGGGCTCGCTGTGGTCGTACCCCGAGGCGCTCATGCCGACCGGATCAAGGACGCGCTCCTTGAGAACGACCTCGTAACTCTTGCCGGTCACTTCTTCAATGATCGCTCCGAGGATCACATAACCGGAATTGTTGTAGGCAAAGCGACTACCCGGTTCGAACTCAAGGTCGTTGCTGCAAAAGGTCTTCACCAGGTCGCGAAGAGGCAGCGCCTTCCGGCTATGCTCCTTGATGATGTTCGGAATGCTCGTGTAACTGGGAATACCCGACGTGTGGTTCAGGAGTTGAGCGATGCTCACTTTGCTGCCCGTGTCTTTCCGGTAGTAGGGCAGCCGATCCGCCAGCTTGTCCTCCAGCGACAGACGCCCTTCCTCGACCAGCTGCATGATAACCATTGACGTGAACTGCTTCGTAATCGAACCCAGCCGAAAACGTGTATCTGCGGTGTTGGGGATGTCCCACTCGAAATTGGCCATGCCATAGCCCTTCTTGAGGATCAGGTCCCCACCCTGGGCGACGAGCAGGGAGCCGTTGAACTGATCCAGCTCGACGTATTGCCGAACCAGATCGTCGATCCGGGTGGCGGCCACGGAGCGGGATTCGTCGGGCGGCGTGGCAAGAACAGCGGTGAAAAAAGCGCCGATTAGTACGATTGTCAGGAAGTTGCGATCTCTCATGTTTTCCCCCTCGGTCAGGATAATAATCGCCCTAGATTAGACGCGCGGACCAGCCGTTTCTTAACTGAGGAATGAAATTTTGGATTCTGGAGCTGTCGGGGGGCCGGTAGGCAGGCAACCACCTGCGTACTGGAGTTGAGTGAAGCCGGTCTTTGAAAGGTCGCGCTGCGGCGGAGCAGGGATCCGGGGAGCAGGCTGCCCCTGTCGTCAAAACTGTCGATCGTCCGCAGACGGTCCATAGATTGACGGCACCGGAGCGCCGTTCAACCTCAAGTAAACCGTCAGTTGGCCACGGTGATGGGCCTGGTGAGTGAAGGTGTCGGCGATCACGACGTATCGGGGCTGTTCCATGACCGTCTGCCCGCCGACGAGGAGCCTCCAGGGTGTGGTGAGGTGCTCGTCCGTCGTCTTCCGAAGGGCGTCTGTCCCCTTGGCAACCGAATCTTCGAAGGCGGCCAGCAACTCACCCGTGGTCGTCCATTGCGGCGGCCTTTGCGGAGATCCACCGGGCGGATTGAGGTCGAGGGAATCCTGCAAAACTGCCATGGCGATCCAGGAAGGCATGGTGGCAACCAGCGTGGCCAGATATCCGAGGGGCATGGACTTCTCGTGGGGTTTCCAATCCGGACGTCCCTCCGGGACCCGCTCGAGCACGCGCCGCGATATGGCAGCTTCCCGTTCCAGTTGTGACGCAAAGAAATCGGTCATTCTCATGTGGCAACCTCCGGGTACGAGATTTCTGAAAGATTCTCAGGAGATCAAATGAGTGTAACGTGAAGCAGCCGTAGCCTCAAGGTCAGCCGGTGTGACGTTACTCGAACTGCGGCCCGATTCGTGACTCGCCGTGCTCATTTGACACACCACCCGCCACCTTCCTACACTGGCTCCAACACTCGGAGCCATCGCTTGATTGGCAAGTCGCTTATCCACTACCAGATCACCGGCCTGCTCGGCAAAGGTGGCATGGGTGAGGTCTATCGCGCCCGCGACACGAAGCTCGACCGCGACGTCGCCCTCAAGGTCCTTCCGGCCGCGGTAGCCGCCGATCCCGCCCTCCTCGAGCGTTTCAAGCGCGAAGCGAAGACGGTCGCCAGCCTGAATCATCCGCATATCGTCACTCTCTATTCCGTAGAGGAAGAGGCTGGCGTGCGCTTTCTCACGATGGAACTGGTTGAAGGCCAGGGCCTGGACCAATTCCTCACCGAACAGGGCCTTCCGCTGGCGCAGGTCTTCGATATCGGCATCGCCATCGCCGACGCCTTGGTCGCCGCCGAGGAAAAGGGCATCGTCCACCGCGACCTCAAGCCGGCCAACGTTATGCTCACCAGGGACGGCCGGGTAAAGGTGCTCGACTTCGGGCTGGCGAAGCTTGCCGAGAAATCCGCCTCGGACCAGGCGGTCACGCAGGCCGCGCGAATCACCAGCGAGAGCGCCGTGGTGGGGACGGTTCCGTACATGTCACCCGAGCAACTCCGGGGTCGGCACGTCGATCACCGAAGTGATATCTTCTCGCTCGGTGTCCTTCTGTATGAGATCGCAACGGGACGCCGGCCATTCAGCGGAGCCACCAACACCGATGTCATGGTGTCCATCCTGCGCGACACGCCTCTGCCCCTGACAGAGATGAATCCCGACCTGCCGCACCAACTGGGCCGCATCGTCGCGAAATGCCTGGAGAAGGAGCCGGAGGAGCGTTATCAGTCGGCAAAGGATATTCGGAACGAGCTGCGCGGCCTGCGCAGACAAGTCGCTTCGGGTGCCAGCGAGATCAGCGAGCCCGGGTCCGTCATTTTCCCGCCATCCGGTGAGGGCAGAACCGGCCTTCATCGCGGGGGGCTGTGGACAGGGATCGTCCTTGCGATCATGGTTGTTGCGGCCGCTCTGGTCATGTTCTTGGGCCGCAGCGACGATGCGTCGCAAAAGGCCGCCGACGGAGACGCCAGGGTTAACAGGCAGACCATTGCGGTGCTGCCCTTCGTTAACATGAGCCCGGATCGAGACCAGGAGTACTTCTCCGACGGTATCTCCGAGGAACTTCTGAACCTGTTGGCCCAGATCACAGATCTGCGGGTGGTAGCCCGCACATCCTCGTTCTCGTTCAAAGGAAAGAACGTCGAGGTCCCGGAAATTGGGAAGCGGCTGAAAGTGGCTTATGTGCTTGAGGGCTCAGTGCGCAGGGCCGGCAACAACGTGCGCGTCACCGCGCAACTGATCCAGGCAGCCGACGGATTCCACGTCTGGTCCGCGACCTATGACCGCAAGCTCGACGACATTTTCGCCATCCAGGACGAGATCGCCGTCGACGTCGTGAAGCAACTCCAGGTCACCTTTCAGGGCAAGACGCCCACGACGCGCAAGACCGACCCCGAGGCGTACGCGCTCTACCTGCAGAGCATCCAGCTTGGGCGCAAGAACACCAAGGACGGGTACGAGAAATCCGACGCGCTGTTGGGTCGGGTGCTGGAGATCGATCCCAAATACGCCCCTGCGTGGGGCGGACTGGCCGCCAACTACGGGAACAAGGCGGCCTCAGGCCTGGTGCCCCCCGATGAGGGATATGCCCGCGCTCGCGAGGCAAACACGCGGGCACTCGAGATCGATCCGAAGTATGCCCCCGCGTACGCCGGGCTTGCCTTCATTGCGATGTACGGCGAGAGCGACTTCGCCGCCGCGGCGAAGCATCTGGAACGCGCGTTTGTCCTCGATCCGGCAAATGGGCGCGTGCTTGGGAACAGCGCCACCCTGCTGAACCTTCTCGGGCGCAAGAACGAGGCGGTCGCGCTCTGGGAAGCCATCACCATCCGCGACCCGGTGAACGTGAACGCGCTTTTCAATCAAGGCACCAGCCAGATCAACGCCGGGCGGCTTGACGAGGCGATCGCGACCTACCGTACGGTGCTGAGCCTGAGCCCCGGCAACGGCGTCGCGCACTACCAGCTGGGAGTCGCGATGCTGCTCAAGGGCGACGCGAAGGGTGCCCTGGCGGAGTTCGAGCGGGAGTCCGTCGAGGTTTTCCGCATGATCGGCCTGCCGCTGGCCTACCACGCGCTCGGGCGGAAGGCGGAGTCGGACGCCGCGCTCGCCGCGTTGATCGCAAAATACGAGAAGGAGGCGGCCGGCAACATTGCCGGCATCCACGCCTTTCGCCGCGAGGCCGACCGTGCGTTCGAGTGGCTCGAGAAGGAGCGCCGGAGTGGCGGCACTTTCGCCGAGATCGTGGTGGACCCTCTTTTCGCCAACCTTTACGACGACCCGCGCTGGCTCCCCTTCCTGCGCAAGATCGGCAAAGCGCCCGAGCAGCTCGCGAAGATCTCGTTCAAGGTCACCCCGCCGGAATAGGCCTTTGCCGGAGAAATGGCTGTGCGAGGCGACCCCGAGCCGTTTCAGAAGTCCGATGAAAGCGGGCTCCGCTGAGTTCTAACACTCTCCAGGTCCCTCTTATTCCAGCCCAGTACCGGTTCGTGACTTTGTTATCGCCTTGCCCCGGGTCGGATGGGCGATGATCGTTTGCATGGGAACTACAGCAACCGACAACCGCCGTCATGACCTCGACTGGCTGCGCGTCCTGGCCATTCTCCTGCTCCAGGTTTTTCACACCGGGATGGCCTTCAACTCCTGGGGATGGCACATCAAGAACCCAGAGCGGCTCACATGGCTGGATTTGCCAATGGCCTTCATGCATCAGTGGCGCATGCCGCTGTTATTCTTCATATCCGGAGTGGGAACAACCTTTGCGTTGCGATCACGCGGGCTTTCCGGTTTCATGAAGGAAAGGCATCGGCGTCTGCTCTGGCCCTTGATTTTCGGCATGGCCGTGGTCGTTCCGCCCCAGGTCTACTGCGAGCGCCTGTTCGCGGGGGTCGGCTACCATTCCTACTTGGACTTCTACCGGACTGTCTTTTACGGCGTCCCTTACCCGGAAGGCAACACGACCTGGCATCACCTCTGGTTTGTTGCGTACCTGTTCGTCTTTTCGCTTCTCAGCATTCCGCTGCTGGCCGCAATTCGCCGACCGAGCGGCAAGAAGTTGTTGGAACGCCTGCAGAACTGGCTCGCCCGGGGCGTGAATGTCTACCTGCTCATCCTTCCGCTTTCGCTGATCCAGGTCAGCCTGCGTCCGTACTGGCCAACGCAGCAGAACCTGGTTGCCGATTGGGCCAACTTCAGTTTTCAGCTGTTCCACTTCTGGTGCGGACTCCTGATCGCATCTCACTCCAGGATCTGGGACCAGATCGAGAGACTGCGCCGCCCGTCTCTGGCGCTTGGTCTGGCCGCTCTCGGAGTGCTTCTCATTGATGACGCTATGGGAGTGGAGGGAGGGTATTGGTTCCCGGTCGAATACACGTTATTGTCTGTGCTGACATGGTCGTGGATCCTGACGATCCTCGGATACGGCAGGCACTATCTGAACTTCAGGAACAGGTTCATTGCCTATGCCAACGAGGGGATCTACCCATTCTATATCCTGCACCAGACGGTTATCATCGTGATCGGGTATCATCTGGTCTCGTGGTCGCTCGATCCAGTGGTTAAGTTCGTTGGACTACTTTTCGTCTCCTTCGCGGCCTCGGTCGCACTGTACGAACTGCTGATCAGGCGTTGGAACTGGGTGAGGCCTTGTTTCGGGCTTAAGCCCAGGTGCCGACCCCAGGCGGTTCCGATCGGCGCTCGAACGCTGGAGGCGTAGAACGTGGAACGGCCCGGCCGTTGCCACAGGTAGACGAGCCATGAAGCAAGACAACCTCCCTCCGCTCGGCCTCGTCATGAAAGTGATGGTCGTCATCCTCGGCTGTTCGACCATCTATAAGGCGGTCCAGGAGTATGCTATGCAGCGGGCGGAGAACGCGCCCGCTTCTTTCCTGCACCCGATTATCTGGGAGGTCACGGGGCACTTCTTCAGCTTGCTGCTCGTCCCCTTCCTTTACCTGTTCATCCGACATTTCCCAATTGCCGGCCCGCGCCGATGGCTTCGTGCGATGGTCCACATTGTCGCGTCCCTCGTCTTCTCGATAATCGACACCACCCTCTTTTACGAAGCTCGCCTCTGGATCTATCACTACTTTGACCTTGGTCCCTACGGCTACGGAAATGCCTACTACCGGTACCTCTACGAGTTCCAGGTCTTTCTGGTCGTCTACTGGTTGTTCTACGGAGGTCTGCGCCTGTTCGTGTATGTCGTCGAGAACCGCGAAAGCCGGCTCAGAACCGCCCGACTCGAGGCCGAGCTCAATCAAGCCCGACTCGACTTCCTGAAAACGCAGATCAACCCTCACTTCCTCTTCAATACACTGAACACCATCAGCTCAGTGATGTACGAAAACGTTGTGGCGGCCGATCGGATGATTTCGCTGCTCAGTCAGATGCTGAGGCGGACTCTGGACAGGGCCGAGCAGCAGCTTGTGCCGCTACATAAAGATGTTGAGCTCCTGGAGCTCTATCTGGAGATCATGAAGGCCCGTTTCGGCGACAGGTTAACAACGCGGGTCGAAGTTTCCAGCGGCGCAGAGGAGGCCGAGATTCCGTCGTTCTTGCTTCAGCCCCTTGTCGAAAATTCCATCAAGTTCAACCCGGCAACGGGAGAAAAGATCGCACAGGTTCTGGTGCGAGCGGAGATCGCAGGGTCCTGGCTCGAACTGAATATCGAGGACAATGGCCCCGGACTCAGTTCGACTTTTCGTCCCGGCACCGGGCTGACCAATGTCCAAAAGCGTCTTGAGCACCTTTACGGTTCCAAGCAAAGCTTCGAGCTGAAGAACCGGCCGGAAGGCGGGCTGGCTGTCACGATTCGCGTTCCTTACTCTGAAGGAAGTGAGGAAGCAGCATCCGGACAGATAGCGCCGGTGGTCAGCGAGGCCCGCCATGCCTGAGCCCTTCCGCGTCCTGATTGCCGACGATGAAAAACCGGCTCGGCGGAAACTGCGCCTGTTTTTGGAGAACGAGCCGGGGAATTGGCAGGTCCTGGAAGCAGCAGACGGGCTCGAAGCTCTAAAATTGATCCGGGAACAGCGTCCGGACCTGGTCCTGCTCGACATCCAGATGCCCGGCCTCACAGGCTTTGAGGTGATCGAGACGATTGGCGCATCCGATTTTCCCCATGTCATTTTCACGACGGCCTATGATCAGCACGCGTTGAGGGCTTTCGAGGTCCATGCCGTCGATTACCTTCTGAAGCCCTTTACACAGGAAAGGCTCCATGCCGCACTCGAGGAGTTCCGCTCCCGTCGGACGTCAAACGAGCAGCTGGTGGAATTACTACAGAGCATTTACGCCCCGGAGAGCTACCTGACGCGCCTGCTGGTCCGGGAAGGCGAAAGAGTTGTTCCGCTCAAGCTCGATGAGATTCT
Organism: uncultured Acidobacteriota bacterium; assembly: GCA_964421755.1. Classification (GTDB taxonomy): domain Bacteria; phylum Acidobacteriota; class UBA6911; order RPQK01; family RPQK01; genus CAVUUN01. The sequence continues at coordinate 7,871 of CAYQYP010000502.1, forward strand.
GCGCATCAGCGCGGAGGAAAAATACGTCCGACTGCACCTGCCCAAGCGGACTTACCTGTACCGTGCCCCTTTGTCGGGACTCGCCGGCCGCCTGGATCCTCGCCGGTTTGTCCGCGTTCACCGCTCTGAGATCGTCAACGTGGATTTCATCGCCGAGCTGCAGCCGTGGTCCCATGGGGACTACGTTGTTGTGCTCAGGGATGGCAACAAGATCGCTCTTAGCCGCACCTATCGCGAGCAGGTGCTGCGGACGTTGGGGGACTCAAGGCCATAGGCTGAATACTCATCCACCCAGGTATTGAAGCAGCTGAGAATCAGACCGAGCGGTCTGGAGAAGATGCTGAATGTCTGCAGGTTGCGATGAACATCCGCGAAACCATGCAAGCCCGAGCTCCGACTGACTCTCGGGTCGATGCCCGCCCGCTGTGGAGCTTCTGCATCCTGCCCGCACTGACCATGTCGCTTGGCTGGGGGTTGCGGGGTTCGATCGGTGGTGGGCCTCTCGGAGCCATGATTCCTGGCGCGATGATCGGGCTTGTCCTCTGCATTCTGCTCGGGCGTTCGTCCGATGCCGGGCGCGTAGCCGCCTTTGCGGCCCTGGGCGTCGGCCTTGGCGGTCAGGAGACCTACGGGCAGACAGTCGGCTTGAGTCTCGAGCCGGAGACTTTCTTATGGGCCATGCTCGGATTTGCGATCAAGGGCGCCGCCTGGGGATTGGCCGGCGGGGCGTTGATCGGACTCGCCCTGCGCCCGCTGCCCACCAGGCGGGTGCTGATCGGCCTCTGCCTCCTGGTTGTCGGTACGTGGGCCGGGTGGAAGGTCATCAATGACCCTAAGCTGGTCTACTTCTCGAATCCGATCGACAGGCCGCGGGAAGAGCTGTGGGCCGGGCTGTGGCTTGGAGGCTTGCTGCTGACCGCCTGGCTGCGGTCTCGTGTCCCGTCGTTGTTCGCGCTATGCGGGGCGATCGGCGGAGGAATCGGGTTTGCGGTAGGTGCCGCGCTGCAGCCATTGGGCCGAGACGTCTGGGCCTGGATGCCCCTGGGCTGGTGGAAGGGGATGGAGCTCACATTTGGAGCTCTGCTCGGGGTCTCGTACGGTCTGTGTGCCTGGCGTCTTCGCAAGGACCTCCGGATGGCTGGCCCGCCACCATCACCAGTCCGTCCTGCTTACGTCGGGATCGCCTGTGCTTCCCTTGCAGTCGTTCTGGCGATCGTCGCGGACGAGATCCTCCCGATTCGTTTCAGCTATACGGTCGGGGCTGCGGCTCTTGCATCGCTTGTCTGGTTCTCGAGTCCGCTTGCCTGGCAGACCGCCGTCACGGCGACCTACGCCGCGTTCAGCTGGGATCTGGCCGACAATCTGGCGCTTTTGCCCGCCTGGATGTCCTGGACCTGGGTGGTCGTCACAACCGTGACCGTGGCTATCCTGGTCGCCCGCTATCCCCGGCCGCGGGCAACGGTCCTCCTGCTCACCTGGACCGCCGTCGGCACGGCGTTCCGTTACCTCCTGCCCCCCTCCAGGATCAGTTCGGAGGCCGTGACAATGCTCATCGTTTTCGTTCTGTTTGCCGTCGCGGCGACGTGGTTGGTTGCTGGTATGGGGGAACGGGGGACGTCCGCTGTCGATCCGAAACCCGAAAGCTGAAGCCGGCGACAACCGGAATGGAATAGGGGAATAGGGGGACAGCAGGTATTAACCGGATTTCCCACAACTGCGGATTGGGTTAATACCTGCAGTGGAGTGCACCCCTGAGGAACGCAAAGTGTCTTTTCCCGGTTTATAACCTATGATGTGCCCATGAAGCGAAGGGACTTTGGCAAAGTCGTGGCGGGTGTGGCGCTCCTCCCCTCTGGCCCGGCGCAGAAGCCCGGCCGGCCTGGAATTTCCGGGGCCTCCCGAAAGGCCATGATGCATGTCGGCTGCCAGTCGGGTGACACCAGCCAGGAGAGTCTCGAGTTCAAGGCCCGCCACGGTGTATTTCACATCGACGGCGGCTCACCAAGGGTGATCGATGGGGTCGGCTGGGACCTCGCAGACTCGCTGGCCAAGAAAGAGGCTTGCGAAAAGTACGGCATCCGTCTGGAAGCCTACCATCTGCCCTTGTCCTCGGCCGGAATAGACAAGCAAGCCTACCCGAACATCATGCTGGGCAAGAGTCCGGAGCGTGACCGGGAAATAGACATTATCCAGCAGATGATCGAGGTCGCGGGAAAGACCGGGGTCCGGCTTCTCAACTACAACACCACGATACTTCCGGTCCTTCGCACCGGGCGCACATCTGATCCCGCCCGCGGCAACGCTTTATACAGCACCTGGAACTATCAGGAGGCCCTGAAAAGAAACGATCCGAGGACCATCGCCGGGGAGGTTTCCGCGGATCAGATCTTCGAGCGCGTCGCCTATCTCCTCGACAGGATCCTCCCGGTAGCGGAAGAGTGGAAGGTTCAGCTGGGGAACCATATCGCGGACCCGCCCACCCATCCCGGTTACCGGGGAGTGACCCGCTGGAACAGCCCCGAGGTGTTTGCCGGGATCAAACGTTTCGCCCAGATGTACAGGAGCCCATCCCATGGATTTAATCTGTGCCTCGGCTCGGTGGCTTCGGGTCTGAGGGACCCTGGAACCGACATCCTCCCGATCATTAAGTACCTGGGGGAACGGAAGCAGATCTTCAACGTCCACTTCCGAAACATCAAAGGGGGGTGGGACCAGTTCAAGGAAGTGTACCCGGACAACGGGGACATGGACTTATACCAGGTTGCACGGGCTTTGCGAGATGTCCAGTACGCCTACATGCTGATGCCCGACCACGTACCTGTGCACTCTGATCGGGCCTCGTCGCTTCAGGCCTTTGCTTTTTGCTACGGTTATATCAAGGCGATGATCCAGGCCGTCAACAGCGAGGTTTCGTGATTGCCTGAAGGGCAAGCGTGATCATAAAGATGGAGTTTCCGGACGGGGGGTCCGCACGGGGGACTACAGTGGAACGCCGTCAGAAAAAGAACTCCGTCCCCTGGAAAACCTCTCCCCTGGAAAACCTCATGGTCCAGCCACTTCGATCGATGAGGCCCAAGCTCCAAAAGTGGCAGAAGTCGGTTATCCGCAGCCTGAATGGGGAAGACTACTAGTCGCGCGACTGAGCCATTCCCTCAGCTGCTGAAGCGCAAGTCCAGCGGTCGGCTCGCTCGTGTGAGGTGAAAGCAGGTCGCGATATTTGAGGGCGATCCGGTTGAACGCGCAGACAAAGTCGGACACCCGGGAGGCATCGCGGTTTCCCGGGATGTAGGCAGCTGAAAAAGGACAGACGAGACAGTGGCCCACCTCGTCGCAGTCCGCGCAACGGCGGTACCGCGTGTATTTGAAGCGTCTCCCGGCGAACAGCTCGCTTGTCAGTCGGCTCGTCCGACGAACAGCCAGCTGAGCCTCCAGGTTCGGATCGTCGATTCTCCCCAGAGCCTGCACTTCTGCAAACGGCGCAACCTCCCGCCCCTGAACCGAGCGAGCGAACAGAGGGCAGGGATAAACGCTCCCGTCGACATCAACCGTTGGAGCGCTGAGCTGAGCCGCTGAACATTCCGCCTGATCCCACTCCTTGATCTTCCGTACCGGGCTCAAAAGGGTGAGCCGGAGTTTCCCCGATTGGTTCCTGAGAACCTGGCTGCTGCCGCAGACCCGTTGAAACTGGATGTCGAGCTCTGTCTCTCCGGCAGTGTCCCATTCTGGGAAATGAGTGATAGCCGCAGCGACCGCGATTCGTGGGATCCCATTCCCGATGAAGTAATCAACCGAAGACGCCAGATACTGTATCGTGCGCGGTGTCACTGTGACGACGACGGTCAGCAGATCGTTGAAAAGCCTCGGGTTCCGGACCTTCAGACGCTCGACCAGACTTTCGAGCCGTTCAAAGGTGCCGGCTCCTCGAGCAGCCTGGCTCCCGGGGCCGTCGAAGCTCAGGAGGACTGTGAAATTGTTTTCCTCCAAAAAGTCGGCTTTGTCCGGGCTCAGGAGCAGACCGTTGGTCACCAGCTCATAACGAAATCGCTTTCTATCGCTCGTGCGGCTGGCGGCATGAGCAACGGCCCGCCTGATCTGCGCAAACCGGAGGAGTGGCTCCCCGCCGTAGAAAAGAAGGTTCAAACGGGGATTGGAGGACCGCAGTGCAAAATCCAAAGACGCACGAAGCGTTCGCCAGCTCATGTTCCGGACGCCCTGGGCATGCTGATAGCAGTAGCTGCAGCGCATGTTGCACTGGGAGGTCAGGATAAGGCTGAGTCCCGACAGGTTGTCCAAAGCCATTCGATCCGGCCTTTTTGGTTTACGGAGGCGGTCGTCGGGGAAAACTGTTGGGCGTCAGTCCTTGCACTTGTTCGGAAACAGTCTCCACTTTGGACCCCAACTGCGCCATCATCGTCTGAAGTTCGTCCGGCGTAAATGGGATCGGCGACTCCGGCTGGCAATACCCTCCGATTATCCAAGGACCAGGAATGAAGAAGAGCGTGTCACCCGTGGGGCCTCGGTCGGTGACCGTCACTTCGAGGACCTGGGCGAGAAGGCCGGCACCCCGTTCGATCTCTCTCAGCTCATGACAGATATCTTCGATTCTTGCTGGCATAATTTGTCTCCCTCCCTTCTAGAACAACCCCTTTTTCGCTTCCATGACCCAGACGTCACCCCTCATCGCCTGCCGAACAAAGATCAGCAATTTGGCATCGTAGGAAACATCGAAAAAGCCAGGTGCTTCCGCCGAGCCGAGTATCACCGGGGGGACTAGGTCGGCGGGCAAAGCCCCCGGTGACTTCACGCCCTTTATCGAACACTGTGATTCACCCCAAACCCCGGCCACCAACCAGCCTCCTGTAGCAGGATCCCACCGAACCCGACTGACGCCCGCCCGTTTTGTAATGCGACGCGTGGGAAAGGAGCGGTCCAGCGAAACGACCCAGGCGTCGGGCGAAGAATCTCGAATGCCAATGAAGGCGATGCTGCGTCCATCCGGAGACCAGTCGGGGGCGTACGCAGCCTCAACGTCCGTTGTTTCGACTAGACGCGCCGAACCAACTGGCCTGCCATCTCGAACCGAAATTGTCCTGATGCTCAACCCCCCGTCGCTTTGAGATGTAAAGGCCAGCTGGGAGTCGTCTGGCGACCAGGCAGGATGTCCCTCCGACGTAGGCCCGGAGGTAATCTGGACGGGCGAGTCTCCTGATGTGCCGGCAATCCAGACGTGACGTTCAGTCCCCTGGACCTGGTAGTAGGCGATCCACTTTCCGTCGTGAGAGAACCTTGGCTGCGAAGGCCAGCCGGGCTGGTCGGTCAGCAGGCGGACAGGAGCCGGCTCACCTTCCTGTTGGAGTGGCTGAAGGCCGAGACGCAGATCTGGCGCCCAGCGACGGGACACGATGGCAATGGTGCGATTGTCTGGGGCGATGGCGGCCATCTGATCGCCCGCAACCCTCGACAGTTCGGTTTCGTTCCCCGAAGAGCGGGTGCGGAGAACCAGCCTCGTCTGTGGACCGCCCGTCGAATAGGCTAGACGAACACCATCCCGTGACAGGCTGGGATGGCACTCGGTTCCAGTCCCGAGCGTCAAACGCTGGGCGGCGCCTCGCGTGACCGACTGGCGCCACAAAGCGGTCGTACCTCCTCGGTAGGAGGTGAAATAGATGAACCGCCCACTGAATGACCAGTAAGGGTCCGCGTCATATTCCCCGTCCCCGGTTAAGGGACGGGCTGCGCCGCCGGCAACCGGAATACTCCAAAGATTATGCCAGGTCGAGTAACAGATCGATTTCCCATCGGGAGACCACACAGGATCCGAGTGACCGAATGGACCGTCGTCATCATCTGTCAGGATTCGGGGCTTTCCTGGGTTCTCAAGCGAGGCAACACCGATTCGTGAGTATCCCTGCCGTCCGGCGACGGTGAAAGCTACTTGGCGCCCGTCGGGGGAAACGGCCGGCTGGTCGGCGTCTGGGATCAACAGCATCGCATCTTTTCCGAGCTGGCTCATCTTCCAGATTCCGGTCTCCCCGTTTCGATCTGAGGCAAAAAGGATCGCGCTGCCGTCGGGGAACCACGCTGGAGACTGATCCTGAGCCGGGTGCTGGGTCAGGTTTTGCGGAGTGCCTCCGCTCGATCCGGTAACGAAGATCTCAAGGTTCCCCGTCTCGTTCGAAGTATAGGCAATCCTGCCGCCGTCGGGAGATAACGCAGGCTGACCCTCCCAACCCTCGGTCTTCGTAACCTGAATGGGACTTGACTCCGGCAGCCCATCGGGGGGCCTGAGCATCCACCAGCCAACAGCGACCGCGAGGATGATCAAGACGAACAAGACGCCTGGAATCAGCCTGGTATAAAGCCACCCTCTCTTCTTGGCCTGAGGTTGCTCAGATTGATCAGTGCCGGGCTGTGATGCCAGCTGTTCCTTCACCTCCTGCAACTCAACCCTGACGTCGGAGATGGACTGGAAACGCCGCTCCGGTTCTTTTCGCAGGCACCGGCGAACTACCTTCTCGAACTCGACCGGCAGGTGAGGCGCGATTTCCCCAAATTGCTTCGGCTCGCCCCGGATGATCTCGGCCAGGATCGAAGCAGCCGAGCCACCCTGAAACGGCCTCTGCCCGCAAGCCATTTCGTAAATGAGCGCGCCGAAGGAGAAGATATCGGATCGGGCATCTACTTTCTTCCCCTCTGCTTGCTCAGGGGACATGTAAGCGACCGTCCCGACGACAACTCCTTCCTCCGTACTCGTCGTGCTTTCCAGAAAATCGGCCGTCCGGACCCCACCCGGGTTCGGGAGCGTTTTCTCGACCAGCTTCGCCAGGCCGAAATCCAGAATTTTCACCTGCCCGTGCTCGCTCACCATGACGTTCGAAGGCTTCAAATCGCGGTGAACAATTCCGGCAGAGTGCGCGGCAGCCAATGCGTCGGCTATCTGGATGCCCAAATCCAGCACGTTGTTTAGCGGCATCCCTTTGCGCGGCAAATGCCTGTCGAGGGTCCTGCCAGCCAGATACTCCATCACAATGAAATCGAGACCGTCGGCGTGATCGATGTCGTGTATCGTAACGATATTCGGGTGGTTCAAGGCAGACGCGGCCTTGGCCTCTTTGACGAACCGACGCTTTCGCTCAGGGTCCGCGACCCGGTCCGTCGACAAGAGTTTGATCGCTACAGTTCGCATCAGACGGCTGTCTTGGGCACGGTATACCACGCCCATGCCTCCCTCGCCGATCTTTTCGAGAACCCGATAGTGCGAAAGTGTACAGCCGGCCAGATTCGGCCGCTTGATGAACTCCTGGCCTTCCGCCAGAGCGTTGGCGAGAATTTGCAGTGCGGGCACATCAAAGGGATCTTCGGACTTGGCGTTAATGGAGAGCAGAGACGCCACTTCCTTGCGCAGGTCGTCATCGCCCGCGCACGCTTCCAGCAGAAACGCTTCCCGCCGTTCCGGTTCACACTGCAGCACCGAGTGAAAGATCTGCTGGATCTGGCGCCAGCGGTCCGGGTTCATATCATCCTCCGGCCAAGGTGTGACCCGCGTAGCTCCAAAGTTCGCCGTTTGTCTGGATCGTACTCCACCATGCGAGCGAAATCCAATACATTAGGAATAGGGGTCCAGTGCAGGTATTAACCGGATTTCGCCAGCATTGCAAATCTCCAACCTAGTCATTACGAATCCCTCCCCGGCTCCCGGCGGGGATTCCCGCCCTGACGGGGAAAACGGCGGAAATCGGGTGTCGACAATCGGTTCGCTTCGGTTTCGTGCCGTCGTTAAAAACGGAGGTGAACTTCCTGGATTGGCACAACTCCAACCGCTTTCTTGGCTAGCAGTGCCAGGGAACCAGGAGTGATTGACCTTGTCTGCATGCAGCAGGCATACTTATGCAGATGCGAACCACGCTTAATCTCGATGAAGAGTTGCTGAAAAAAGCTCAGGAGTTGACCGGTCTAACCGTCAAGACTGAGGTGATCCACGCCGGACTGCGAGCCCTTGTTGCAAAGGAGAGCGCGCGACGGTTGGCTGTGTTAGGGGGCAGCGAGGAGAAACTCAGGGCTCCCAGAAGACGGAGAACAGGCCGATGATCCTGGTTGATACTTCTGTCTGGGTGGATCATTTCCGGGGCCGCAATTCCAAGCTCAGTGCGCTACTGGAAGCGGAGGAGGTTTGCAGCCATCCGTTTGTTGTCGGAGAGCTTGCTTGTGGCAATCTTGATCGCCGCGATGAGATCCTTTCGGCCCTTCAAGCGTTGCCTCAGGTTCAGGCAGCCGAACAGGAAGAGGTTCTTAAGTTCATCGAGACGCGAAGACTTGCCGGGCGAGGTCTTGGTTGGGTGGACGTTCATCTGCTGGCTTCTGCCCTGCTGGAGCAGTGTGGCTTCTGGACCTTAGATAAACGCCTTGCCTCAGCCGCGGACGGACTGGCGCTCCGACATCCCTGATTCGTACAGACACTTCTCGCTCGGTGTCCTTCTGTATGAGATCGCAACGGGACGTCGGCCATTCAGCGGAGCCACCAACACTGATGTAATGGTGTCCATCCTGCGCGATACGCCTCGGCCGCTGACAGAGATCCGCCTGCAGGGCAACAAGACTCACCCCATTCGCAGATGACTCTTACCCCGAAAGCGGCTAAGCTCGGTAGCGTTCAAAGGAAAGGACGACATGAGCAAATACGAAGAACCGACTCGGAGGGATTTCGGCAAAATCGCTTTGGGGGGAGCGGTCGCGTCCGCATTCACACCGTTGGCAAAACCTGACGCCGGCACGCTTTGCCCAATTCCCGCCGGGATCAAAATAGGCACGGGCGGCGGCCGGGCAACTCCCGAGAATATGCGATACCTCAGACAGATTGGGGTGAAGTGGGTCAGTTTGGCGGCATCGCCGGAGACGGCCACTGCCGAAGGGTTCATCAAGATGCGGCAGGAATGGGAAGAGAACGGGTTCAAGGTGTACAACATCGGCAGCGGAGTCGGCCCGAGCGGCAGCCTCCACAACATGCCTGAGGTGACGCTTAATCTACCTGGCCGCGATCAGAAAATCGAAGAGTATCTGAATTACATTCGTTACCTTGGCAAAGCCGGAATTCCATACACCACGTACGCTCACATGGGGAACGGCATTTGGTCGAGCGGTCGGATAACGAGCGCACGCGGTTATGAAGCGCGAGACATGGACACCGCCAGCCCAAACTGGAGAGGAACCTGGGCGGGGAAAACCTACACGGGCCCTCTGTCCCACGGCCGCGTCTTTACTGAGGACGAGATCTGGGACAACTACAGCTACTTCATTAAGAAGGTGGTGCCGGTCGCTGAAGAGGCGGGAGTGCGCATCGGTATTCACCCGGATGACCCGCCGCTCCCGGTCATAGCCGGTGTTCCCCGTTGCATCTTCAGCACTTTCGAGGGATACAAGCGAGCGCTCGAGTTAGCGGACAGTCCGAACATCGGCATGTGCCTTTGCGTCGGGTGTTGGCTGGAGGGTGGGCCGCTCATGGGCAAGGATCCGGTAGAGACCATCAAGTACTTTGGGGCCCGGAAGAAGCTGTTCAAAGTGCACTTCCGTAATGTGACCGCCCCGTTGCCTCATTCAACTGAGACCCTGCTCGACGACGGTTACTACGACATGTTCAAGGTGATGAAGGCGCTCGTCGAAGTAAAATTCGATGGGATAGCCATCCCTGATCATGTCCCGGGCGTCGGGAATCCACCCCCCGGGTTGCAGCCGGCCGCCGGTTCACACGAGTACCGGCCAAACGCCGGCCTGGCCTATCTGATTGCCTACATGCGGGCGCTTCTGAATGCCGCGAATTCGGAAATGAGAGCCTGACAACAGCATTGGAAAATGAAAAACAGGCCAGCAC